>NZ_JADHVT010000029.1 GCF_016783915.1 Acidovorax sp.
AAAAGTGGGAGGCCACCATACCCGTTTACAAAGCGAACAGGAAAGTCAATGAAATCAACGGTCTACCCAGACCACCCCCGCGCCAGTGCTAGCTTTGCGTACCGTCACTTATTGCACTGAAAACGAGGAGACCCCGATCCTCGATAGCCAGCCAGGCCAACGATAGTGGGCTCCACGATCAGAATGGACGACTGGCCGGTCGTTGGTATCGACCACCGTTTCAATGGCTGCATCGAGCATCGTGTTGACGAGTTCAGCGTCAGGGCGCGTCCCGATGGTCCAGCTGACGACCAAGCCATCGAAGCAGTCGATGATGGGCGACAGGTACACCTTGCCGGCCGGGATCTGGAACTCGGTGATGACGCGACTGCAGCGTTCGGCGAATCACCGATGACCTGATCACGGCTTGGGAGCTCTATCTGTTCTGCAGTGCGGTCGACGACGTTTCAGCCCGCATTCATCCCAGAGAACGATGCAGGGAAGTTCTCTGCCAGGTAGCTCTCACCCCGCTCCAACACGAAGTAGCGAAAGGCCTCGGCAGCTGGAGACAGCAGCTTGGACAAGGTGTGCACTACGTTCCAGGCGCGCACCACCGGAGCACCTTCCACGTCCAGCACCGTCAGCAGCCGGCTGTTCAGCTCCAGCCCCACGGTATGCAGCGACAAGAAGCTCAGACCCATGCCGGCCATCACGGCCTGTTTGATGGTCTCGTTGCTGGCCATTTCCATGATCACGCGCAACTCGACGTGCTCGCTGAGCAAAAACTTCTCCAGCGCGGCGCGTGTGCCGGAACCCTGCTCACGCACGATGAAGTCGTATTCCTTGAGCAGAGCTGCGGGCATCTGGGCCGCCAGCGCCAGCGGGTGATCGACCGGTGCCACGAACACGTGCGGGTGCGCAGCAAACGGCTCGGCGCGCGTGGCCAGTTCCTTGGGCGGGCGGCCCATGATGGCGATGTCCACCTCGTTGGCGTGCAGCATCTTCACCAGTTGTTCGCGGTTGCTCACTGCCAGACGCAGGTCGATGTTGCCGTGCTCGCGCCGGAACTCAGCCAAGAGATGCGGCAGAAAGTATTTCGCCGTGCTCACCATGCCGATCACCAGAGTGCCGGTCTCCAGTTTCTGTAGTCGGGCCGCGGCGTCTTCTGCATCCTTGAGCGTGGCCAGCATCTTGCGCGCATAAACCAGCATGTACTCGCCCACGGTGGTCAGCGCCACCTTGCGGCCGTTGCGCTCGAACAGGGGCATGCCCACGTGCCCTTCCAGCTCCTTGATCTGCATCGTCACCGCCGGCGGGGTGAGGTGCAGCACCTGCGCCGCCCGCGCAAAGCTGAGGTGGCGCGCCACCTCGCTGAACACGCGCAATTGCCGGAAGGTGGCGTTCTTCATTAAGTAAAACCTTAATCGAAATTCAAGAAATCGTGAATTTACTTTATTTACACCCAAATTTAAAGTCCGCTCCACCCCAGACAAACCTCACTTTTTGGAGCAACACATGAGCAACGCCCCCGTAGGTTCCACCGAGATCAAGGACGCCAAAAAGCGCTACAGCGCAGGCGTGCTCAAGTACAAGCAAATGGGCTACTGGATGCCCGATTACGTGCCCAAGGACACGGACACGTTGTGCCTGTTCCGCATCACCCCGCAGGACGGGGTGGACCCCGAAGAAGCCGCCGCCGCTGTGGCCGGCGAATCGAGCACCGCCACCTGGACGGTGGTGTGGACCGACCGACTGACCGCCTGCGACAGCTACCGCGCCAAGGCCTACAAGGTGCAGCCGGTGCCCAACCGCCCGGGCGAGTACTTTGCCTGGGTGGCCTACGACCTGATCCTGTTCGAAGAAGGCTCCATCGCCAACATGACGGCGAGCCTGATTGGCAACGTGTTCAGCTTCAAGCCGCTGAAGGCCGCCCGCCTGGAAGACATCCGCATCCCGGTGGCTTACGTGAAAACCTTCAAAGGCCCGCCGACCGGCCTGGTGGTCGAGCGCGAACGGCTGGACAAGTTCGGCCGCCCGCTGCTGGGCGCCACCACCAAGCCCAAGCTGGGCCTCTCGGGCCGCAACTACGGCCGCGTGGTGTACGAAGGCCTCAAGGGCGGGCTCGATTTCATGAAGGACGACGAGAACATCAACTCGCAGCCTTTCATGCATTGGCGCGACCGCTTCCTCTTCGTGATGGACGCGGTGAACAAGGCCAGCGCCGAGACCGGTGAAGTGAAAGGCAGCTACCTGAACGTAACCGCCGCCACGATGGAAGACATGTACGAGCGCGCCGAGTTCGCGAAAGAACTGGGCTCGGTCATCGTGATGGTGGATCTGGTCATTGGCTACACCGCCATCCAGAGCATGGCGAACTGGTGCCGCAAGCACGACATGATTATGCACATGCACCGTGCGGGCCATGGCACCTACACGCGGCAGAAGAACCACGGCGTGAGTTTCCGCGTGATCGCCAAGTGGCTGCGCCTGGCGGGCTGCGACCACCTGCACACCGGCACCGCGGTCGGCAAGCTCGAAGGCGACCCGCTCACGGTGCAGGGCTACTACAACGTCTGTCGCGACAGCTACACCAAGACCGATCTGCCACGTGGCCTCTATTTCGACCAGGACTGGGCCGACCTGAAGAAGGTCATGCCCGTGGCTTCGGGCGGCATCCACGCCGGCCAGATGCACCAGCTGATCGACCTCTTCGGCGACGACGTGGTGCTGCAGTTTGGCGGCGGCACCATCGGCCACCCCATGGGCATCCAGGCCGGCGCGGTGGCCAACCGCGTCGCGCTGGAATGCATGGTGAAAGCGCGCAACGAGGGCCGCAACCTGCTGGAGGAAGGCCCGACCATCCTGAAGCAGGCCGCGCAGCACTGCAGCCCGCTCAAGGCCGCGCTCGATACCTGGGGCGAGATCAGCTTCAACTACCAGAGCACCGATTCCAGTGACTACGTGGCTACGCCCGCGATGGCCTGACCCGCTCCAACACAGAGGACCGCACACCATGATGACCAACCCCACCGGCCGCCTCACACAAGGCCAGTTCAGTTTCCTGCCCGAGCTCACCGACGCGGAGATCACCGCGCAGATCGAGTACGGCCTCAAGCGTGGCTACGCCTGGAGCGTGGAATACACCGACGACCCGCATCCGCGCAACACCTACTGGGCCATGTACGGCCACCCGATGTTCGACCTGCAGGACGCTGCCGGCGTGCTGCAGGAAGTGCAGGCTTGCCGCAAAGCATTCCCGCGCCACTACATCCGCATGATGGCCTTCGACTCGACGCGCAACGTCGAGACCATCGTGATGAGTTTCATCGTCAACCGACCCCCCACCGAACCCGGCTTCATGCTGGAGCGACAGGAAGTGAACGGCCGCAGCCTGCGCTACACCACGCGCGGCTACGGCGCGGTGCGCCCTGAAGGCGAGCGTTACCAAGACGCAACCTGAAAGCACGGGCCGCCATGTCGTACCTCATTCCTGGCAGCACGCCGCCACCACTCGATGCCGCCGTGACCACCGCGGCCGCATCGGTGGAGGGCCCGGCACCGGCCCACACCCCGGCAAAGGCACCGCGCTCGGTGGGCGCGGTGCTGGCCAGCACGCAGGTGGAGGCCGTGCTGCAGGAACTGGACGATGAGCTTGTGGGCCTGGCGCCAGTAAAGGCCCGGGTGCGCGACATCGCGGCGCTGCTGGTCATTGACAAACTCCGCACCGGCCTGGGTCTGCCTTCGCAGCCGCCCAGCCTGCACATGTGCTTCTCGGGCAACCCCGGCACCGGCAAAACCACGGTGGCACTGCGCATGGCGCAGATCCTTCACCGGCTGGGCTATGTGCGCAAGGGCCACATGGTGGCCGTGACGCGCGACGATCTGGTGGGCCAGTACATCGGCCACACCGCGCCGAAGACGCGCGAGGTTTTGAAGAAGGCCATGGGCGGCGTGCTCTTCATCGACGAGGCGTACTACCTCTACCGCCCCGAGAACGAACGCGACTACGGGCAGGAGGCGATCGAGATCCTGCTGCAGGTGATGGAGAACCACCGCGACGACCTCGTGGTGATCCTGGCCGGCTACGAGGACAGGATGAACACCTTCTTTCAGTCCAACCCCGGCATGCGCTCGCGCATTGCGCACCACCTCACCTTTCCCGACTACAGCGCCGGCGAGCTGATGCAGATCTCGCGCAGGATGCTCGCCGAGCAGAATCACCGCTTCAGCCCGGAAGCCGCCGAGGCCTTCGGACGTTACCTCGGCCTGCGGCTGGAGCAACCCCATTTCGCCAATGCGCGCAGCGTGCGCAACGCGCTCGACCGTGCACGCCTGAGACAGGCCAGCCGTCTGTTTTCGCAGCCTGACCACGAGCTCAGCGCGGAAGAACTCACCACGCTGCAGGCGAGCGACATCCTTGGCAGCCGCCTCTTCGGCGCCGAAGGAGCAACCCATGCTTGAGGCCCTCATCTTCGACGTCGACGGCACCCTGGCCGACACCGAAGAAGCCCACCGCACCGCCTTCAACGACGCCTTTGCCGAAGTGCGCCTGGACTGGCATTGGGACGAGACCACCTACATCCGCCTGTTGCAGGTCTCTGGCGGCAAGGAACGCATCGCACACCACTGGCACATGGTCGAACCCGAGATCGCCAGCGGCGCCGCGGCGCGAACCACCATCGACCGCGTGCATGCCATCAAGACGCGCCTCTACGAAAGCCGCGTGAGCGGCGGCCAGCTGCCGCTGCGCCCAGGCGTGTTGCGCCTCATGCGCGAGGCGCTCGCTGCCGGCCTTCGCCTGGCCATCGCCACCACCACCACACCAGCCAACATCGATGCCTTGCTGCGCACCCCACTCGGGCCGGATTGGCGGCGCCACTTCGCGGCCATCGGTGATGCGGCCACCGCCGCACGCAAGAAGCCCGACCCGCTGGTGTACCAGCAGGTCTTGTCCACCCTGGGCCTGCCGGCGCAGGCCTGCCTGGCCTTCGAGGACTCGGCCAACGGCCTGCGCGCGGCCACCGCCGCCAGCCTTCAGACCCTGGTCACACCCACCGTGCACACCACCGGCCAGCGTTTTGACGACGCCCTGCTGGTGTTGCCGCACCTGGGCGATCTCGCACAACCCTTGCCCCAGGGTGTCGCTGGCATGGACCAGCGCTGGGTCACGGTGGACGCCCTGCGCCGCTGGCACGCCGGCAGCACCCTGTTCGAGTCGGCCTGATCGGTCGCGTCCATTTCCCCCACACAACAGAGTCGCCCCACGATGTCCCGAGCGAACCCGCCCCTCCTGCCACCCTCCCCCGTTCGGCTGGCACCCTCCATCCTGTCAGCCGACTTCGCCCGCCTGGGCGAAGAAGTGCGCGCCATCGAAGCGGCGGGCGCGGACTTCGTGCACTTCGACGTGATGGACAACCACTACGTGCCCAACCTCACCATCGGCCCGCTGGTGTGCGAGGCGATCCGCCCGCATGTGCAGATTCCGATCGACGTGCACCTGATGGTGGAGCCCGTGGACGCGCTGGTGCCGCTGTTCGCCAAGGCGGGTGCGAGCTGCATCACCTTCCACCCCGATGCCTCGCGCCACGTGGACCGCACGCTGCAACTGATCCGCTCGCACGGCTGCAAGGCAGGGCTGGTGTTCAATCCCGCCACGCCGCTGGCCTGGATGGACCACGTGATGGACAAGCTGGACATGGTGCTGCTCATGAGCGTGAACCCGGGCTTCGGCGGCCAGGCGTTCATACCTGCCACGCTGCACAAGCTGCGCGAGGCGCGCCGCCGCATCGACGCGCACACCACCGCCGGTGGCCAGCCCATCTGGCTGGAGGTGGACGGTGGCGTGAAGCTGGACAACATCGGCCAGATCGTGCAGGCCGGCGCCGACATCTGCGTGGCCGGCAGCGCGGTCTTCGGCGCGCCCGACGCGGGCGGCGGCTACTACGGCGTCATGGGCGCGCTGCGCAAAGCCGCAGATTCAACCGATCGTCATTCCAGCAACCCCACGCGGAGCACACCATGCCATTGACCGGCCGCAAGACCCTCACCCAGTACCTGATCGAAGAACGCCGCCGCTTCCCCCAAGCCAGCGGCGACTTCAACGCGCTCATTCTTGACGTGGCCATGGCCTGCAAGGCCATCGCGCGCGCGGTGGCATTCGGCGCGCTGGGCGACGTGCTGGGCAACCACGCGGCCGAGACCGGGGGCTCGGTCAACGTGCAGGGTGAAACACAGAAGAAGCTGGACGTGCTGAGCAACGAGTACTTTTTGCGCATCACCGAATGGGGCGGCCACCTAGCGGGTATGGCGTCGGAAGAGATGGACGCGCCGTACCAGATTCCCCGGACCTACCCGCGCGGCAAGTACCTCCTGGTGTTCGACCCGCTCGACGGCTCCAGCAACATCGACGTGAATGTGTCGGTGGGCAGCATCTTCTCGGTGCTGCGCGCGCCGGCAGCCGAAGACCGCGAGGTGACCGAGTCCGACTTCCTGCAACCCGGCACGCAGCAGGTGGCCGCCGGCTACGCACTCTACGGCCCCACCACCATGCTGGTGATCACGGTGGGCAATGGCGTGGCCGGCTTCACGCTCGACCCCAACCTGGGCGAATTCATCCTCACCCATCCCGATCTCACCGTACCCGCCGACACGCAGGAATTCGCGATCAACGCGTCCAACAGCCGCTTCTGGGAAGCGCCGGTGAAGCGGTACGTGGACGAATGCCTGGCCGGCAAGACCGGCCCGCGCGCCAAGGACTTCAACATGCGCTGGATCGCCAGCATGGTGGCCGAGGCGCATCGCATTCTCATGCGCGGCGGCGTGTTCCTCTACCCGCGCGACACGAAGGACGCATCGAAGCCCGGCCGCCTGCGCCTGTTGTACGAGGCCAACCCCATCGGTTTCATCATGGAACAGGCCGGCGGGCGCGCCAGCACCGGGCGCGTTCCCATGCTCGGTGTGCAGCCCGAGGGCCTGCACCAGCGCATCGGCCTGGTGTTCGGTTCGAAGGACGAGGTGGAGCGCATCGAGCGCTACCACGCCGAACCCGTCCGCAAAGACCTGGACAACCCCCTGTTCCACGAACGCAGCCTGTTCCGCGTCTGAGCGGTCGGCCTCCACGCTTGCATTCGCACCGATTCTTCAACTTCACGGGACGTCACCATGTCTGAGCGCCACCCCATCATCGCCATCACCGGCTCGTCGGGCGCGGGAACCACTTCGGTCACCCGCACCTTCGAGAACATCTTCCGCCGCGAAGGCGTCAGCGCCGCCATCATCGAAGGCGACAGCTTCCACCGCCACGACCGCAAGGAGATGAAGCAGCGCCAGGCAGAGGCCGAGCGCGCCGGCAACGGCCACTTCAGCCACTTCGGCCCGGAGAACAACCTCTTCCCCGAACTCGAAGCGCTGTTCGCCGCCTATGGCCGCAGCGGCACCGGCATGTCGCGCAAGTACCTGCACGATCCCGACGAGGCCGCCCCCTACCGGCAGGAGCCCGGCACCTTCACCCCATGGGAAGAACTGCCTACCGGCACAGACCTGCTGTTCTACGAAGGTCTGCACGGCGCAGTGATCACGCCCGACGTGAACATCGCCCAACACCCCGACCTGCTCATCGGCGTCGTGCCGGTGATTAACCTGGAGTGGATCCAGAAGCTCTGGCGCGACAAGTCCAAGCGCGGCTACAGCACCGAGGCGGTGACCGACACCATCCTGCGCCGCATGCCCGACTACGTGAACTACATCTGCCCGCAGTTCGCGCACACGCACGTCAACTTCCAGCGCGTACCGTGCGTGGACACGTCCAACCCCTTCATTGCGCGCGAGATTCCCGCGCCGGACGAAAGCTTCGTCGTGATCCGCTTCGCCAAACCCAAGGGCATCGATTTCCAGTACCTGCTGAGCATGGTGCACGACTCGTTCATGTCGCGCGCCAACACCATCGTGGTGCCCGGCGGCAAGATGGAGCTGGCGATGCAGCTCATTTTTACGCCCTTCATCTGGCGGATGATGGAGCGCAAGCAGAGGGCCTTCGCATGAGCACCGCCCGCAAACCACCCAATCTCGATCTTGCGCGCCGCATGGCGAACGCCATCCGCATGCTGGCGGTGGACGCGGTAGAGGCCGCGAACTCGGGCCACCCGGGCGCACCCATGGGCATGGCCGACATCGCCGAGGTGCTGTGGAACCGCCACCTGCGCCACAACCCCGCCAACCCCGCCTGGCACGACCGAGACCGCTTCGTGCTCTCCAACGGCCACGGTTCCATGCTGCTGTACGCGCTGCTGCACCTCACGGGCTACGACCTGTCGATGGACGACCTGCGCCAGTTCCGCCGCCTGCACAGCAAGACCGCCGGCCACCCTGAAGTGGGCGTGACACCGGGTGTGGAAACGACCACCGGACCGCTGGGCCAGGGCCTGGCCAACGCGGTCGGCATGGCGCTGGCCGAGAAGCTGCTCGCGCACCAGTTCAACCGCCCCGGCCACGACATCGTGGACCACCACACCTACGTGTTCCTGGGTGACGGCTGTCTCATGGAAGGCATTAGCCACGAGGTGTGTTCGCTCGCAGGAACGCTCCGCCTGTCCAAGTTGATCGCGCTGTACGACGACAACGGAATTTCCATCGATGGCCATGTGCAGGGCTGGTTCACCGACGACACACCGCGCCGCTTCGCTGCCTACGGCTGGCACGTGGTCACAGTGGACGGTCACGACCCCAGCCTGATCCACGCCGCGCTGCAGCGCGCACGCAGCGCGGCCGCGCAGGCCGAGGGAAAGCCCACGCTGATCTGCTGCAAGACCGTGATCGGCAAGGGCGCGCCCAACAAGCAGGGCAGCCACGACGTGCACGGCGCCGCCCTGGGCGCCGCCGAGGTTCAGGCCACGCGCGAGGCGCTGGGCTGGAGCGCCGCGCCCTTCGAGATTCCGGCCGACATCGCTGCCGCATGGAACGCCACCGAGCGCGGGTGTGCGCTGGAAACGCAATGGCTGGCGCGTCTCGCCGCCTACCGCCAGGCCTTCCCGGTCGAAGCCGCCGAGTTCGAACGCCGCATGGCCGGCGACCTGCCCGAGGCCTTCGTGAACGAGATTCCCGCGCTGGTGGCGGCGCTCGGCCAGTGCACCGATGCGGTGGCCACCCGCAAGGCCAGCCAGCTCGCGCTCGATGCCATGGCACCGAAGCTGTCTGAAATCTTCGGCGGCAGCGCCGACCTCACCAGCTCCAACCTCACCAACTTCAAGGGCTGCGTCACCGCCGGGCCAAACAAGGCTGGCCGCTTCAGTGGTGGCAACCACCTGAGCTACGGCGTGCGCGAGTTCGGCATGGCCGCCATCATGAACGGCATGGCACTGCACGGTGGTTTCATTCCCTACGGCGGCACCTTCCTCGCGTTCAGCGACTACAGCCGCAACGCGGTGCGCATGGCCGCGCTGATGAAGCTGCAGGTGGTGCATGTGTTCACGCACGACAGCATCGGCCTGGGCGAAGACGGTCCGACCCATCAGCCGGTGGAGCATGTGCCCAGCTTGCGCATCATCCCGGGGTTGGACGTGTGGCGGCCCGCCGATGCGCTGGAAACGGCCGTGGCCTGGTCCCATGCGCTGCTGCGGCGCGACGGTCCCACCGCGCTCGCGCTCTCGCGTCAGAACCTGCCGCAGCTGGGCGATGCGTCGCGCGCAGCGGACATCCGGCGCGGGGGCTACGTGCTCTCGGACATGGACGGTGCTCAGGCGGTGATCGTCGCCACCGGTTCCGAAACGGCGCTCGCCATGCAGGCACAGACCGCGCTCGCGGCCGAAGGCATCGCCACACGCGTGGTCTCCATGCCCTGCACCAACCTGTTCGACCGGCAGGACGCCGCCTGGCAGGACGCGGTGCTGCCGCCCGCGCTGCCCGCTATCGCGGTGGAGGCCGCGCACCCCGATTTCTGGCGCAAGTACGTCGGCCGCACCGGGCGCGTGGTGGGCATGGCGAGCTTCGGCGAATCGGCACCCGCGAAAGACCTGTACGCACACTTCGGCATCACCGCCGCGCGCGTGGCCGACGAGGTGCGCGCACTGGTGCACCCACGCCCGCGTGTGCGCGCCGGCATCGAAGCGGTGACGGCATGAGCGCGAACGTCCAGGCTTTCGACTTGGCAATGTTCGACCTCGACGGCACCCTGGTCGCCACCGCCGGCGAGATTGGCGACGCCGTCAACGACACGCTGGTGCGCTTCGAGCTGCCAGCGGTCTCGCAGGTGCAGGTGGAGCGCTGGATCGGCCACGGCACGCGCGAGCTGCTGATCCAGGCACTGGCATCGGCCAGCGACACCACCGCCGAGGTGATCCGGTCCAGCAGCTCACTGAGCTTGATCGCTGCCGAATTCGATCGCCACTACCAACGCCGTTGCGGCACGCGCAGCCAGCTCTACCCCCAGGTGCGCGACACCCTGTTGGCCCTGCGCGAGCGCGGCGTCAAGCTCGCCGTCGTGACCAACAAGGAAAGCCGCTACACCGCCACCGTGCTCGATGCACACCGCCTCGCACCGCTGTTCGACCGCGTGATCAGCGGCGACACCCTGCCCACCAAGAAGCCCGACCCCGCTGGCATCCACAGTTGCCTCACGCAGTTCGGCGCGGCCGCAGAACGCGCGCTGTTCGTGGGCGACTCCTCCATCGACGTGGCCACCGCGCGCAACGCCGGCGTGCGCGTGTGGGCGCTGCCCTATGGCTACAACATGGGTGAGCCCATCACCGCCAGCCGACCCGATCGCGTCATTCCCGACATTTCTCTCCTGCTGAACTGAATTTCTTTCGAACATTCCATGACACAGAAAGCCCCCATCAAGATCGGCATCAACGGCTTCGGCCGCATCGGCCGCAACGTGCTGCGCAGCGCGATCCAGAACTTCCAGGACATCGAAGTGGTGGCCATCAACGACCTGCTGGAGCCGGAGTACCTGGCGTACATGCTGCAGTACGACAGCGTGCACGGCCGCTTCAAGGGCGACGTGAAGGTTGAAGGCAACACCCTGATCGTCAACGGCAAGAAGATCCGCCTGACGCAGGAGCGCGACCCGGCCAACCTGAAATGGGCCGACGTTGGTGCGGAGGTCGTCATCGAATCCACCGGCCTGTTCCTGGACAAGGCCACCGCGCAGAAGCATCTGGATGCGGGCGCGAAGAAGGTCATCCTGTCGGCCCCGAGCAAGGACGACACCCCGATGTTCGTCTTCGGCGTGAACGACAAGACCTACAAGGGCGAGGCCATCATCTCCAACGCCAGCTGCACCACCAACTGCCTGGCGCCCATTGCCAAGGTGCTCAACGACAAGTGGGGCATCAAGCGCGGTCTGATGACCACGGTGCACGCGGCCACGGCCACGCAGAAGACGGTGGACGGCCCGAGCAACAAGGACTGGCGCGGCGGTCGCGGCATCCTGGAAAACATCATCCCTTCCAGCACCGGTGCGGCCAAGGCCGTGGGCGTGGTGATCCCCGAGCTGAACAAGAAGCTCACGGGCATGTCCTTCCGCGTGCCGACCTCCGACGTGTCGGTGGTCGACCTGACGGTGGAACTCAACAGCGAAGCCAGCTACGACGAGATCAAGGCCGAGATGAAGGCCCAGTCCGAAGGCGCGCTCAAGGGCGTGCTGGGCTACACGGAAGACAAGGTGGTCGCCACCGATTTCCGCGGCGATACCCGCACCTCGATCTTCGACGCCGAAGCCGGCATCGCGCTGGACAAGACCTTCATCAAGGTGGTGAGCTGGTACGACAACGAGTGGGGCTACTCCAACAAGTGCCTGGAAATGGTGCGCGTCGTGGGCTACGCGAAATGAAGCCTCTGCGATTCAGCGATGTGTGTGCAACCGGCTTCGCGCGCGGCAAGCGGGTCTTCATCCGTGCCGACCTCAACGTGCCTCTATCGCCCCCCATGCTTCGCTGCCCCCCCGAGGGGGGAGCAACCGCCTTGGGGCGGCCCGGCGGCGGCTGGGACGACAGCGGCCGCATCACGGAAGACACGCGCATCCGCGCTAGCATCCCGGCCATCCAGATGGCGCTGGACGCCGGCGCGGCGGTCATGGTCACGAGCCACCTGGGCCGGCCCACCGAAGGGGCGTTCAAGCCCGAGGACTCGCTCGCCCCCGTGGCCGCACGCCTGGGCGAGCTCATGGACCGCCCGGTGCGCCTCGTGGCCAACTGGATCGACGGCGACTTCTCGGTCGCCCCCGGCGAGGTCGTGCTGCTGGAGAACTGCCGCCTCAACGTGGGCGAGAAGAAGAACAGCCCCGAACTCGCGAAGAAACTCGGCGCGCTGTGCGACATCTTCGTGCACGACGCCTTCGGCACCGCCCACCGGGCCGAAGGCACCACCTACGGCATCGCCGAGACCGCGCCCATCGCCTCCGCCGGCCCGCTGCTGGCGGCCGAGATGGACGCCATCGCCAAGGCGCTGGCCGCGCCGAAGCGCCCACTGGTCGCCATCGTGGCCGGCAGCAAGGTCAGCACCAAGCTCACCATCCTCAAGAGCCTGGCGAACAACGTGGACAACCTGATCGTCGGTGGCGGCATCGCCAACACCTTCATGCTGGCCGCCGGCCTGAAGATCGGCAAGAGCCTGGCCGAAGCCGACCTGGTGGACCAGGCCAAGGCGGTAATCGAGGCGATGAAGGCGCGTGGTGCCGAGGTACCGATCCCGACCGACGTGATGACCGCCAAGGCTTTCAGTGCCGATGCGCCGGCCACGGTCAAGAAGGCCACCGACGTGGCCGACGACGACCTGATCCTGGACATCGGCCCCGAGACCGCGGCCAAGCTGGCGGCACAGCTCAAGCAGGCCGGCACCATCGTCTGGAACGGCCCGGTGGGCGTGTTCGAGTTCGCCGCGTTCGAAGGTGGCACCAAGGCGATTGCGCAGGCTATTGCCGACAGCAGCGCCTTCAGCATCGCCGGTGGTGGCGACACGCTGGCCGCGATTGCCAAGTACGGCATCGAGAAGGACGTGGGCTACATCTCCACCGGCGGCGGCGCTTTCCTCGAAGTGCTCGAAGGCAAGACGCTGCCGGCGTTCGAAATCCTCGAACGCCGTTCGTCCTGATGCCCCCTTTTCTTTTTCAATCCACAGGAGATTCCCATGGCGCTCGTTTCCCTCCGACAGGTGCTCGATCACGCAGCCGAACATGGCTACGGCGTGCCCGCCTTCAACGTCAACAACCTTGAACAGATCCTCGCCATCATGGAAGCCGCGCAGGAGACCGACAGCCCGGTGATCCTGCAGGCCTCGGCCGGCGCGCGCAAGTACGCGGGCGAGGCCTACCTGCGCCACATGGTGCTGGCGGCGGTGGAGGCCCACCCCGACCTGCCCGTGGTGCTGCACCAGGACCACGGCGCCACGCCGGCGGTGTGCATGCAGTCGATCCGCTCCGGCTTCACCAGCGTGATGATGGACGGCTCGCTGCGCGAGGACGGCAAGACGCCGGCCACCTACGACTACAACCTCGCGGTGACACGCCGCGTCTGCGACATGGCGCATGCCGTGGGCGTGTCGGTGGAGGGTGAACTCGGTTGCCTGGGTTCGCTGGAAACCGGCGAGGCGGGTGAAGAAGACGGCGTGGGCGCGGTGGGCAAACTTACGCACGACATGATGCTGACCGATCCCGACCAGGCCGAGGACTTCGTGCGCCGCACCGGCGTGGACGCACTGGCGATCGCCATCGGCACCAGTCACGGCGCCTACAAGTTCACGCGCCAGCCCACCGGCGACATTCTCGCCATCGACCGCATTGCAGCCATCCACGCCAAGGTGCCGAACACGCATTTGGTGATGCACGGCAGCTCCAGCGTGCCGCAGGAGTGGCTGGCCATCATCCGCGAGCACGGTGGCGACATCAAGGAAACCTACGGCGTGCCGGTGGAAGAGATCCGGCGTGGCATCCAGAACGGCGTGCGCAAGGTGAACATCGACACCGATATCCGCCTGGCCATGACCGGCGCCATGCGCCAGACCTTCGCGAAGGAACGCAGCGAGTTCGATCCGCGCAAGGCGCTGCTGGCCGCCAAGAAGGCCGCGCGCGGCGTGTGCCGAGAACGCTTCGAAGCGTTTGGCAGCGCGGGACAGGCAGGAAAGATGAAACCCGTGCCGCTGGACGCAATGGCCGACAGCTACGCCTGAGGTGCCAGCGGCAGCTCCAGCACAAACTCGGCACCGCCACGCTCGGCATCGGATTCCGCGTTGCGGGCGCTCAGCCGTCCGCCGTGCTGCTCCACGATGCCGTAGCTGATCGACAGGCCCAGGCCCGTGCCCTTGCCCACCGGTTTGGTGGTGAAGAAGGGATCGAAGATGCGCAGCAGGTGCTCGGGCGGAATGCCCGGGCCGTTGTCGCGCAGCACCACGCGTGCCATGCCATCGGCCTGGTCGATGCTCACCCAGATGCGCGGTGCCGCGTGCTGGCCCACGGCGTCAAAGCCGTTCTGCAGCAGGTTCATCATCACCTGCTGCAACTGGCCGGCGCTGCCCATCACGGTGCAGGGTGCGCCGCCGGCCCATTGCACATCGATGGGCGTCGAAAGCCCCTTCTGCACCCAGTGCACGGCGCGCTCGATCACGTCCACCAGGTTGACCGGTTTGCGCTCCTCTGAATCCATCGCCGAGAAGCGTTTGAGGCCATGCACGA
The DNA here is from genome assembly GCF_016783915.1 of Acidovorax sp. Lineage (GTDB taxonomy): Bacteria > Pseudomonadota > Gammaproteobacteria > Burkholderiales > Burkholderiaceae_C > Acidovorax. The sequence goes on from NZ_JADHVT010000029.1 coordinate 14,642, forward strand.
TGTCGGCTGTGCGCTGCGCGCCTTCCAGCGTGCCCTCAATCAGCGAGGGCAGATCGGCCAGCAGGTGCTCGATTCGCAGCTTGCGTCGCATCTCATCCAGCACGGCCGGCGGCTCGTGAGCATGCATCGCAGCGAGGTAGGTGCGCAGTCGGTCGCTGTACTTGCTGAGCGCGTGCACGTTGCCCAGCACGAAGCTGATCGGGTTGTTGAGCTCGTGTGCCACGCCAGCTACCAGCTGGCCGAGCGAGGCCATCTTCTCGGAGTGCAGCAGCTGCTGCTGCGTGCGCTTCAAGGCCTCGTGCGCGGCGCGCATCTCGTGGTACGCGCGCTTGAGCTCGGCCGTCGGACGACCCACCCACACCGTGCCGACGCGACGGCCCCGCTCGCCGATGCGCGGTGTGCAGTTCGCATCCACCGAGACGGCCTGGCCTTGCCGGTCCAGCAGGTTGAGTTCGATGCCCTCGCCTGCACGCGGTGCGTCGGCCTTTTCCATCGCCGCACGCGCCAGCTCCTGGCTCTGAGCGTCGGCCAGCAGGCCGTAGAGCGGCGTGCCGCGCAGCTGCTCCTCGGGGCGCCCGGTCAGCTCGCAGAGCGCGGCGTTGGCCTGCTCGATCACGCCGCTGTCGTCGCAGACCACCAGCACGTCGGACATGGAGGTGAGCACGCTGAAGATGAACTGTTGCGACTGCTCCAGCTCGGCGTTCTTCTTCTCAAGTTCGACCTCATCGTCGATCAGCCGGGTGTAGACCTCGTCCATCTTCTGGATGACGTCCATCCAGGTGGATTCGTCCACACCATCCATCGGGCCGGTGGGAAGCGGCAGACTGGGCGGGCGCGGCTTGTTCATCGTCAGTGGACGGTGCAGACCATGCACGGGTCGAACGAGCGAACGATGTGCTGCACAGCCACCGGTGTCTTCTCGCCTTCGCGCACCGGCGCGTTCACCAGCGCCTGTTCGAGTGCGCCCGGTATGCCGGCGGCGTCTCGTGGCGAGAAGTTCCAGCTGGTGGGCGCCACGATCTGGTAGTTGGCGATGCGCCCGTTCCTCAGGACCACCCAGTGCCCCAGGCTGCCGCGCGCGGCTTCCGACAGGCCGACGCCACTGCCCTCGTCGGGCAACTCGGACGGCACGCAGAAAGGCTCTGTCGGGCGCAGAGCGCCGAGCCAGTCTTCCATCATGGGGACCACGCGCGCGAGCTCCAGAACACGCGCGAGCACGCGGGTATAGACGTTACCGCCACAGCGCACCACCGCATCGCGCACTAGGGGGTGGCCGGCGGCGAGCTGGCGCGCGATGGCACCGGTCTCGATCACTTCGCCACCAAGACGCGGCGCCTTGTTCCAGGTGTAGCCGCGCGCCTTGTCGGGGTCGGGCCGGGTCTGGCCCTGCAGCGGGTGCAACGGGCCGCTGCCGTCGGCCAGCCACGCGTGTGTGGCGTCTTCGGTGATGGCGCTGGCGTCCACCGCGTCGAGCCGCGCCATATCGGCGCGCCACACGCCACCGGGCAGAGCCCAGCCTCCATCGGGCTGGGCATAGGCGCCGTAGCTCAGGTAGCGACCCGGCCCGGGGCCGAGCGTGTGCAACTGCAGCTCCCGCACCAGCGTGAGGAAGAAACGGAGGTCGCCGCTCAGCGGAGCTTGTGCGTGCCAAGTCCACAGCGCGTCTTCGCTGTCGATGCTGTTGATGGCTTCCAGTGGCGCGGCAAACAGCTGGCGTTCCAGGAATGAGCGGAACTCGCGCACACGCGAGAGCAGCCGCACGCGCTCGGCGGCGTCGATGGGGCGCGTGCTGCCACCGGGTTCGATGGACTGCGTGTGCGGCCACTTGCCACCCAGCGTGCCCAGCAAAGTGAACCAGCGCTGGCGCGCCGCGGTGGCCGCGCGCACCTGCTCACCGCGGTTAGGCGCAAAACGGCGCACCGCCTCGGCATGCCAGCCGTGGCCGGCGTACACCGGGCGCGCAAAGTCGGGCATGAAGAACAGGTAGAAGTGCGTGAGGTGGTCGGCCAGGTTCTCGGTCGCCAGGATCACGTTGCTCGCGTGCTGCCCGTTGGCCGGCATGGCGATGCCACCCAGGTGCGCCAGCGCGCGCGCCGAAGCCACCGACTGCGACACCGAGCAGATGCCACAGATGCGTGGCACGTACACCAGCGCATCGTGCGGCGCCTTGCCCTGCAGGATCTGCTCGAAGCCGCGGTACATGGTGGCGTTGACCTGCGCCGAGGCCACGCGGTCGCCCTGCACGTCGAGCTGGACTTCCAGATCGCCTTCGACGCGGTTGAAGGGGCCAACGAGCAGACGTGTCATTTCAAGCGCGTCTTCCGCACAGCCGGCTTGACGACGAGGTGGTCGGCCACCGCGTTGTGCTTCACGCGCTTCGGCGTGGCGCTCTTGGAGAGCGACGCCAGCGCCACGAACCAGGCCTTGGGCATGTCGGTGGGCAGGCCGATGGGAATGCCGGCGAGCTTGGGCGTTTCGTGGAACGGGTGGCCGGGTTCCTGGAAGCCCGGTTCGGTACAGGCGATGCAGGCATAGCCGCCGCGGGTGCACGAGCCTTCGCCGTTCCACAGCCGCGTGTTGCAGTCGGCGTGCACCTGCGTGCCCTTGCAACCCATGTGTTCCATCATGCAGCCGAGGTCGGACGGCTTCTCTGCACTCGCCTTGAACTCGTAGTACTCGTTGCGCGTGCAGCCGTGGTGCACCAGCTGGTCGGCGTAGAAGCGCGGGCGGTTGAGCGGGTCGAGGTCGTCTGCGCCGAAGCTGTCGGCGGCCAGCGCCATCAGTGTGTCGATCACCCAGCTCGGGTGCGTCGGGCATCCGGCCACATTGATCACTGGCAGGCCACTGGCCGAGCGGAAAGCCGCGCCGAGCAGGCCACCCGCTTCGTCGTCTTCGTATTGCAGACCGCACGCGTCGGTGGGGTTGTCGCCACCGGCGGTTATGCCGCCCCAGGCCGCGCAGCTGCCCACGGCCACCACGTGTTTCGCGCGCGCGCTGAGCCGGCGCACCCAGTCGATCATCGGCAGCTGCGTGCCGGCCAGCATGTGAAAACGGCCGGTGCCGTTCGGGCCGCGCAGCAGCGAACCTTCTACGCACAGCGCGTCCAGCCGCGTGCGGCCGTCGAGCACCGCGTCGAGCAGGTCCAGCAGTTCGTCGCCGCTCTCCATCGACAGCGAGGGATGCCAGAGCAGGTGGATGCCTGCGTCGCGCAGGTGGCCCTGAAAGTCGGTCGTGTCCGCGCACAGCAGCGACATGCTGCAGCCGCCGCACCCACCGCTCTGAAGCCAAAGAACGTTCAAGCCCCCACGCTCCACCGCTGCGCGGGTCGCTGCCCCCCGAGGGGGCTGATCCGGCTTGGGGCGGCCCGGCGCCGTATCGTTCAGTGCCATGTCACTTCTCCAGTCCCAGGCGTTGCATCTTGCCGCGCAGGCCCACGCGCGAGAGGCCGAGTTCCTGCGCCACGCGGGTCTTGTTCCAGCGGTGGCGCTGCAGGGTCTCGCGCAGCACCATCGCCTCGATCACGTCCAGCCGCTCGGCCAGCGTGCCGCTGGTGGGCAGGGCGGCCTGCAGGTCTTCGCCGCCCTTGCCGTGGCCTTGCAGCACGCGCGCCGAGAACGACGCGGCTTCCAGCTCGCGCCCGTCCTGCAGCGCGAGCGCGCGCGCGATCTCGTTGCGCAGCTCGCGGATGTTGCCGGGCCAGGGGTAGGCGAGCAGGCAGGCCAGCGTGGCGTCGGGCAGCGAGGCGCCGGGGTGGCCCAGCTCGTTTGCCACGTCCTGCACCAGCTGGTGCGCGATGGGCGCGATGTCGGCCGCGCGCTCGCGCAGCGGCGGCACGGTGAGCGTGACGCCCGCCAGCCGGTAGTACAGGTCTTCGCGGAACAGGCCGTCGCGCACGCGCTGCTCCAGGTCGCGGTGGGTGGCGGCGATCACGCGCACGTCCACCGGCATCGGGCGCGCGCCGCCCACGGGCCGCACCTCGCCTTCCTGCAGCACGCGCAGCAGCTTCACCTGGAACGCGGGCGAGGTCTCGCCGATCTCGTCGAGGAACACGGTGCCGCCGTGCGCGCGCTGGAACAGGCCGGGGTGGTCTTCGTAGGCGCCGGTGAAGGCGCCGCGCTTGTGGCCGAACAGTTCGGACTCGAGCAGCGTGTCGGGAATGGCCGCGCAGTTCTCCACCACGAAGGGGCCGGTCAGGCGCGGCGAGGCGTAGTGCACCGCGCGCGCCAGCAATTCCTTGCCGGTGCCCGACTCGCCGAGCACGAGCACCGCGATGTCGTAGCGCGCCACGCGCTGCGACATCGCGCACACGGCGTCCAGCGGGCTGCCCGGCGCGCGCACGATGCGGTCGAAACCGAAGCTGGCGCGCGCGCGGTCGATCTGCGTGGCGGTGCGCTGGCGCAGCACGCCGGTGCTGGTGCGCAGCTCCAGGTCGAGCCGGCTGGTCTGGCGCTGCAGCGACTGCGCCTCCACCGCGTTGCGCACCGAGTCCAGCAGGTGGTCGGGCGCCCAGGGCTTGAGGATGTACTGGTAGATGCCGGCCTCGTTGATGCCGGCAATGATGTCCTCGCTGTCGGTGTAGCCCGAGATCACGATGCGCACCGCCTCGGGCCAGCGCTCGCGCACTTCCTTGAGGAAGGCCACGCCGGTGATGCCCGGCATGCGCTGGTCGCACAGGATCACACTCACCGGCTGGCGCTCCAGCAGGCCGCGCGCCTCGTCGGCGCTGCTGGCGGTGAACACGGTGAAGTCCTCGTCCAGCGTGCGGCGCATCGCGTCCTGCGAGCGCACCTCGTCGTCCACCACCAGCACGGTGGGCAGGGCGTCGATGGGCAATGGCGCGTTCATCGGTGCAAGGCCAGGTGGCGCGGCGTCCAGGCGTGCGGCACCTTGTGCACGAAGTGGTGGCGCGCGACGTGGTAGCTGGGATCGAAGCCGTAGAAATTGCGGTGCATGCGCGCGAGTTCCTGTTCGCGGTGGTGGGCCAGCGGGCGAAGGTTTTCATCGCGCTCGCGGGTGGCCTGGCGGGCCGCCAGCCTCTGCGGCAGATTGTAGGAGGCCGCGAGCGCCAGCGCGCGTTCCAGGCAGCGCGTTTCGAAGCCCTCGCGTGCCCCATCGTCGCAGTGGTCGATCAGGCCCATCGCCGCGGCCTCGCGCGCCAGCAGCGGCAGGCGCTGCGCCATCAGCGCCTTCGCGCCGGCCTCACTCAGGCGGCGCGGCAGCAGGTAGGTCCAGTACTCGGAGCCGTAGAGGTTGCCCATATTCTTGTAGTGCGGGTTGAGCACCACGCCACCGTGCGCCCACACCTCGTCCGCCGCCAGCGCCAGGAAGGCACCGCCCGCGCCCGCGTTGCCGCGCAGCACGCTCACGGTGAGGCGGTCCGGCGTCTCGATCACGGCGAGCGCCGCGTCGTTCATCGCCTGGATGTGGCGCCACGAGGCGTCGGCCGCGCTGTCGCCGGGCCGGTGCGCGGCCGCCTCGATGGCGTTGAGGTCGATGCCGTTGCTGAAGAAGTCTTCACCCCCCAGCAGCATGAGCACGCGCACCGGCCGCTCTCGCAGTTCGAGCAGCGCGTCGCGCAGGCGCTCGCAGCGCGCGATGGACATCGCACCGTTGTGGAAGTCGAAGCGCAGGCAACCCACGCGCGCGCCGTCGGGGCCGTGTTCGGTGTAGCGCAGCTCGCTCCACTCGTCGTCGGCGCGTTGCAGCGGCACGGGCAGGCGGGGCAGGGCGAGGGCCTCGGTGGCGAAGGCGTCGGCCGCGGCCTGCTTGAAGCCGGGTGCGCCGTCGGCCACGCGGCGCGCCTGGCCGATCCACACGCCGCCATCGCGCGTGCGGCGCAGCAGCGCGCCATCGCGCACCGCCAGCACCTCACCCGGCGCGGCGTGCGCGAAAGCCGCCATCGTGGCGGCAGAAGCGGCGTGGCCGTCGCCCAGGTGGCAGGCGTGGCCCCAGAGCGCATCGAGCACGCCGGGCTGGCCGTCGGCGCAGCGCAGCCGCGCCAGCACCTCGGCGGTGCCGTGCCGCGCCCAGTCGATGGCGCGGTCGGCCTGCCGCATCGCGGGCCGCCATTGCGCGGGTGGTGGTGCATCGCCATGGCGCTCGCCGTTCCCGAAACGCTGCACGGCGGCGAGCGTGGCCTGCAGCGCGGCCTGCGTGACCTCGCGGCGGTACAGGCTGCCCTTGCTAGCTTCGCGCATGGCAAACGCCGCGTGCGCCCACACCGGGCCGGCGTCGAAATCGGCGTTGGCCTGCAGCACCGTCACGCCCCATGTGCGCTCGCCGCGCAGCACCGCCCAGTCCAGCGCGCTCGGCCCCTGGTCGCCCGGTGGGCCGGGGTGCACCACCAGGCAGGTGAGCGCCTGCCACACGCTGGCCGGTATGCGGCGCTTGAGAAAGGGCGCGAGCAGCAGGTCGGGCCGGAACAGCGCCACGGCCTCTTCGGTCACGCGGTCGTTGATGTCGAGTTCCACGCTCACCGTGTGGCCGCGCGCGCGCAGCTCGGCGAACAGGCGCTGCGTGAGGCTGTTGAAGCTGTGGCACAGCAACAGGATGCGCAGGCCGCCGGGTGCTGCGCTCATGTGGGTGGCCGCAGGCCCTGCAGCTCGCGCGCGGCGTGCTTGCGGCCCATGTGGGCCGAGAGCCGCGTTTCGATGTGGTCCAGCGCGGTGTTGAACGAAGTCACCGTGCGCGCGGCGCGCAGGGGCTGCACCACCTCGGGCGTGTCCACGCCGAAATGCGCCGCCAGCCGCGCCAGGGCCTGGCGGCACAGCGCTTCGTGCACCGGCGCCGGCAGCTCGCGTTCCAGCTCGGTTGGGGGCGAAGGCGGCGGTGGTGACGGTGCGGCCGGCGGTGCCACCGGTTCGATCAGCCCCAGCGCCAGCAGCGCCTGCATGTGTTCGCGCACCTGCGGCACACCGCGCTCGGCCAGCGCGCGCACCGTGTCGCTGCCGTTCACCATGATCAGCACCGAGCGCATGGCGGCCGGCACGCGCTCCGAGCGCTGCACGATCTCGGCCCGTCCGCGCGCGGTTTTCTGGAACACCTGAGAAGACACCATCAACTCCTTCCGGCGCGAAGTGCTTTCATCCAGAGACAACGAGGGTCCGGCTTCGCCGGCCCAAGTTGTCGCCCCCTCGGGGGGAGGCGCCGAAGGCGACGCAGGGGGGTCAACATATCCTGGGAAGCTGTTCACCGCTGAGCCAGTCGACCACGCGCCGCCCGCCGAAACGCGTGGCCATCTGCACGAAGTGGTGCGGGTCGGTGGTGACCTCGCCGATGCGCGCGGCCTCGGCGCCCAGTGGATGGGCGCGCATGGCGGCCAGCACCGCGTCGGCCGCCTCGGGCGCACACACCGCGACCAGCTTGCCTTCGTTGGCCACGTACAGCGGGTCCAGGCCGAGCAGTTCGCAGGCCGCGTCCACCTGGGCGCGCACCGGAATGGCGGCCTCCTGCAGCAGCATGCCCACGCCGGACTGGCGCGCGATCTCGTTCAGCGTGGTGGCCAGCCCGCCGCGCGTGGGGTCGCGCAGCACGCGCACCGCGCCCGGCGCGGCGTGCAGCATGGCGGCCACCAGCGTGTGCAGCGCGGCGGTGTCGCTTTCAATGGTGGTCTCGAACGCGAGCGACTCGCGCTGCGAGAGCACCGCCACGCCGTGGTCGCCGATGGTGCCGGAGAGCAGCAGCACGTCGCCCGCGCGCGCGTTGCGCCCGGCGATGTCCACGCCCGGCGGCACCACGCCGATGCCGGTGGTGCTGATGAACACGCCGTCGCCCTTGCCCTTCTCCACCACCTTGGTGTCGCCGGTGACGATGGGCACGCCGGCGGCGCGCGCGGCCGCCGCCATGGAACGCACGATGCGCTGCAGCTCGGCCAGCGGAAAACCTTCTTCCAGGATGAAGCTCGCGCTCAGCCACAGCGGCGTGGCGCCGGACATGGCCACGTCGTTCACCGTGCCGTGCACCGACAGGCAACCCACGTCGCCGCCGGGAAAGAACAGCGGCGAGACCACGTGGCCGTCGGTGGCCATCACCAGCCGGCCCTGGCCGTTTGGGAACGCGGGCAGCGGCAGGCGCGCGCCGTCGTCGCCCTGGCGCAGGTAAGGGTTGTCGAAGGCGGCGAGGAACAGTTCCTCGATCAGCTGCGCCGCCGCCTTGCCGCCCGCGCCGTGGCCCATGTCCACGCGGCCGTGTTTGATGTCGAGCGGTCGGGTGTAGTTCTTCTTCACCGGCTTCGGCGCCGGGGCCTCGCCGCTGGCGGTCTGGTCGATGTCGGCTCTCATGGTGTGGCCTCCTCGGTGGCGGCCACGACCGGAATGTCGCGGAAGCGCCCGTAGGTGTAGTGCGCCGCGCAGGCGCCTTCGCTCGACACCATGCACGAGCCCACCGGGTTCTCGGGCGTGCACACGGTGCCGAAGATCTTGCAGTCGGTCGGCCGCTTCACGCCGCGCAGGATCGCGCCGCACTCGCAGGCCTTGTTGTCGGCCACCGGCTTGTAGTCGAGCGCAAAGCGGCGCTCGGCGTCGAAGGCCGCGTAGGCCTCGCGAATCTTCAGCGCGCTGTACGGCACCTCGCCCAGGCCGCGCCATTCGAAGCTGGGCCGCAGCTCGAACACCTCGGACACCACGGCCTGCGCCTTCAGGTTGCCTTCGGAGGTGACGGCGCGGCGGAACTGGTTCTCCACCTGCGCGCGGCCTTCGTTGACCTGGCGCACCAGCATCAGGATGGCCTGCATCACATCCAGCGGTTCGAACCCCGCGATGACGACCGGCTTGCGGTATTCCCCGGCGAAGTGTTCGTAGGGGCCGGAGCCGATCACGATGCTCACGTGCGCGGGGCCGACGAAGCCGTCGATGGGCACGGTGCCGTACTGGCGCACCTCGGGCGATTCGAGGATGTGCGTGATGGCCGAGGGCGTGAGCACGTGGCAGCACAGCACGCTGAAGTTGGTCAGGCCTTCGCGCTTCGCGAGCTGCAGCGTGAGGGCGGTGGGTGGCGTGGTGGTCTCGAAACCGATGGCGAAGAACACCACCTCGCGCTGCGGGTTCTGCCGCGCGATGGTGAGCGCGTCGGCGGCGGAATACACCATGCGGATGTCGCCGCCGCGCGCCTTCGCGCGGATCAATGAAAGGCTTTCCGAAGCCGGCACGCGCATGGTGTCGCCATAGGTGCAGACGATGGCGCCCTGCGCGAGCGCGAGGCCGATGGCCTGGTCGATGCGGCCGATGGGCAGCACGCACACCGGGCAGCCGGGGCCATGCACCATCTTCACGTTGGGCGGCAGCAGCTCCATCACGCCGTAGCGCGAGATCGCGTGCGTGTGGCCGCCGCAGAACTCCATGAAGCTGTAGGTGCGCGCCGGGTCGGCCTCGGCGGCGATGCGCGCGCCGATCTGCTGGGCGAGTTCGCCGTCGCGGAATTCGTCGATGTATTTCATTTGATCGTCTCCACCACCACGTCTTCATTCAGCTGCGCCATCTCCGCGAACATCGCGAGCGTGCGCTCGGCCTCTTCGGGGTCGATGGTGCCGATGGCGTGGCCCACGTGCACGATCACGTAGTCGCCCACCTGCACGTCGGCGACCAGGGCGATGGAGATCTCCTTGCGGATGCCACCGAGGTCGACCACGGCCTGGTCGTCGGGTCGCAGCTCCACCAGCCGCGCGGGTATGGCTAGGCACATGGTTGGGATTCCTTTTCGTGGGTGTCGTTGTGGTGTGCGGTGCCGGCTTCGAGCTGGCGCGCCGCGACCCAGGCCTGGCCGAGGGCGAGACCGGCATCGCCACAGCCGCTGGAGCCTGGCAGGTGCACCGCGAGGCCGGCGGCGCGCAGGCGTTCGCTCACGCGCTCGCGCAGCACACGGTTGAAGAAGCAGCCGCCACCCAGGCACACGGTGCGTGTGCCGTGTGCGCGCGCGGCCTGTGTGGCCCAGTGCGCCAGCGCGTCGGCCAGCGCGAGGTGAAAGCCCGCCGCCGCTTCGTCCACGCGCTCCGCGGGCACGTCGAGCAGGCGCGCGAACAGACCGCGAAGGTCCAGGCGGTGCTGGCCATCGGGCAGGGTGTCGGTGAGCAGGTCCACCAGCGCGTCGGCCAGCGGCTCGGGGCCCGCGTGGTGCGCAAGCCAGCGGCTGGCCGCCGCTTCCAGCGCGATCGCGGCCTCGGCCTCGTCGGTCTGGCGCACGCTCAGGCCCAGCGCGGCGGCGGCGGCGTCGAACCAGCGGCCGGTGCTGCTGGTGAGCGGGCTGTTCAGGCGGCGGTCCAGCATCTGCCGCACACCGCTCGCCGTGGCCTCGCCCACCGCTGGGGCGAAGCGCGGCACGATCTCGTCGCCGCGCTCCAGCGCGTGCAGCGCGCTCGCGGCCATGCGCCAGGGCTCGCGCGCAGCGCGGTCGCCGCCGGGCAGCGCGAGCGGGTGCAGGTGGCCCAGGCGCCGCAGCCGCGCGCCGTCCACCAGCAACAGTTCGCCGCCCCAGGCTTCGCCGTCGTCCCCGAGGCCCACGCCGTCCAGCGCGAGACCGATCACCGGGCCTTCGATTCCCTGTTCAGCCACCACCGCCGCGATGTGCGCGTGGTGGTGCTGCACGCCGATGACGGGCACGCCCAGCGCGTCCGCGAGTTCCACGGCGAAGCGGGTGCTGAAGAAATCGGGGTGCAGGTCGTGCGCCACCGCCTGCACCGGCTGGCCGTGCCGGCCCAGCAGCGCGCTCGCCGAGGCTTCCAGTGCGGCGCAGGCCACCGGGTCGCTCAGGTCGCCGTGCACTGGCGACCAGTGGGCCTGCCCGCGCGCGTCGAGCAGGCACGCGGCGTTCTTCAGCCAGGCGCCGCAGGCGAGCACGGAAGGGGCGGTGCGTTCCATGATGCTGGTGTCAGCCCGCGGTGGTGGCGCTCAGGGCCTCGCGTGTGCGGGCGAGTTCGGCCTCGAGCTGGCGCACGCGCTCGCGCAGCGCGGTTTCGCTGCCGTGGGTTTCGTCGTGGTGGTGATGGTGGTGGTCGTGGCCCATGCGGTGGTCCAGCCAGTGCAGCCATGCGTCCATGCCCTCACCCGTGGTGGCCGAGAGCTGGATCACCTCGATGCCCGGGTTCACGCGCCGCGCGAGTTCGATGCAGCGCGCCACGTCGAAGCGCACGTGCTGCAGCAGGTCGATCTTGTTGAGCACCATGAGCGAGGCGGCGGCGAACATGTCCGGATACTTCAGCGGCTTGTCCTCGCCCTCGGTCACCGACAGGATCGCCACCTTCGCGGCCTCGCCCAGGTCCCACACGGCGGGGCACACCAGGTTGCCCACGTTCTCGATGAACAACAGGCTGTGCGCGTGAGGGTGGTGGTGGCCGTGGTCATGACCGTGGTCGTGCGTGTGCAGGCGCGCGAAGGCCTCGGACACCATGGGCGCGTCGAGGTGGCAGCCCTTGCCGGTGTTGACCTGGATCGCCGGTGCGCCGGTGGCGCGGATGCGGTCGGCGTCGAAGCTGGTCTGCTGGTCGCCTTCGATCACCGACACCGCCAGGCCCGGCGCGTGCGCCTTCAGCGCTTCGATGGTGGCGCACAGCAGCGTGGTCTTGCCCGAGCCCGGGCTCGAGACGAGGTTGAGCGCTGTGACGCCGTGCGACTCGAAGTGCGCGCGGTTCTGCGCGGCCACGCGGTTGTTCGCGCCGAGGATGTCGGTCTCCAGCTTGATCGCGCGCGCCTGGCTCATGCCCGGCACCGACACGCGGGCCGAGCCCGCGCCGAAGTGCAGGTCGCCGTTGGCCGGGTTCACCTGCACCGGCGCTTCCGTGGCCGGGGCGTGGTGGTGCTGGTGTGAGGGGTGTGGGTGCGTGGCACCGCTGTCACTGCATCCGCATACGACGCACATGTCGAGTCTCCTGTTCTGTCTCGTGAGGCATTTCAATCATCGGCCACTTGCATGTCGAGCACGCGCAATTCGCTGCCGCCGGTCGGTTGCAGGTGGAAGCTGCCGCAGGCCGGGCAGGCGTCGCCGCGCTGCGCCAGGGCCACAGTCGTCGAGCAGCCCAGGCACCAGGCCTGGCCGGCCGGTTCGTCGATCTCGATGCGCGCGCCGTCCAGCAGCGTGCCGGGCGCCAGCGCCTCCAGCGCGAAGCGCAGCGCGCGCACGTCCACGCCCGCGAGCTGGCCGGCTTCGAGGCGCAGCGCCAGCAGGCGCGTGAAGCCTTCGCGCGCGGCGGTCTCTTCCACCAGCTGGAGCACGCCGCCGGCCAGGCTGGCTTCATGCATGGCCGGCCTCCTGTGCCTGGGCGCGGGGCAACGCGCGGTGTTCGATGGCGAACGGCACGCAGGGGTCGAACGCGGCCACCAGCAGGTTCACGCGCCGCGCGAGCGCGGCTTCGGGCAGGGCGGGGTCGAGCCGGGCCACGTGCCGGGCCACCTCGCCCTGCGGGTGGAAATTCCATTCGGTGGGCGCGACCACGCGGCAGGCCAGCACGCGCTGGGACACCGGGTCCACCTCCACCTGGTGCACCAGCAGGCCGCGCGCCATCTCCACCCAGGCCAGACCCCGGTTCGGCCCGGTGGAAAGCCCGCCCCAGTGCAGCCAGGCGTCGCCACCGTCGAGCGCAAGGCGCGACAGCTCTGCCAGGCGGCAGCCCAGCAGCGCCCAGGGTGACAGCGGTGTGTCGTCGGCCGCGCCGGCCAGGCGCGTCCACGGGCCGGTGTGGGCGCAGGCGCCGTGCCACTGCGGGCGCAGCGCGAACTGCGGCTTGAGCGCGAGCGTGGCGCCCAGCATGCGCAGGCCGGGCGGCTCGGCGTGCGGGCGCAGCGCGTGGTCGGGCGACAGCGGCGCGAAACCGTCGGCGCTGCTGCGCGCGCCGGCCACCAGCGCGGGCATCCAGTGGTGAGTGTGGCGGCGGCTCCAGGTGTGCAGCCAGTCGGGGCCGCCGGCCTGCCAGGCCGCGAGCCAGTCGGCGGCGGGCATCTGCAGCAGCGTGTGTTGCAGCCACTCGCGCAGCGGCGGCCAGGGTTCGGGCAGGGCCTGCGTGGGCGAAGGCCAGTGGCGCAGCGCGGACAGCGCGCTGGCGGCGTGTGCGCTGCGCGCGGCGCCATCGGCCAGCAGGCGCGGCCAGTCCAGGCCGATGCGGCGCACGTGCTCCATCGCGGTCTCGCGGCGCAACTGTTCGGCCACGCGCTCCTGTGGCGGCAACAGGCCGGGCGCGGCGGCGTCGATGGCGAGCTGGCTGCACAGGCGGTGCGCTTGGCTGCAGAGGTTGAACAGGCTGCCCATGAGGCCGGGCAGGCGCGCCGCCGGCACGCCATGGCCCATGCGCGCGGCCCAGTCCTGGCGTGTGCTCATCAAACCGAGTGGCGGCGGCGCACCGGGGGTGATGCGCAGCGCGCCCGCGAGCTGCTGCAGGCCGGGCATGGCCGCTGCGCTCATGCGCGCACCCCCGCACCCCGACCGAGAAAGAACGCCCGGCGCGCCGGCACGGGTTCAACCGGCACCGGCGTGGCCACCGGCGCGGGTCGGGCCAACGCCAGCGCTTCCTGCGCGGTCTCGCGCGCCAGCGCCTGGGTGGTGAATTCGCCCATGGGTGAGAACAGCGCGCAGGTCTCGTGGTAGCCGATGGCGGGGTCGTGCGCGCCGATGAAATCGAAACGCTCGCTGCCGAAGTTGCGCACGAAGCTGCGGCCCACCTGGTTGCCGTGCGGCAGCGGTGGCGCGGGCAGGCGCACCAGGCTCATGAACCACGGCGTGATCAGCACGCCCTCGGCCACCGGCTCTTCGGCGTCCGCGCCCCATTCGAAGCCCACCGCTTCCACGCACAGCGCCGCGTTCAGCAAGGGAATGCCCTGCATGCGCTCGACCTGCACCCGGCGGTAGAAATCCACCAGGGTCTGCACGCGGGTTTGCAAGGCGGCGTTCATAGAAGCAACAGAAACTGATCGGGTTCGCAATCGCAGTTCGGGCAGCGCCAGTGCGAGGGCAGATCGGCGAAGGGCGTGCCGGCGGGAATCTGCCATTGCGGGTCGCCCGTGGCGGGGTCGTACACCCACCAGCAGATCTTGCATTCCAGGCGCGAGTCCGGCCGCAGCACCTCGCGGTTGCCGAGGTAGGAGCCCTCGAAGCCTTCGAAGTGTTCCACGCTCAACTCCCTTCCAGCCAGGCCATCACCTCGCGCAGCCGGTCGTGCGAGTCGCGCAGGTCTTCGGGTGCGGCCATCGCCACCTCGGGCATGTCCACCACCTCCACCGTGTTGAGGATGACCTTGTCCATGGAGTTGTAGTACACCACGCGCCAGCAGTTCGGCAAGCGCGTGTTGGAGATGCGGCAGTTGCCGTAACCGCGCGACAGCATCAGCACGCGGCCGGTGCCGAGCTGGTGGTCCAGAAAGCCGATGTCTTCCGGCGACACCGGCAGCAGCGTGAGGTTGACCACGTGCGGCACCTGGCCGGGCCGCCACTGCGCCACCTGGTCGCGGATCTCGTCCACCAGCAGTGGCGCGTTCTGCACGTTGGGCGGCAGCTCGCCGCGCCACACGGGCTGTTCGGCCCACACATCCTCGGCGGCGATGGCGGCGAACAGCGAAGGCACCGGGCCGACCTCGATCGCGTCGTCCACCGGCACCAGCACGGGTTCGTCTGCGCCCTCGCCGCGCCGCCAGGTCATGAGCCGCCAGACGCCGGCGAATACCGATTCCTGCACGCGCACTTCCAGATTGCCTGCGCTCAGCTGCACGATGGCACTGGCCTCGCCCTCGCCCATCACCTGGTTGATGACCTGGAAGTCGCGCGGGGCCAGCCGGCCCAGCGGCACCATGCCCGGCGCGCCGCCATTGGCGCCGCGCTCGAGCAGCGCCAGCACCTGCTGCAGCGCGTTGCGCGCCTGGTCCAGGCCCGCGAGTTCCTCGGGCTCGGGCAGCATCGGCGGGCGGTAGGTGTCCATGTCTTTCGGCATGGGCATGTAGTCGAGCGAATCGTCCTCGGTGTGCGTGCCGGGGCCCAGGGCCACGAGGGGAATGGGGAATTCTTTCATGGGGTGTGTCCTTGCAAGGTGCGGGAAGGCGTGGCGTTCAGTGGCAACCGCCGGCGTCGCTGGAAGAAGCGGTCTTGCTCACCACCGGAATGCCGATGGTGGGCGGGCGTGAGGGCGGCATGCGCAGCGCGGCGTCCACGCCCTGCAGGTACACGTCCCAGTCCTGCATGCCGGCGATGGCGGTCACGTACTGGCCGCCGCGGAAGAAGAGGAGCGAAGGCCAGCGCTGCGAGCCGTAGCGGCGCGCCACCGCGTCTTCGCTGTCGCGCGGCACGGCGGCCACTTCGAAGCGCTGGGGGAACACCTTCATCAGCTCGGGCAGCACGGCGGCCACGTCCTGCCCTTCGGGGAAGCGCACCGCGTCGCCTGCGAGCAGCAGCACGCGGTCGCCGGGCAGCGCGGCCCAGTCGGCCACGCTGGTTTCGTCCACCAGCGCGGCGCCGAAGTCGCGCACCAGGCGCATCACCAGCGGCGCGGCGGGGTCGGTGCTGGGCGGGGTGACGGCCAGCGGGCGGAAAGCGGTTTCGATGGTCATGAAGGTCTCCAGAAAATCAAGGGCCAGCAAGCTGGCGGAGTTGTTCGGCGCTCATGCGCGAAGGCAGCTCGAAGCCGGCATCGCCACTCAATACATCGCCCTGCATGGCGCCCAGCACCAGATCCAGCGTGGCGTTGACTTCGCTGGCGCGAGCGGCGTCGATGCACTCGCGCGCGTCACTCAGAAACACCAGCAGCCAGTCGCCCGGCGCCACGTCACCCACCAGTGCGGTGTTGACGCGGCGGCGTTCACCGCGCCCTTCGCACACCGCATGGCCCGGCTCGACAGCGGTCACTTGCATGGGAATGCCGATGCACATGTCAGGCCGCCTCTTTGGGGAAGAAGCGATCATCGCCTTCGCGGCAGGCCGCTTCCGGCGCGGGGCGCTGCGTTTCGTAGGCCGCGAGCGCAAGCTCGTCCATGGTTACGGTCTCGCGGCTGCTCAACGGCGCCAAGCGCGGCGCGGGCTGGCCGCCCCAGCGCGCGATCTCGGCCACGCCGAGCAACAGCGCTTCTTCCATCGCGGCCTTCACCACCGGGCGCAGGCTGCCGCCGTAGTCTTCCAGCTCCTGCGGCTGGCAACCGATCAGCAGCACGCGCGACGGGTACTTGCCCGTGAGCTGCGCGAGCGACAGCACTTCCTGGAAGCCGGTCTGGTGCAGGCTCATCTTCTTCGCGCCCATGAAGCGCGGCACCGCGTCGTCGCGCACCAGCTTCAGCGTGCCGGGCGCCAGGCCGTAGTCGATGGCGTCGAAGATCAGCAGCGCGTCCGCTTCCTGCACGTGCTGGATCAGGTACAGGCCCTGCGTGCCACCGTCCACCAGCGACACATGCGGCGCGAACGCGTGGCGCTGCTGCAGCGCTTCCACGCAGCGCACGCCAAAGCCCTCGTCGGCCCACAGCAGGTTGCCGATGCCGAGCACGCAGATGGAAGTGGGCAGCGTGTCACCACCGGGGTGACAGGTCGTTTGGGGCGAGGTGGGGCGCATGGCTGGGCTCACTGGGAGATCAGAAGGATGAGGAAGGGGAAGAGGCGGAACGCAGCCGCTTCCAGGCGTGGAAGCTGTCCCAGGCGGCCTGCTGCGTCAGCCAGAACGCGGCGTCGACGCGGAACACGCGCGCGCAGCGGATGGCGGTGTCGGGCGACATGGCACGCTGGCCGTGCACCAGCTCGTGGAGCCGGCGGCGCGACATGCCGAGCAGCCGCGCGGCTTCGCTCTGGTTCAGCGAGAGCGGCAACAGGCAGGTGCGCGCCAGCAAGCGGCCTGGGTGCGTGGGCACGCGCAGCGGCACTCCCACCGGTGGTTGCACCGGTGCCGCCCTGAACCTGGAGCGGGCTGCGCGGCTCACGTCATTCCTTGAACGTGCGGTGGCCGGAAATCATCGTGCTCACAATGCTCTGCCGGCCCATGATGTCTTCGCGGATGGCGGCGTAGATGTGCAGGATGACGAACAACACCACGCCCCACATGCCCATGCGGTGCCAGGTGTGCACGTCCTGACTCTGACCAAACAGCGGGATCACCCATCCAAACATCCGCTCCTGCCACGAGCCCATCTGCGAGCCCTCGCCGTACAACGCGAAGCCGGTCACGACCATGAAGATCGACAGCATCAGGTAGAAGAAGAACATGGCAAAGCGCGCCAGCGGGTTGTGGCCCACGTACTGGTTCGGCTTCGGGATGAGAAACAGGTACCAGCGCAACATGTTGAACACCTCGAGCCAGTACGCCTTCTGGAACACCGGCACCCAGAACAGTTCCTTGGCGTGGTGGTTGCCCACGAGCGCCCAGTAGGCGCGCCCCACCAGCCCCACGGCCATGATGTAGCCAGCCGCAAAGTGCGCGAAGCGGATGTAGCCCATGAGGTAGTTCGCGCTGGCCTCGCCCGGCATGGTAGGCAGCGGCACACCGATGAAATAGCCGGTGACGCACAGCACCGTGATGGCGAGCGCATTGATCCAGTGCCAGAGGCGCACCGGCACTTCGTACACATAGACCGAGCGGATCGTCTGGCCCTGCTGCAGTTCCAGCGCATCGCGCTCGGCACCCGTGGCGTGGTGAGGCGTGTGTTGGTGTGTGGCGGACATGGTGATGACCTCCTGGAATGAGTGGACTCAGGCCGCAAGCTGCCCGAAGAGATACAGGCCCGCCGCGCTCAGCAGCGCGCCCAGCCCACCGAGCACCACGCCGCTGCGCTCGGCCAGCCAGCGCTTGATACCCATGCCCATGCCCACGCCACCCCCATGCAGCAGCGCCGTGGTGATCAGGAAGCCCGCCGCGTAGCCGGCAAAGCCGCTCTCGGGCGTTTCGGAACCGTGCGCCAGGCCATGCAGCGAAGCGGCCGCTGCGATCAGCCCGAGGCCAATGGCAGGCGTCACGGTGGCGCGGCGCGCGAGCAGCAGCATTGCGCCGAACATCACCACCGAGAGCGACACGCCGTGCTCCAGGTAGGGCACGGTGAAGCCGAGCATGCCCAGCGTGGCGCTGGCGATGAGCACGAGCAGGAACACAACCGGGCCCTGCCAGGCTTTACCAGCCGGCAGCGCCGAGACCGACCACACGCCCACGGCCACCATGGCCAGAAGATGGTCTGCGCCGAAGGGATGCACCAGGCCCTCATAAAGACTGCTGGTGCCATGGCCGGTGTGGGCCTGCGAGGTGCTGGCCAGGCCGGCGAGCAGTGCGGCGGCGATCAGGCCGCGCGTTGTTTTTGCGTTCATGGGAGTCTCCTCGTTGTTCTGGGGTGGATGTTCACCGCACCGTGACGCGGCTCATTTCTTGCCCGTCTTCGCTCATCACGTGCGTGGAGCAGGCCAGGCAGGGGTCGAAACTGTGCAGCGTGCGCAGAATTTCCAGCGGCTGCTCAGGGTTGACCATTGGCGTATTCATCAACGAGGCCTCGAAGGCACCGATCTGCCCCTTGTGATCGCGCGGCGAGCCGTTCCAGGTGGTGGGCACCACGCACTGGTAGTTTTCGATCTTGCCGTCCTTGATGCGGATCCAGTGGCCCAGCATGCCGCGCGGTGCAGCCACCGTGCCCACGCCCTTGGCCTCCTTCGGCCAGGTCTTCGGGTCCCACTTCTCGATGTTGGCGGTGCTACTGTCGCCGCCCTTGATGTTGTCGACCATCTGCTTGAAGTCGTCCATCATCATTTCAGCGGCGTACTGGCTTTCCAGTGCGCGCGCCAGCGTGCGGCCAATGGTGGTCGGCAGGAGCTGCTTGGCGGTGTACCTGGTCTCGGGCAGGCCCAGCGCCTTCGGAATGCCGCTATTGATGGCCGCCGCCGCCTCGTCCACCTGCTGCTTCACGCGCTGGCAATACTTGTTGCCTTGCGTGGCGTGCGCATAACCCAGGATGTAGCGCGACAGCGGGCCCACTTCCACCGCGTGGCCGCGCCAGCGAGGCGACTTGATCCACGAGTATTTGGCCGATTCGTCGAGCTGCTCGATCTTCGTGCGCGTGCCCTTGAAGTTCGGCCCCTCGGGGTTGTAGTTTGCCTCGGTCACGCCGTCCCATGGGTGCAGACCCTTGGTCTCGTCGCCGTACTTGTACCAACTGTGCGTCACGAACTCCTGCACCTGCTCGGGATCGCGCGGGTCGATCTCGTGAATCTTGTTCCAGTCGCCATCCAGAATCACGCCGCCCGGCAACTGGTGCGTGCTGTGGTCGTAAGGCACCTTCTCGTACGTACCGTAATCGGCCACGTTGGTGGCCGACAGGCCGCCACCGTACAGCCAGCCCGCCTGCTTGTAGATGGTGCCGATGGCCAGCACGTCTGGCACGTAGACGTTGTTGTTGAAGTCGATCATTTCCTGGATGCGGGCCTGCACGAAATTCAGCCGCTCCATGTTGATCGGGGCCCCCGCAGCGCCGTCGCCGTCGATGTTGATCGCGCACGGCACGCCGCCCACCAGGTAGTTGGGGTGTGGGTTCTTGCCGCCGAAGATGGTGTGCACCTTCACCCATTCCTTCTGCAGGTCCAGTGCCTCCAGGTAGTGTGTCACCGCCATCAGGTTCGCCTCGGGCGGCAAAACATACGCCTTTGAACCCCAGTAGCCATTGGCGAACGGGCCGAGCTGGCCGCTCTCCACGAACTTCTTCAAACGGTTCTGCACATCACGGAAATAGCCGGGCGACGACATCGGATGCGACGGCGACACCATGTGCTGCAGGTCGCTCGTCTTCTTCGGGTCCGCCTTCAGGCACGAGATCACGTCCACCCAGTCGAGTGCGTGCAGGTGGTAGAAGTGCACCGCGTGGTCGTGCACCTGCAGCGTCTTGGCCATCATCTCGCGGATGAGGTGGGCGTTCAGCGGAATGCGGATGTCCAGCGCGTCTTCCACCGCGCGCACCGACGCGAGCGCGTGGCAACCGGTGCAGACACCACAGATGCGCTCGACGAACGCCCAGGCGTCGCGCGGGTCGCGGCCTTTCAAAATCACCTCCAGACCGCGCCACATGGTGCCGGTGGAGACCGCATTGCGGATCACGTTGTTGCTGTCGAGGTTCACCTCGCAGCGCATGTGGCCTTCGATCCGCGTCACCGGGTCGACGACGATGCGCCGACCGGTGTTGTCCATGCGGAAGCCTTGAGTTTCGTAAGCACCCATTTTTTTCCTCGTTCTCGTCGTGGGGTCAGTCAGTGGTCGGCGGGTGTGCGCTTGTCTTCCGGCTTGCTGGCGTTGTTGTTGTCGCGCACGCGCTTGGCCACCGAAATCGCCGCATGCGCGGCCACTGCCGCACCAACCACACCGGCCGCCGTGCCACCGATCTGGTCGGCGTTGGCCTCGATGCCGAAGGCATGGATGTCGGTCAGGCGGTCGTAGAACGAGCCCTTGTCCCAGAAGCCGTCTTCCGAACAGCCGATGCAGCCGTGACCGGCCTTGATCGGGAAGCTCGTTCCCTCGTTCCACTGCACAGTGGAGCAGGCGTTGTAGGTGGTGGGTCCCTTGCAACCGACCTTGTAGAGGCAATAACCCTTGCGCGCGGAATCGTCGTCCCAGGCCTCGACGAACTGGCCGGCATCGAAGTGCGGGCGGCGGTAGCACTTGTCATGGATGCGCTGGCTGTAGAACATCTTCGGGCGACCCTGGCGGTCGAGCTCGGGCACGCGGTCGAAGGTGAGCATGTAGGTGATCACGCCCGTCATCACCTCGGGAATGGGCGGGCAGCCCGGCACCTTGATGATGGGCTTGTCGGTGATGACCTTGTGGATGGGCGTGGCCTGCGTCGGATTGGGCTTCGCCGCCTGCACGCAACCCCAGGACGCGCAAGAGCCCCAGGCGATGATGGCCTTGGCGTCCTTAGCGACGTGCTTGAGCTTCTCCACGAAGGGCTTGCCGGACTGGATGCAGAACATGCCGTCTTCGTTGAGCGGCGGGTTGCCTTCCACGGCCAGGATGTACTGGCCCTTGTACTTGGTCATGATCTCTTCGAGGATCGCCTCGGCCTGGTGGCCTGCGGCGGCCATCAGTGTGTCGTCGTAATCAAGCGAGATCATGGACAGCACAACGTCCTTGGCCAGCGGATGGGCGCTGCGGATGAAGCTCTCGGTGCAGCAGGTGCATTCCAGGCCATGCAACCAAAGCACCGGTGTGCGCGGCTTGTTCTCCATGGCGTGCGCGATCTGCGGTACGAAGGACGGCGCCAAGCCCAGCGAAGTGGCCGTGAGCGAGCAGTATTTGAGAAAGCTGCGGCGCGAAATGCCTTTGCGGCGCATGACCTCGTAGAAGGTTTCCATGGCGAATGTCTCCAGGTACTTGTGGTGAGCACCACGCTGTCCTGTCCGCATCGGGATGGAGAGACAACGCGGCACGCTTATGGGCGGGGGCGAGTCTTCATTGCAAATCGCGCGCCAGTGCATGCGCCTCGCGGGAATACCCTGGGAGGCCCACGTAAGTCCTTGTTTTATTTGGCCTTCAACTACGCCCAATGCGAGTCTTTAGATCGTCTCGGCTTTCGACTGAGAGATAAAATTCCACAGCCGCCATCAAAGTGAAATGTTACCTTCCAGAACTGGGCCAACTGCATCGAGCGCTACCGATACCTCGTGACACTATTCAAGAAGCTTCCATTGGCGCAGAACGTCAACGACTACGAGGCTCCCGACGCCATCCAACCCTTTCCCAAGGTGATCGTCTCCGCAAGTGGCATGGCCACTGGCGGACGAGTGCTCCATCACATCGCCGCCTTTGGGCCAGTTCACCGCAACACCATCCTGTTCTCTGGCTTCCAGGCGGCGGGCACGCGAGGTCGCACGTTGCTCCAAGGCGCGCGCGAGGTGAAGATTCACGGTCAATGGGTCTCGGTGCGGGCAGAGGTTGCGGAGCTGCCCATGCTGTCTGCGCATGCCGATAGCAATGAATTGCTGCGTTGGCTCGGCGGTTTTCGGCGCGCGCCTCGGCGTATCTTCATAGTGCATGGAGTGCCGGACGCCGCAGACGCGCTGCGCGTGCGCATTAAACGGGGAGTGGGCTGGGATGCGGTGGTGTCCCGACAAGATCAAGTGTTCAGTTTGTAATGGATGGCTTAGAGCGCAAAAGCCAGACCTTGCTAAGAAACTCTTTGGCGAGGGCCCAGACAAAGCGAGGAACCTGACGTCCTTACTGACCGTACGGGACCGGATGCGTTTCAGGCCCTTGAGGGCACGACCCAGGCTGCCGGCCTCAACGTGTCTGCGACGCGGGAGGGGTCGTCATCAGCATGTAGCACCGTTTTTTTCTAGATACTCTAATCGCCGGATGCTCAAGAAGCTTTTTTTGAACTACTCACTCAGGGCAGAAAAGCCGTAGATGAGACGTGGTGGTATTTTTGGTGGTATCTTCGAAAAACAAATCAAGAAAATCGAGAATCCACGCGGCCTACAGCCCGTCATGTGAACGACGCCCTCCCGCCAATTGACAGCCGTCGAGGTCAGCCGACAGCAGCCGACACAGCAAAGCCCTTGAATCCCAAGGGCTTTTTTGTTGGTGCCCTTGCCAGTCTCAGGGCGCTTTACGAACCCCGCCCACGACCATAGACTGGTCCGCCGGAGGTGGCCCATGTCACTCGATGTCTCGTCCTGGTTGCAGTCGCTCGGGCTGGGCGAATACGCGCAGGCTTTCGCCAGCAACCACATCGACGAGTCGGTGCTGCCCGATCTGACCGATGCCGATCTCAAAGAGCTGGGGGTGGCCGCGCTGGGCCATCGCAAGAAGATTCTCGGCGCCATTGCGCAGGGGCCGCGCCAGCCACCGCCCACCGCCGGTCTGTCCGCGCAGCGGCGGCAGGCGGCGGTGCTGTTTGCCGACATTTGTGGCTTCACCGAACTGTGCACCCGGCTCGACCCCGAAGACGTGCAGCGCCTGTGCGAGCGCTTCTACGCGCTGTGCGACCCCGCCATCACCGAAGCCGGCGGGCTGGTGGACAAACACCTGGGCGACGGTGTGATGGCGATTTTTGGTGCCCCGATTGCACACGGCGACGACACGCTGCGGGCACTGCGTGCGGCACAGGCGTTACACCAGGTGGCGGCCGTGCTCACCTCAGAGTTTGGCGTGGCGTTCGGGCAGAGCGTGCAGCTGCACATCGGCGTGTCGTTGGGCGAGGTGGTGGCCGGCGGGCTGACCCACGGCGGCTACACGGTGTTGGGCGATGCGGTCAACCTGGCTTCGCGCCTGGTGGGCCAGGCCGGTTCGAATGAGACCGTGGTGTCCGAAGCGGTGGTGCGCACGGTGGGAGACGGCGCCCGCTTTGAGGCCATGGGCCCGCATGCGCTCAAGGGCATCGACTTGCCGCAGCCACTGTGGCGGCTGCAGTCCATCGCGCCGGCGGAGGGTATGGCGGCGTCGCCGCTGATGGGCCGTGATGCCGAGCGGGCCGCTTTGCACCAGATCATTGATCTGGCATGCCGCGCGGGCGCCGGCCATGTGGCGCTGCTGCGCGGCGAGCCGGGCATTGGCAAGACGCGGCTGGTGGAAGCTGTGCGGGCCCATGCGCTGGCGCAAGGCTGTGTGGTGGTCGGCGCGCAGGCGCTGGACTTCGGCGGCGGGCGCAGCGGCGGCCTGCTGGCTCAGTGGGCGGCGGGGCTGCTGCCGCAGCGCGTGGGCGAGGTGGCCCTGGCGCTGGAGGGTGACGCGCCGCTGCTTTGGCAGGCCGCGCTGGCCGACCTGGTGCAAGGCGCCATGACCAGCGACGGCCGCACCGCCTGGCAGGCCGCGGGCGCCATGGCCCGGCGCGCCGCCGTGCATGAACTGCTGACGCACCTGGCCAGCCGCAGCAGCGCGCGCCAGCCCACGCTGCTGGTGGCGGAAGACCTGCACTGGGCCGACGCCGATACCCTGGAAGGCATGGCGCGCCTGGCGCAGCTGGCCCGCACACAAGCGCTGGTGTTGCTGGCCACCAGCCGGGGCGATGGCGACCCGCTGGAGCGCGGCTGGCAGCAGGCACTGGGCGATGCGCCCCTGACCACCTTCAACCTGGGCCCGCTGGACAAAGAAGACGCCACCGCACTCGCACGGCACTTTGGCCCAAAGCCCGATGGCTGGCTGCGCGAGTGTGTGGAGCGCTGCGGCGGCAACCCGCTGTATCTGGACCAGCTGCTGCGCCACGCCAGCGAGGCCGGTGGCACCGCCCTGCCCGCCTCGCTGCGCAGCCTGGTGATTGCACGGGTGGACCGCCTGCCCGCAGCCGAACAGGACGTGCTGCGCACGGCCAGCGTGCTGGGCCAGCGCTTCGAGCCGCAGGCGCTGTTTGCGGTGCTCAACCACACCAACCCCGCACTGAGCGCCAGCCTGCGCACCGGCCTGCTGCGCGCCGAAGGCCACACCCTGTGTTTTGGCCACGCGCTGATTCGCGAGGGCATCTACATGTCACTGCTGCGGGAGCCACGCGCCCGGCTGCACCGCGCGGCGGCCCAGTGGTTTGTCGATCGCGACCCGGTGCTGTGCGCCGAACACCTTGAGCGGGCGGGCGACCCCGGCGCGCCTTCCGCCTATGCGCGGGCGGCCGCGGTGGAACGCGAGGCGCTGCGTGCCGCCGCCGCGCTGGCCCTGACCGATCGAGGGCTTGCCCTGCAGCCCGATACCAGCGCGCGCGGCACCCTGCTGCTGGTGCGTGGCGCCGCGCAACTGGACATGGGACAGGCCCGTGCCGCACAGGACACCTTCACCCTGGCCCTGGCCGTGCACGAAAGTGGCGCCGAACGCTGCACCGCCCTGCTGGGCCTGGCCGGCGCGCGCCGCATCTTTGACGACCTGGACGGCGCGCTGTCGGCACTTGATCAGGCCGAAGCCATCGCCACGCAGGCGGACGACTGGGCCACGCTCTCGGCCATCCAGCACCAGCGCGGCAACATTGCGTTTCCGCTCGGGCAGACCGACATCTGCCTGGCCGCGCAAACGCAGGCACTGGCGCTGGCCGACAAGGCGCGGTCGCCGCTTGCGCGGGCCATGGCGCTGGGCGGCCTGGGCGACGCCGAGTACGCACGCGGCCGCTGGCTGGTGGCCCACGATTGCTTCACCCGCTGCGTGGCCGCGTCGCGCGAAAGCGGTCAGGGGCGCACTGAAATCGCCAACGCGCCCATGGCCGCCTTTTGCCGGTTTGGCTCGCTGGATGTGCGGGCGATGCAACAGGAGGCGATTGACGCGATGCAACGCGCCCGTGCCGTCGGGCTGCCCCGGGCCGAAATGATCGCGATACACGCGGTGATACTGGCCCTGCAGGAAATGGGCCGCTTCGACGAGGTGGAGCCCCTGGCGCTGCGCGCCCAGCAGCTAGCGCAGGAGATGGGTGCGGCCCGATTCGAGCCGGAGAACCGCATATTCCTGGCCGACGCGCTGGCGTGGGCTGGACAAGTGGAGCGGGCCCGACAAGAGGCCAGTCTGGCTGTGGCGCGGCTGCGTGAAATCCACACCCCGCACTACATGGCGCCGGCAGTGCTGTCGATTGCCGCGCGCATTGAACCCGATACCGACATAGCTGACCGGCACCTGGCGCAAGCCCTGGCAATGATCGAAAAAGGCGGGCTGGCACACAACCACGTCTGGGTGCACCGCAACGGCATAGAGATCGGCTGGCTGCGCCGTGACGCGGTATTGATCGGGCACCATGCGCAGCAACTGGAACGGCGCTTTGCCTTCGCACCCATGCCACTGACCGATCTGCTGGTGCAACGCGCAAGCGTGATGCGGGGACACCTGCAGGGCACCCGCACCCCAGCCTGGGCAGCCCAACTGCAAGCCTTGCGCAAAACCACCGGGATGCATGGCCTTCGGCTGCTTGGCCAAACGCTGGATGAGCTCTAAGCGATCAACACAAAGGCGCGATCACCCCACTGTTCGCGCGTAATCTCGCCGGTTGCTGTCGTAGCAACTGCACGCCCTGGTGTGCAAAGCGTCGCGGTCGAGCACCGTGAGCTTGCCCCGCCGGTATTCGATCAGGCCAAGGCGCTGCATTTCGCTGGCAGCCACAGTGACGCCCACACGGCGCACGCCCAGGATGCAGGCCAGAAAGGCATGCGTCACGTGAAAAGTGTTGCCATTGGCGCGGTCCTGGCTCATGAGCAACCAGCGGGCCAGGCGCGGTCCGATCTCGTGAAAGCGCTCGCATGCGGCGCCCAGACTGAGCTGCTCCATGCGAAAGCTCAGGTACCGCGACACGAGTCTGCGCAACAACGGGCTCTCGATCAGGGCCGCCTGAAAAACCGATGCCTTCATCCGCCACGCGGTCCCCTCATCCTGAACCACGGCGCGCCAGGGGGCCGTCGTCTGACCGAGCAGCAGTTCGGCGCCCAACATCCCTTCACTTCCGACCATGCCCACTTCCAGGCCTGGGCGATCGGCGGCTTCAATCGCAAGGGAAACAAAACCGGCGGTGGGGAAATACACGTGGCGCGTGCGTGCGTGGCGTTCACACACGACTTCCGACATCGCCCAATCGGTGGGTTCGCATTGTTCGATAAGGCGTTTGCGCTCAGTGCGCCCCAGCAATTCGAGCAGGTGGTTGTCTTGGGGTCTCCTCGTTTTCAGTGCAATAAGTGACGGTACGAAAAGCTAGCACTGGCGCGGAGGTGGTGTTGGTAGATCGTTGATTTCATTGACTTTCCTGTTCACTTTCAAATCTGCGATTCGTGGCGTCAAACCGTG
>NZ_JADHVT010000030.1 GCF_016783915.1 Acidovorax sp.
GGGCCGCTGGCCGGGCACTTCAAGCTGCAGGCGCTGCCGCTGGCTTACTTTCCGTGGCTGGTGGGCATCTTGGCGGGCTATGTGCTGCTGACAACGGTGATGAAGCGCTGGTACGTGCGGCGCTACGGCTGGCAGTGAGTGCCGGGGCGGGCGCTGCTGTAGCGTCCGCCCCGCGTTCTTAAGGAAAAATGGCTGCAAGCGCTAGTGCATCATGCGCTGGCAGCTATCACTTTTGTAGTATTGCTACATCCCCAGCGACTTGAGCAGTGCATCCGTATCGTCCTGGCCGGCAGGCGGTGGGGCGGGCACGGGCGGGGCTTCTTGCGACTGGGCCATCAGCGCGTCGGGGTCGGGGGCCTCTTGCGCTTCGAAGTCGTAGAGCTTGATGAACTCGGTGCGGTCGATGGCGAGTTCGAGGTAGAAGATGTTGTTGTTGCTGGTGTAGAAGGTCACGCGCCGGGCCTCGGGCTTGTCGAGGTTGGCGTCCACAGAGAGCTGCACCTGCTTGTTCAGCACCAGCATCTTGGGCTGGTTCTGCGTGATGTGGGTCTGCAGTTCGCGCCGCACCTTGCCGGTGAAGTCGCCCACCACCTGGTTCATCAGCTCGCCCATCACGTTGCTGACTTCGTCGGACGTGTACGAGTTGACCAGGTCGTCCTTGGACATGCCCATGTTCAGCAGGTAGTTGGCGTACAGCTCCATCGCCGCCTGGCCCGAGAAGTTGATGATCACCAGCCCCGAGAAGCCGCCGTCAAACAGCACAAAGCAGCCGATGTCGGG
Source organism: Acidovorax sp. (assembly GCF_016783915.1). Taxonomy (GTDB): domain Bacteria; phylum Pseudomonadota; class Gammaproteobacteria; order Burkholderiales; family Burkholderiaceae_C; genus Acidovorax. Next base: position 781 of record NZ_JADHVT010000030.1, read on the forward strand.
TTTCAGGCAGGTCTTGCTGATGCGCTGCACCATGCCGGAGTAGTGGATCTGGCTGTGGGTGGCCACGCCCAGCACGCGCGTGACCGAGTTGCACAGGCTGATCAAGAGGTCTTCGGTGCCGTAGACAGGGGATTTTTCAAGGGTGCTCATGGTGTCTTGGAGGAGTGTGCACTGTCAGGATAACCGCTGGGCAGAGCATAGGCGAAGGCGCTGCTCCGTACCTGCGTGCTTTCCCCGGTAGTGGCGGAGGGGCCACGCGGTGCCTCGCCACGGTGGAGACAGGTTGACAACACACGGAGGTGGCGTATCGTGCCACCCATGATCAGCGCCCGCCTGCCACGCATGGGGATGACATCCACCAAGCCTCCCCTGGATGTACACGGTTGTCGATGCCCAGCACCATGGTTGACAAAGAAGACCTGAACCGCGAGCGGCTGGAGCTGGTGCTGGAGGCCGCCGGGCTGGATCTTTGGGAGAACGACCTGGTGACCGGCCAGGTCACTCACAAGGCGACCAAGACCTTTGCGGAGCTGGGCTTTTCTGAGGCCGAGATGGTGACGGAATTGCAGGATATCTACGGCCTGTTTCACCCCGGTGACCTGGACATCGTGCGCCAGGCGGTGGCTGACCACGTGGCCGGCGTCACACCGCAATACCGCGCCGAGTTCAGGTTGCGCTCCAAGGCCGGTGAGTGGATCTGGTTTGCCAACTATGGTCGCATCATGGACCGCAGCAGCGCCAAGCCAGGCAAGCGCCTGATCGGGGTCACCTTCAACATCCACGACCGCAAGCAAAAAGAGGACGAGATCGCACAGATCAACCGCCAGCTGGTGGAGCAGAACCGTCTGCTGCAGGAGCTGAACGCTGCGCTGGGGCGACTGGCTGCCAACGACTCGCTCACGGGTCTGTCCAACCGCCGCACGCTGATGGAGCTGGGCGCCAACGAGTGCAAACGCTCTGAGCGCTTCGGCCACCCGCTGTCGCTGCTGGTGGTGGACATTGATCTGTTCAAGGCGGTCAACGACGCCTGGGGCCATCTGGCGGGTGATCGTGTGATCTGCGCGGTGGCCCAGGCGTGCGCTGCGCGCCAGCGCCATGGTGTGGATATCGTGGCCCGCTTTGGGGGCGAGGAGTTCGTCATCGTGTTGCCCGAAACCGATGGTGCCAGTGCATTGCACGTGGCCGAATCGCTCAGAACCGAAGTGGCGGCCCTTCAGGTGCCCGCCAACGACGCCGGGGCCACGGTACTGGTCACGGTGAGCATCGGTGTGGCCACCCTGCGCCCGGTCGCGGGCATGGACTTTGAAGCACTGCTGAATCTGGCCGACCTGGCGTTGTACCGTGCGAAGGAGAGGGGACGCAACGCGGTGCACTGCGCCGAGGTTCCACACGGCGGTGATGCCGCAGTGCACTGGCTCAGCCCAGCGCAGGACCAGGCAGGCATTGCGCGGTTGAATTGACGGGCGTGGTATGCGTGTAGCCTGCCCCGGGGCGTCAGGAGCCTTGCGCCGCGCCTGCAACACCTCCCCAGCGCATCCAGTTTCCGGCCCCATGCGCCGTGCGTGCGAAGGTGGCGGCGGGCCTTGCCACACCAGCTGTCGGCGTCCTTCGGGCTCCCCCTCGGGCACATGCGCCAGCGTGCGCTGCCAAGCGACCGTGTGAGAACCGCCATGCTGCACCAAAGCACCAGATTGCGCTTACATCTTTTGGCTGTATTGCTATCAAATAAATAGTTGATGTCAGGCGGTCTTGCTGCCTGCCGCCTGGTGGATCGCTGCCCGGATGCGCGGGTAGGTGCCGCAGCGGCAGGCATTGCCTGACATGGCGGCGTCGATGTCGGCGTCGGTGGGTTGCGGCATTTTCTTCAACAGCGCGCAGGCCGACATCAGCTGTCCGCTCTGGCAGTAGCCACATTGCGCCACGTCCACTGCGGTCCAGGCGGCGCGCAGCGCGGTGGCTTCGGGGCCCTGCAGGCCCTCGATGGTGGTGATGTGGGCGCTGCCCACGGCGGACAGGGGCGTGATGCAGGCGCGCACCGGCTCGCCGTTCAGGTGCACGGTGCAGGCGCCACACAGCGCCATGCCGCAGCCAAACTTGGTGCCGTTCATCTGCAGCTCGCCGCGCAGCACCCACAGCAGGGGTGTGTCGGGTTCGGCGTTGACGGCGACGGGTTTACCGTTGAGGGTGATGGTGGTGGTCATGGGGGCTCCGGTGCGTCGGGTCAGCTGAGCTTGAGCGGCAGCGCGCGCAGGCGTTGGCCGGTGAGGGCAAACAAGGCATTGGCCACAGCGGGCGCGATGGGCGGTACGCCGGGCTCGCCCACGCCTTCGGGCGGTTCGGCGCTGGCGATGATGTGGGTCTCCACGCGGGGGCAGTCGGCCATGCGCAGCAGGGGGTAGTCGTGCAGATTGCTTTGCTGTACCTGGCCGTCTTTGATCGTCACTTCGCCATGCAGCGCCGCCGTGAGGCCAAACACTACGGCGCTCTCCATCTGCTGGGTGATGAGGTTGGGGTTGATGGCCGCGCCGCAGTCGATCACGCACACCACGCGGTGCACGCGGATGGCCTTGTCGGCGCCTACGGACACCTCGGCCACCTGTGCCACGATGGAGCCGAACGACTGGTGCAGTGCTACGCCGCGCGCGCGCTGCTCGCCCGCCGCGCCCGGTGCCAGCGGCTGGCCCCAGCCCGCCAGCTCGGCTGCCTTTTGCAGCACCTTGAGGTGGCGCGGGTGTTTTTGCAGCAGGGCTGCGCGGAACGCCACCGGGTCCTTCTTGGCGGCGTGGGCCGCTTCGTCCACAAAACTCTCTTTGAAGAATGCCTGGTGCGAATGCCCTACCGAGCGCCAGAAGCCCACGGGCAGGGGCAGGTCGATGATCTCGTGGGCAATGCGTGCGTGGGGCCACTCGTAAGGCTGGTCGAACGCGCCTTCGGACGCGGTCTTGTCGGGCCCTGCGCCCGGCAGGCCAAAGGTGCGCGCCAGCACCTGCGGCACGATCGCCTGGCCCACCGACACGTTGTGCCAGGCGACCAGCTGGCCCTGCGCGTCCAGCCCGGCCTTGAACCGGGCCATGCACGCGGGGCGATAAAAGTCGTGCTGCATGTCCTGCTCGCGGGACCACAGGGTCTGCACTGGCGCGCCACCGGCGGCCTTGGCAATGGCGGCGGCCTGGGCCACGTAGTCCACCTCCAGCCGCCGGCCAAAGCCACCGCCGAGCAGCAGCTGGTGCACGGTCACCTTGTCGTCGGCGATGCCGAGGGCCTTGGCGGCGGCCATGCGTGCCAGGCCCGGCACCTGGGTGGATGTCCACACGCTGGCGGCGCCGTCCTTGACCTGCACCGTGCAGTTCATCGGCTCCATGGTGGCATGGGCCAGATAGGGCGCACGGTAGTCGGCGATGAGCGTGGTTGCCGCACCTTGAAGCGCCTGGTCCACATCGCCCACGCTGTGGTAGCCAAAGCCCTGGGCCTGGTCCAGCGCCTGGGCCAGCTGGGTCATGACGGCGGCGCTGGACAACGTGGCGGCGGGGCCGTGGTCCCATTGCACGGTGACTGCGGCGGCGGCCTTCTTGGCGTGCCAGGGCGTGTCGGCAATCACGGCCACGCCGCCGGTGCCACCGTGGTACGGCGCGACGGCCAGCACTTGCTTCACGCCAGGCATTTTTTGCGCGGCAGCACCGTCGAACTGGGCCACCTTGCCGCCGCGCGTGGGGCACATCACCACGCTGGCGTGCAGCAGCCCGGGCGGGTGGGCATCGATGCCAAACACCGCACTGCCGTCGAGCTTGGAAGGGGCCTCGATGCGCGTGAGCGGCTTGCCGATCAGCTTGAATGCCGCGGGCTCCTTGAGGGAGACCTTGCCCGGTGGCGGCTGCTGCGCGGCCAGTGCTGCCAGTTCGCCAAACGTGGCGCGCTGGCCTGCCGCATGTTCCACCACGCCGGCGTTGGCTTTGCATTCAGCGGCCTGCACCTTCCATTGCACGGCCGCTGCGTTGATGAGCATGGCGCGGGCGTGGGCCCCGGCTTCGCGCATGGGACGCCACAGGTCCTTGATGCTGCTGGAGCCGCCGGTCATCATCACGCCCACCTCGCGCATGGTCTTGGCAGTCAGCCAGCCTGCCACGGCCTTGATGGAGCCGTCGTTGTCGGGGTGGAACGGCAGGCCGTCCACCACCGTGGCCAGGTTGTTGTAGATGTCGTCGATGGGGGCCATCTCCAGCCGCACCTGGCCCCAGTCGGCGTCCAGCTCTTCGGCCAGGATGGCGGCCAGCCCGGTATGCACGCCCTGGCCCATTTCGGACTTGGCCATCATCACCGTCACGGTGTTGTCGGCGCCGACCTTGAGCCAGCCATTCAACGCCACCTGGCCTGTGGCCTGGGGCAGGGGCTGTGCGGTGTGCAGCCGCTGGCGCGGGGGCACTACGCCCCAGCCGATGACCAGCGCGCCGGCTGTTGCGGCGCCACCGAGAAGCACTGTGCGTCGTTTCACCATGGATTGTCCTGAGCGGTTGAGAAAGTGCACGCCGGCGCCTTCGATGGCGATCGCCGGGTGGCAAGGGCAGGGGGCCATCCTAGCGCCACTGCGCACTGGTGTGCCGCTGAAGAGTGTCGGCTATGTGACGCTGCGCCGCACGCGCATGGCAATGCGGTTGAGCCCGACGGGCGTCAATCCCAGGTGGCGGGCCAGGTCTTTTTGTGGGATGCGCAGCGCCAGGTCGGGGTGTGATGCCAGGAAGGCGCGGTAGCGGCCTTCGGCGTTGAGGGTGAGCAGTTCGCGCTCACGCGTCTCCTTGCGCGCGGCGTACACCAGGGTCAGCTGGTACAGCGCCTTCGCCCACGGCAGGTGGCGTTCTGCTAGCGCGAGCAGCACGCCGTGGTCGATGCGCTCCAGGGTGGCGGACTCAATGGCCGTCACCATGAAGGCCGTGCGGCCCCCCGGCTGCAAGGCGGACACGCTGGCAAAAAAGCGTCCCTCTTCGGCAAACGACTTGATCCATTCCGTGCCGTCATCCTGCAGGTAGCTCAGCTTGAACAAGCCCTCTTGAACGGTGTAAACATACGGGTGCTGTACCCCCTGCAGAAAGACCGTGCCGCCTGCCAGTACCGTGTGCGTAGTGATGGCGCGCTCTGCCGTGCTCCAGTCGGGCAGGGCCTGTGTGCCCGCCGCATGGGTGAGGAGCGACCAGAAGGCGGGGGGCTGGAGGGGTGCCATGGCGCGCAGTATGCCGCGTGGTGGCGCCGTGTCGCGGCCGCCGTGCATGGGGTCGAGATCCCTTCTGTTCGCAATTAACCTGGGTTGATGACGACCGACGGAGCCATGCCTAGAGTGCGGCCCATGTCACACGCTCGCACCCCCACCACCGCACGCCAGGCCACGTCCGCAGGCCCGTTGCCCCGCACCATCGTCACCGGCGCCAGCTCGGGCATTGGCCGGGCGCTGGCCCTGGAGCTGGCCCGGCGCGGCGTACCGGTGCTGGCAGTGGCACGCCATGCCGAGCCACTGCAGGCGCTGGCAGACGCCCATGAGCTAATCGAGCCTTGGGTGGCCGACTTGTCCCGCATCGACGAGATGGATGGCCTGGCGGCGCAGTGGCTGCTGCGCTATCCCGATATTGGCGCGCTGGTGAACAACGCGGGCATCCAGCACGACCTGCGGGTGGACGATGCCGGCTACACGGCACAGGACATGCGCGCGGAGGTCGAGCTCAACCTCCTGGCGCCGATGGCGCTGACGCGCGCGTTGCTGCCCCATTTGCAGGCCCAGCAGCGCGCATGGGTGGTCAATGTCGGGTCGGTGCTGGGCTCTTGCCCCAAGCGCACGGCGGCGGTTTACAGCGCCACCAAGGCCGGGCTGGACCTGTTCACCCAGGCGCTGCGGGTGCAGATGCAAGGCAGCCCAGTGCGGGTGGTTCACGCTGTGATGCCGCTGGTGGACACGCCCATGACCCGGGGCCGAGGGCGCGGCAAGATCCCTCCCGATGTCGCTGCACAGGCACTGGTCCGCGGCCTGCTGGCGGGGCACACCGACATCCGCATTGGCAAGGCACGCGCGGCCTGGCACCTGCAGCGCTGGGCGCCCGGGCTGCTGGCGCGCATGCTGCGCACGGCTTGATTCAGGCCTGCTGGCTCAACACCTGTCTTCTCATCGACCCCCGGAGATCACCCCATGGCAACCCGTTATGCCTTCTTCATCCACCTGCGTGCTCTGCCCGAGTGGCTGCGTTTGCCCCGTGAGCAAAGGCGCGCGCTGGGTGAGGCGCACCTGCATGCCCTGCTGCCCCGCTACCAGGGGGCCCTGCGCCTGCGCCACTTCGACGCCGAGGCCTTCGTGGCGCCTTGCAGCGACCTGATGCTGGTGGAGACGGATGATCCGCTCAAGCACTACGACTTCATGGAGCGGCTGCGCGATTCCCCCCTGCTCACCGTGCCGTATTTCGAGGTGCTGCAGATCCTGCCTGCCATCGAAGACGGCTATGTGGCGTTCGAGCGCACCGAAACGGCTTAGGCTGCCTTGCAGTCGGCCAGCGCCGGAGCCTTGTGCGTGGGCTGCCGGTCCAGCCAGGCAATGTAGGTCGTGAGCGCCAGCGCACTCAGCGTGACGGCGGCCGCCACCAGCGGAATGGCCTGCAGCGACCACCCGGCCGTAATGACCGCGCCCCCCAGCCAGGCACCGATGGCATTGCCCAGATTGAACGCTCCGATGTTGAGTGTGGACGCCAGGCTGGGCGCATCGCCTGCCTGTGACACCACCCGCGCCTGCAGCGGCGTGCCCGCCGCAAACGACACCATGCCCCACACCACCACGGTGATGACGGCAGGCCACAGCCACACGCTGGTGAACGAAAACGCTGCCAGCACCCCCGCCAGCACGGCAAAGATGCCCATCAGCGAGGGCAGCAGCTTCCAGTCCGCCAGGCGGCCGCCCAGCAGGTTGCCAATGGTCAGGCCCACGCCGCACAGCAGCAGCACGCCGCTCACGTTCTGGGGCGACACACCGGTCACGTCGCGCAGGATGGGCGTGATGTAGGTGAACAGCGTGAACATGCTGGTGGATGCGAGCACGCTCACCGCCAGCGCCAGCCACACCTGGCGAATGCGCAGCACGCGGAACTCGCCCAGCGCGCTGCCGCTGATCTGGTGGCGCAGGTGTGGCACCCAGCGCACCACGGCGGCCACGGCCAGCACCCCAATCACCACCACCGCCCAGAAGGTGGAGCGCCAGCCCAGGTGCTGGCCCAGCAGCGTGCCCAGCGGCACGCCCAGCACGTTGGCGAGCGTGAGCCCGGTGAACATCAGCGCCATGGCCTGGGCGCGCTTGTGGGGCTCCACCACGCTGGCGGCCACCACGGCGCCAATGCCAAAAAACGCGGCGTGGCAGAACGAGGTGACCACGCGCGCCACCATCAGCCACGCATAGCTGGGGGCCAGCGCGCAACCCACATTGCCCACGATGAACAGCACCATCAGCCAGGTCAGCGTGGTCTTGCGCGGCCAGCGCGCGGTGGCTACCGCCAGCAGCGGCCCACCCACGGCCACGCCCAGGGCGTAGGCCGACACCAGCATGCCGGCGGCGGGGATGGAGACGGACAGGTCACCTGCCACTTCGGGCAGCAGCCCCAGGATCACGAATTCGGTGGTGCCAATGCCAAAAGCGGCAATGGCCAGGGCCAGCAGAGGGAGGTTCATGGAGCGCAGCGGGGCAGAGGGGCGGCACCGGGGCCGATGGGGCCAAGTGCGCTGAATATAGGGAAAACCCTTGAATTCTACGGATACTTCACAACCTTTGCTGGTCAAGGTTTTTGCATGAAATGGGCTGGTAGCGCTAGTGATATATGCCGTAACAGCTATTGTTTTCATAGTGAATTCCATCCCGGCCCCTGTGCGCCTGTGGGGTGTGTCTGGGGTGGTGAGTCGCCTTGCAACGGCCCCCGTGTGATGCGGGCCCGCCCCGGGCGTGTACGCCACCCGGCGTATTTCGCCAACTGGCCATGCTCTCCAGAATCCATTCCATCGCCCGATCCACAGGGGCTCCACACCGGGGCCCACCGGGCGAAGCGGTTTGATTGATTCCCTGATTGAAGCCACCACCGGAGAAGCACACATGCAACGTCGTTATTCCCTCAAGGCCCTCGCGGCCGTCGCTACGCTCGCTGGCCTGTCTGCGCTGCCAGCCCACGCCCAGGACACGATCAAGGTCGGCATCCTGCACAGCCTGTCGGGCACCATGGCCATCTCCGAGACCGTGCTGAAAGACACCGTGCTCATGGCGATCGACGAGATCAACGCCAAGGGCGGCGTGCTGGGCAAGAAGCTCGAACCCGTGGTGGTGGACCCGGCCTCCAACTGGCCCCTGTTTGCTGAAAAAACCAAGCAGCTGCTCGGCCAGGACAAGGTCTCGGTCATCTTCGGCTGCTGGACCTCGGTGTCGCGCAAGTCGGTGCTGCCAGTGGTGGAAGAAATGAACGGCCTGCTCTTCTACCCCGTGCAGTACGAAGGTGAAGAGCTGTCCAAGAACGTGTTCTACACCGGCGCCGCGCCCAACCAGCAGGCCATCCCCGCAGTGGACTACCTGATGAGCAAGGACGGCGGCAGCGCCAAGCGCTGGGTGCTCCTGGGCACCGACTACGTCTACCCCCGCACCACGAACAAGATCCTGCGCGCCTACCTCAAGTCCAAGGGCGTGAAGGATTCGGACATCGACGAGAAGTACACCCCCTTCGGCCACTCTGACTACCAGACTATCGTGGCCGACATCAAGAAGTTCAGCCAGGGCGGCAAGACGGCCGTGGTCTCCACCATCAACGGTGACTCCAACGTGCCCTTTTACAAGGAACTGGGCAACGCCGGCCTGAAGGCCAAGGACGTGCCCGTGGTCGCCTTCTCGGTGGGCGAGGAAGAGCTGCGCGGTGTGGACACCAAGCCGCTGGTGGGCCACCTGGCTGCCTGGAACTACTTCCAGTCCATCAAGAGCCCGGCCAACACCGAGTTCATCAAGAAGTGGAGCGACTACGCCAAGGCCAAGAACATTGCCGGCCACAAGGACAAGCCGCTCACCAACGACCCGATGGAAGCCACCTACATCGGCATCAACATGTGGAAGCAAGCGGTTGAAAAGGCCAAGAGCACGGACGTCGACAAGGTGATCACCGCCATGGCTGGTCAGACCTTCAAGGCACCCAGCGGCATCGTGAGCAAGATGGATGAGAAAAACCACCATCTGCACAAGAGCGTGTTCATCGGCGAGATCAAGGCCGATGGCCAGTTCAACGTGGTGTGGAAGACCCCCGGCCCCGTGAAGGCCAAGCCATGGAGCCCGTACATCGAAGGCAACGACAAGAAGAAGGACGAGCCTGAAAAGAAGTGATCTCCCCCTGAGCGGCTATGCCGCTTCCCCCTCTCTCACGCTGCGCGTGGGAGGGAGACGCCCCCATCACGGCGGGGCGGCCCTTGCGCGGGGGCGCTGGCATGGGCTGCGCTCACCGCAGAGGCTGGTCGTTTCTTTCACCCACTGGCCCTTCCATGCTTTTCTCTTTTTTCTCCCGTCTGATCGCCTGCGTTGTGTTGTGTGCAACTGCGCAGGCGTACGCACTTACCGCCGAGCAGGCTCTGGCCATGGCCGCTGGTGAAACCGACGACCGTGTGGCCGCCGTGCAGCAGGCCGTGGTGGAGCCCAGCGAACGCACCGCCGCTTTTTTGCAGGCGCTGGCCGACGACGCGGTGAAGGTGGCTGACGGCAAGGCGCTGATCGTGCGCGATGACAAGGGCATCGACCCTGTCACCGGTGCTGAGGTCCCTGTGCCCGCTGATGCAGAAGACATCATCAACAACAACCGCATGCGCGGTGAGATCGACACGGCCCTGGCGGGCCTGGCGCTGTTTGGCAAGGATGAATCCCAGCGCATGGCCGCCGCCAAGGCCCTGACCAAGGAACCTGACGCGGGCCGCCTGCCCCTGCTAGACAAGGCACTGGCGCAGGAGACCAACGACAAGATCAAGACCCAGCTGGAGCTGGCGCGCGCCGCCACGCTGCTGGGCAGTGACGACGCTGCACAGCGCATCGCTGCGGCACAGGCACTGTCGCTCAGCGCCACACCCGATACGCGGCTGCTGCTCAACGAACGCGTCACGGTCGAAGAAGACGCCAAGGTCAAGGCCGCACTGCAGGCCGCACTGCGCGCGATGGAAGGCCAGCTCGCCTGGGGCGAGCGCCTGGGCGCTGCGTTCTCGGGCATCAGCCTGGGCTCCATCCTGCTGCTCGTCGCCTTGGGCCTGGCCATCACCTACGGCCTCATGGGCGTGATCAACATGGCCCACGGCGAGCTGATGATGATCGGCGCCTACGCCACCTATGTGGTGCAGGGCATCTTCCAGAAGTATTTTCCGGGTGCGTTCGACTGGTATCTGGTCGCCGCGCTGCCCCTGGCCTTTGGCGCCTCGGCCGCCGTGGGCGCGGTGCTGGAGCGCGGCGTGCTGCGCTTTCTGTACGGCCGCCCGCTGGAGACGCTGCTGGCCACCTGGGGCATCAGCCTGGTGCTGATGCAACTGGTGCGCACGATTTTTGGCGCGCAGAACGTGGGTGTGGAAAACCCCGCGTGGATGAGCGGTGGCGTGCAGGTGCTCTCCAACCTCACGCTGCCCTACAACCGCCTCGTCATCATCGGCTTTGCCATCGCCGTGCTGCTGGGCATGGGTTACCTGATCGGCCGCACGCGCCTGGGCCTGTTCGTGCGTGGTGTGACGCAGAACCGCCCCATTGCCTCGTGCATGGGCGTGAACACTGCGCGCATCGACACCATGGCCTTTGCGCTGGGCTCGGGCATTGCGGGCCTGGCGGGCTGCGCACTGAGCCAGGTGGGCAACGTGGGGCCGGACCTGGGCCAGAGCTACATCGTGGATGCCTTCATGGTGGTGGTGCTGGGCGGCGTGGGCCAGCTGGCGGGCACGGTGTATGCCGCGCTGGGCCTGGGCATCCTGAACAAGTTCCTCGAAGGCTGGGCGGGCGCGGTGCTGGCCAAGATTGCGGTGCTGGTGTTCATCATCATCTTCATCCAGAAGCGGCCCCAGGGCATCTTCGCGGTCAAAGGGCGTACGGCCGACTGAAGCACCAGAGACGACTGATCATGACTACGCCAACCTCTCCCAACATCCAACTGCCCGCACCGGCGCCGCTGCTCACGCGCGGTGGCTGGTCGGCCTTCATCGTGGCGCTCATCGTGGTGTGCGCCGTGGCACCCGTGCTCAACCTCTGGGTGCCCGCAGGCAGCATGTTCCACCTGTCGGACTACGCCGTGGCGCTGCTCGGCAAGATCATGTGCTACGCCATCTGTGCACTGGCCATGGACCTGATCTGGGGCTACACCGGCATCCTGAGCCTGGGCCACGGCCTGTTCTTTGCGCTGGGCGGCTACGTGATGGGCATGTACCTCATGCGCCAGATCGGCCGCGACGGCAACTACAAGAGCGACCTGCCGGACTTCATGGTGTTCCTCGACTGGAAGGAGCTGCCCTGGCACTGGGCGCTGTCCGACAGCTTCATCGCCACGCTGATCCTCATCGTGGCCGTGCCTGGCGTGATCGCGTTTGTGTTCGGCTACTTCGCCTTCCGCTCGCGCATCAAGGGTGTGTACTTCTCCATCATCACGCAGGCCATGACGTATGCGGCCATGCTGCTGTTCTTCCGCAACGAAACCGGCTTTGGCGGCAACAACGGCTTTACCGACTTCAAGCGCATCCTGGGCACGCCCATCGCCACGCAGAACATGCGCATGACGCTGTTTGTGCTGACGGGGTTGTCGCTGCTGGGCTTCTTCCTGCTGGCGCGCTGGCTGGTGCGCAGCAAGTTTGGCCGCGTGCTGCAGGCGGTGCGCGATGCCGAGAGCCGCGTCATGTTCTCGGGCTATTCGCCGCTGCCCTACAAGCTCACCATCTGGACCATCAGCGCCATGATGTGCGGCGTGGCGGGGGCGTTGTATGTGCCCCAGGTCGGCATCATCAACCCCGGCGAGATGAGCGCCGCCAACTCCATCGAGATCGCCGTGTGGGCGGCCGTGGGCGGGCGCGCCACACTCATCGGACCCATCGTGGGGGCGTTCATCGTCAACGGTGCCAAGAGCTGGCTCACGGTGACGGCGCCGGAGTTCTGGCTGTACTTTCTGGGCGCGCTGTTCATTGCGGTCACGCTGTTCCTGCCCGACGGTGTGGTGGGGCTGGTCAAGAAGCTCAAGGCAAAAATGACAACAACGAAGGGAGCCGCGCAATGACGCCCGATCTGATGGAAGAAGGCGCGCGGCGGCTGCAGAAGACGCTGGCGCCCGTCGCACTGGGCCAGACCGAGTCGGGTGGCCGCGCGGCAGGCTTCTCGCGCATTGCCACGCCGGGCGAAGTGGACGTGACCCACGGCCGCATCCTGTACCTGGAAGACGTGCATGTCAGCTTTGACGGCTTCAAGGCCATCAACGGCCTGAGCCTCGATATCGCCCCCGGCGAGCTGCGCTGCATCATTGGCCCTAACGGCGCGGGCAAGACCACGATGATGGACATCATCACCGGCAAGACCCGGCCCGACAAAGGCACGGTGTTCTTTGGCTCCACCATCGACCTGCTGCGCCACAACGAGCCCGAGATCGCCAGCCTGGGTATCGGCCGCAAGTTCCAGAAGCCCACGGTGTTCGAGCAGCTCAGCGTGTTCGAGAACCTGGAGCTGGCGCTCAAGACCCACAAGGGCGTGAAGTCCAGCATGTTCTTCAAGCTCGACTCCGCACAGTCGGACCGCCTGGCCGAGATCCTGCACACCATTCACCTGGCCGACAGCGTCACGCGCCAGTCGGGCAACCTCAGCCACGGGCAAAAGCAGTGGCTGGAGATTGGCATGCTGCTGATGCAGGACCCGAAGCTGCTGCTGCTGGACGAACCCGTGGCCGGCATGACGGATGAAGAAACCGCCCGCACTGCGGAGCTGTTCCTCACGCTCAAGGGCAAACATTCGCTCATGGTGGTGGAGCACGACATGGGCTTCATCCGCACCATCTCAGAGAAGGTGACGGTGCTGTGCGATGGCTCGGTGCTGGCCGAAGGCACGCTCGACCAGGTACAGACCGATGAGCGCGTGATTGAGGTGTACCTCGGCCGGTGAAAGTATTCACTATCAAAAATATAGCTGCCGGCGCATATTGAACTAGCGCTAGCGGCCCAAAACATCCCAAGTCACCATGCTCACCGTCCAGAACATCAACCAGTACTACGGCGGCTCCCACATCCTGCGTGACGTGAGCCTCACCGCCACCCCGGGCAAGGTCACCGTGCTGCTCGGCCGCAACGGCGTGGGCAAGACGACGCTGCTCAAAAGCCTCATGGGGCTGGTGCCCATCAAGAGCGGCAGCATCAGCTTCGACGGCAAACCCATCGACAAGGCCACGCCCTACGACCGCGCGCGCGCAGGCATCGGCTTTGTGCCGCAAGGCCGCGAAATCTTCGGCCGCCTGACCGTGGAAGAAAACCTGCGCATGGGCCTGGCCTACAAAAGCGGCTCCACCCCTGTGCCCCCGCATCTGTACGAGCTGTTCCCCGTGCTCAAGCAAATGCTCAAGCGCCGGGGCGGTGACCTGTCAGGTGGTCAACAGCAGCAACTGGCCATTGCGCGTGCGCTGGCCCCCGGCCCGCGTTTGCTCATCCTGGACGAGCCCACCGAAGGCATCCAGCCCAGCATCATCAAGGACATCGGCCGCGTGATCCGCATGCTGGCCGACCAGGGTGAGATGGCCATCCTGCTGTGCGAGCAGTACTACGACTTCGCGCAGGAACTGGCCGATGAGTACCTGGTGATGGAGCGGGGCGAGGTCATCGCCCGCGGGCCAGGTAGCGAGATGGAAGCCAAGGGCATTCGCAACCTGGTGGCCATCTGACGTCTCACGGCCGTTGCATCACGGCGCCGAGGGCAGGGCGCCGCCAGCGCGACACGCTCTCCATGATGAGTACGGTGCACACCATCCACGTGCCGCCCAGCAGCCAGCCTGCCAGCACATCGCTGGCGTAGTGCACCTGCAGCACCACACGGCTCCAGCCGGTGGTGAAGATGAGCGCACCGGCCAGCACCACCGCAGGCAGGTGCCAGGTGCGGGGCAACAGCCGCGTGGCCAGGTAGGCCAGCATGGCATAGGCCACCATCGATGCGCTGCTGTGCCCGCTGGGAAAACTGTAGCCGCTGGCCTCTGCAATGCCGTGCGTGTGCTCGGGTCGCACGCGCTCGAACAGATTCTTCAGCACCTTGGTCAACGCGCCGTTGCCTGCCATGGCCACCAGCCATCCGGTGGCCAGCAGGCGGTGATGGCGCAGCCACAGCGCGGCCGCCACGCCCAGCGTCAGCACCGTCAGCACCCAGGTGTCTCCCAGGTGGGTGAGGGTGGCAAACCACTGCAGCACGGTGGCCGATGCCTGTGCTTGCAGGCCTGCGGCCAGCGCGTCGTCCAGTGCGCCCCAGGTGCCTGGGGCGCGCCCGCTTTCGGCCAGCTCTGCCAGCGCGGCACCTGCCAGAGCCAGCGTGCAGGCTGATACGGCCATGGCGGCCACCAGCACCCAGCGCGCCTGTGCCGGAAACACGCGGCCCAGCGGTGCGCCTGCGTGCTGCCGCAGGCTGCGCAAGCCGGTCAATCCAGCGCTACCCAGCAGGGCAAACGCCAGCAAGCCAGCCATCCACCAGCCCAGGGGGTGTTGCGCCAGCAGGGCGCCGATGTCGGTGGCGGCCAAAACGCTGGAGGTCGTGGTCATGGAGATAGTGGGTCCTTTCTGTTGATGCACCCGCAGGGCGTCTGCCCATGGAGAGAAGCCGTGGGTTGTACCGAAGTTCCCAGCATCCCGTTGCGTGATGGGTGTATTGCATCGTCGCTGCAGCTGTCGGCGCAGGCTGACAGAGGGTAGGCGTGGCTACCGGCTGCGCGCGGGTCGGCCGCTTGTCATCATGGAGTGCCCTGTCATCCGTGCTGGCGCGCGTGGCGTGGTGTGGGCCTGCGGGTTCGCCCGGCGCCTGCGATTTGTCCAGTGCGCTGTGGGGTTGCTCTTGTTTGTTGCAGAGTTTTTGAATGACACCTTCGGAATACACCCTACCTCCCCAGCCCCGTGGCCCTATCCATCTGGTGGTGCCACGGCGGCCAGGTGCCGACCTGGACCTGCTGCGCGCCAAGCTCGAAGGTGTGCCTGCCCTGCAGGCGCATGACGTGGTGTGGCACGTGCCTGACCGGCGCGCCGACATCGTGCAGCTGGCCGAGCAAGCCGCCCAGGCCGCGCAGGACGATGGTGGACTGGTGGTGGCCGCCGGGGGCGACGGCACCATCAACGCCGTAGCGTCGGCGGCGCGGCGCGCCGGGGTGCCTCTGGGGGTGGTGCCCATGGGCACGTTCAACTATTTCAGCCGCGAGCACGGCCTGGCGCTGGACCCCGAGACCGCCGTGCAAGAGCTGCTGCAGGCGCTGGATGCGGGCGACCTGCGGCCGGTGCAGGTGGGGTTTGTGAACCGCCGCATGTTTGTGGTCAACGCCAGCGTGGGCGTGTACCCCAAGATGCTGGCCGACCGCGAGATGGCATCGCGCCGCTTTGGCCGCAAGCGCTGGGTGGCCATAGCGGCGGCGGTGTGGAGCCTGTTTCGTCCCGCATCGGGCCGCCGCTGGCGCGTGGTGATGAAGACCCACCAGGGCGCCGAGGCGCAGCAGGAGGAGCATCTGGTCACCACCCTGTTTGTGGGCAATAACCCCTTGCAGCTGGACCGCATGGGCCTGCCGCAGGCGCAGAAGGTGGCCGACGGCGGGCACTTGGCCGTGGTGATGCTCAAGCCCCAGGGCCGCTGGGCCATTGCCCGCACCGTGTGGAACGCGGCCACAGGCCAGTTGCACAAAGACAATGCGGTGGTCAGCATGGCGTGTTCCGAGCTGACCGTGGCACCCGCCAGCTGGAGGCCCCCGCAGGTCAAGGTGGCGTTTGACGGCGAGCGGGAATGGATGGCACCACCCCTGCATTTCCGCATCAGTGGGCGGCCGCTGTGGCTGGTGGCGCCCAGCCCCCTGGCGCGGGATGGCGCACCGCAGACCCAGCCCACTGCTGATGATCAGTACGCCGCAATCCCGCCCGAGTCGCCTGAGCCCGGCCCCGCCGCACCCGGCTTGCTGCCTGCATGACGCGGCAACCATTGCGTTCGCCATTGCGTCCACCCGCTGCCTTTGACCACCTGCCATGACTGTTCTGATGCACCTGTCGGACCTGCACTTCGGCGCGCACGACCCGGTGGTATGCGCCGCTGTCCAGCGGCTGGCGCAGCGCCTGGGGGTAGCGATGGTGGTGGTATCGGGCGACCTCACGCAGCGCGCCACCGCGCAGCAGTTTGAACAGGCCTCACGGTTTGTGCGGGGCCTGCATGCGCGCAGCAATCTGGTGCTGGCGGGCAACCACGACCTGCCCCTGTTCGCGTGGTGGATGCGCTGGGGCCGGTCGTACGAGCGGTTCTCCGAACAGTTCGGCATGGACCAAGAGCCCGTACGGCAGATGGGTGCGTTCTACGTGGTGGGCGTGAACACCACGCGCGCCTGGCGGCACGAGCGCGGCAGCCTGTCGTCTGCCCAGATCGAGCATGTGGCGCTGCTGCTGGCGCGTGCACCCCCGGGTGCATGGCGCATTGTGGCCAGCCACCACCCCCTGGTGGCGCGCGACGCCGAGGACCGCGACCACCGACCCCACCGCGCAGACGAGGCCGTGGAGCGCTGGCGCATTGCCGGTGCGCAAATGCTGCTGTCCGGCCATGTTCACCAGCCGCGCCTGTTGCAGCCGGTACCGGGGCTGTGGGCCAGCAGTGCGGGCACGGCGGTGTCGCACCGCCTGCGGCACGGCAGCCCCAACAGCCTGGTGGTGCTCAGCACCGAGGCATCGGGCGCTGCGCCAGACGGTCAGGCAAGGGTGGCAGCCCGCTGGGACTATGACGGCGCGGTGGGAGAGTTTGTGTGTGTGGACCGGGTGACTGCCAGGTGACGGTGGAAAACCATCAATTGCTATTTGATTGATAGCGGTTAGCGCATGTGGTTCTAGCGCTTGGAGCTAAAAAGACCAAAAAGGCGCTGTGAAGCTGCTCACGCGCTCATGCCCTGTTCCCTGATGGGGTGTGGGTGCTGCAGCAAACGCTGTTGCTGCTTTGCCCGCGGTGTTTTCACCGGTTGACCAGCCGCTGGGCGGCGCATATTCTGGGTGGCGCGGGGCACCCTTGCCCCCACCCACAAAAGCCCAGCCGCCCCACGCCCCAGACCTCCATGCACAAAGAATTCCACCACGACGCCGTGCGCCGCCTGCAGGCGCTGATCGAACGCGAAACCGGCAAGCCCCTGGGCGAGGCGGCGCAGGCCGAGATGGCCGACATCCTGCACGGCATGGAGAACCCCGAAGGTGCTGCCGCCGACGGCCTGGCCGTGGCGCCGCGTGAGGTCACGATCCTGCTGGCCGACCTGCGCGGGTTCACCGCGCTGTCGGGCTCGCAGCCGGCGTCGGTGGTCATTGCGGCGCTCAACCGCTGCCTGGCACGGCTGTCCGAAGTGGTGTTCAAGTACCAGGGCACGATCGACAAGTTCATGGGCGACTCGATCATGGTGCTGTTTGGCGCCCCGGTGGCCCGCGACGACGACGTGGACCGCGCGCTGCTGTGTGCGGTGGAGATGCAGATCGCCATGCGCGAGCTGAACCTGGCACACCTGACGGAGCGGTTGCCCGAGGTGTTTCTGGGCATCGGCGTGAACACGGGCACTGTGATGGCCGGGCGTTTTGGCTCGGATGTGTATTCCGAATACACGGTGATCGGCGAGGCCGTGAACCTGGCGTCGCGCATTGAGGCGCTGAGCCTGCGGGGCCAGGTGCTTATCAGCGACTCCACGTACCAGCGCTGCTGGGGGTTGGTGTCGGCGTCTGCGCCCATGCAGGTGTTCGTCAAGGGGCGCACGCAG
Source organism: Acidovorax sp. (assembly GCF_016783915.1). Taxonomy (GTDB): domain Bacteria; phylum Pseudomonadota; class Gammaproteobacteria; order Burkholderiales; family Burkholderiaceae_C; genus Acidovorax. The sequence goes on from NZ_JADHVT010000030.1 coordinate 18,747, forward strand.
CCCGTCAGCCTGCGTGAGCTGATCGCCATCCCCTCGCACAAGCTCAAGGTGCCCCGCCAGGAGTTCCGTCGCAGCCACCGCGTGGACGCGCGCCTGCCCTGCCTGTGCCAGCGCATGCAGGACAAGATCGTGGTGCCACACATCGTGCACGGCGCCATCCGCGACATTGGCTACCACGGCCTGCTGGTGGAGCTGATCGAGCCGCTGGAACCCCACAGCGAGATCAAGCTGGAGTTTGAGCTGCCGCTGGTGGACTACCGCGTGGCCGATGTGTACGCCCGGGTCGTCACCCTCAAGCAGGAGGGCGATGAATGGGTGGCCGGGCTGGAGTTCACCTCCATCAGCGCCGAATGCCGCGCCAAGGTGCAGATGTTTGTGCAGCTGCTGGTGGCGCACTGACGCACACACCGCTGGCCGTTCAGCATCCCAGCAGGCTGGCGAGATCGGTCAGGTTCTTGGCATGCAGGTCATTGCCCGGCTGCGGCGACACATCCTTGGGCTGTGCCACGCCAAACTCGTGTGGCCGTTCGATGTACGCCGTGCGCAGGCCACAGCCCCGCGCAGCGGCCAGGTCGTCGTGGTGCGCTGCCACCAGCGCCACCTGCTGTGGCGGCAGGTCAAACACCCGCGCCACGCCCAGGTAGGTGTCGGGATGGGGCTTGTAGGCCTTGAACACCTCGGCGCTCAGCACACAGTCCCAGGGCAACCCAGCGCGCTTGGCCATGTTGGTCAGCAAGCCGATGTTGCCGTTCGATAGCGTGGTGATGGTGTAGCGCTGCTTGAGCCGCGTCAGCCCCTGCACGCTGTCGGGCCAGGCATGGAGCCGGTGCCACGCGCGGTTGAGGTGCTGGCGCTCGGCCTCACCCAGGTGTGCCAGCCCAAAGCGCGGAAGGATCTCGTCCAGGATCTGCCGGTGCAGGGCATCGATCAGCGTCCAGCCCTGTTCGCCGCGCATCACCCGCGCCATGGCGGGCTGGTAGCCCGCGCGCCACGCCAGTGCAAATGCATCCGCATCCACCTGGGGATAGAGTGCCCGCACCTCGCGCGCAATGCTGCCGTGCCAGTCCACCACGGTGCCAAAGATGTCGAAGGCCAGCACCTGCGCCTGGGCCAAGGGATGGTCGGCAGGCAGGGCAGTGGGGTTTGCGGATGGGAGGGTGTTCATGCGCCCATCGTAGAGGCGGCGGCAAGCCCTCGTCCCCACTGCGGCATTGCCGCCACACTGCGCACAAAGGGCTGGAGTGCTGCCCGCAGCTTGCGCTACATTGGCTGCGGGCTGGCCTTTCTGTCAGCCACGTCGCTCGGACGGTTCCGGGCGCTTACGTGAAAGTCACACCGCATGTCTGCATCGCAGGGCAAGCGCCGTTTTGCGCGCATCGATCGCCTCCCTCCCTACGTCTTCAACATCACGGCCGAGCTCAAGCTCGCCGCCCGCCGCCGGGGCGAAGACATCATCGACATGAGCATGGGCAACCCCGACGGGGCCACACCACCGCACATCGTCGCCAAACTCACCGAAGTGGCCCAGCGGCCGGACACCCATGGCTACAGCGCCAGCAAAGGCATCCCGCGCCTGCGCCGCGCCATCAGCCACTGGTACAAAGACCGCTACGCGGTGGACATCAACCCCGACACCGAGGCCATCGTCACCATCGGCTCCAAGGAAGGCCTGGCCCATCTGATGCTGGCCACGCTGGACCGGGGCGACACCGTGCTGGTGCCTGACCCGAGCTACCCCATCCACATCTACGGTGCGGTGATTGCCGGTGCCGACATCCGCAGCGTGCCCGTGGCGCCCGATGTGGACTTCTTCGCAGAGCTGGAAAAGGCCATCCGTGGCAGCTACCCCAAGCCCAAGATGATGATCTTTGGCTTCCCCAGCAACCCCACCGCGCAGTGTGTGGACCTCTCGTTCTTCGAGCGCGTGATCGCCCTTGCCAAGAAGCACGACATCCTGGTGGTGCACGACCTGGCCTATGCCGACATCGTGTACGACGGCTACCGCGCGCCCAGCATCATGGAAGTGCCCGGCGCCAAGGACGTGGCGGTGGAGTTTTTCACCCTGAGCAAAAGCTACAACATGGCTGGCTGGCGCGTGGGCTTCATGGTGGGCAACCCCGACCTGGTGGCCGCGCTGGCCCGCATCAAGAGCTACCACGACTACGGCACCTTCACCCCCCTGCAGGTAGCCGCCATCGCTGCCCTGGAGGGCGACCAGCAGTGCGTGAAAGACATCGCCGCCCAGTACCAGCGCCGCCGCGACGTGCTCTACAAGGGCCTCACCGAAGCGGGCTGGGCCGTGGACTGCCCCAAGGCCAGCATGTACATCTGGGCCCGCATCCCCGAGCCGTATCGCGCGCTGGGCTCGCTGGAGTTTGCGCGGCAGCTGCTGGACAAGGCCAAGGTGTGCGTGTCGCCCGGCATTGGCTTTGGCGACCAGGGGGATGAATATGTGCGCTTTGCGCTGATCGAGAACGAGGCGCGGATTCGGCAGGCGGTGCGGGGGATTCGGGGGATGTTTAAGGGCGATGGCATCCTTCCGGTGCCAATCTAAACAAGCAACTGTTGGCGAGAGATGCAGACAGAAAAAAGAATGCCCATTGGGTCGCTTTTTACCAAGCCGGTGGTGGGTGTGAGCCCAGCCAAATGCTCGCGACTGCCATGTCACATCTTAGAAGTGAGTGCCTCTCGTCAACTCCCGAATAGAAGCAACTCAAGATCTTCTCTGGCCGGTACTTTTTCTTCGTAAACCATCTTGATAAGAACCCTCCTCAGAATTTCCAAGGAGTTAAGAAGATCATTGGCAGTGTGCTTGGGGGCTCCATGAGCTGCGGCTGACCGAGCATCGTAGAGTTTCATCGCTCGCTTGTGCTCAGCGATCCGAGGCGGTCCTGGTGGGTGAAGGTATGCGGCGATCATCGCTGACACTCGAAAGCGTAGTTCGCTTGTGGACGAGGTGAAGAGAGCCTCAAGAGCCGCCCACACCGAAACCAAACCAAGTGCGGAGCTGTGAATGAGCTGGACTTGAGCAATGGCATCAAGTCCCAGGCTAAACGCGGCGCTTTGTTGTGTCAGATCAAGTGCGGTTTCCCAGTGCTTCTTGATCCAGTTCAAATCTTCCTTCGTGTCGCGTTCAGTTGCTGGATGAAGTTGGAAATACCATGGCTGAACTTCCACTGCATTCGCTACGTGTACACGAGAAACAGTCCCTGCTATCTTTTCTGGAGGCTCAGCGGACATCATCGTTAGGCGGATGCGTGGATCAACCCACATTCGCATAAGCGCAGTGAGTCGCATCGCGACTTCCGAGGAGTTCATGCCCTGGCGCCTGTACGTCGAGGGAATATGAAGGACAACATCGGAGTCAAACCCAAATCCATCGCCTGTTGCAGCCCAAGGACCTGGATGAGGCTGGTTCGGTTTCTCCGGCCGCTTGACCGCAAGCATGGTATGGGACATCACATGCGCGTAGGAGCGAGAGAGTGTGATTCCGTGCCCTAACTCAAAAGGCTCCTCACCAACAGCAATGGACGTCAAACAGCAGTACAGAGGGTGGGAATTTAGCTTTTCCATACCATATTCTGATCCTCAGAGTACGCAACCTGCTGTCTTCTACTAAGGCGAGCTAAACAAATAGTGACCTATGTGAGTCATTAGTAAGAGTTGACTTCGATACCTTTTAAGGTATTGAACCCGGCGCCCTACATCGCCCAAATCCTAGGCGCCTCCCCCTCCAGTCCCCACAACACCTCCCGCCACGCCACGCGCACGGCCTTGAGCAGTTTCATCGCAGGCTCCACCTGCGGCGCCAACACGCGCACCACCACCATGCGATCGTTGGGGCTGGTGGCGCCAGCGGTGGACTTGACCTGGGGGTGCTGATCCATCACTGCACGGGCCGCGTCCAAGGCCGCGTCGCGGCGGGTGCGGTCCAGTGGCGTGCCTGCGGCAAGGAACATGCTGGCCATGCAACGGTGGCCCGCTAAACCCAAGGGGCTACTCAGCAGCCGGTCATCGGCGGCGTCGATCACGCCGCGCTCCAGCCACAGGCCGGGCACTTCCAGGTGCTGTGTGAAGCGGCCTTGTTCAAACGGCTGGCCCGCGTGCGGCAGGCCCAGCGCGGTCACGTCCCAGGCGATGCACTCGGCGCCGGGGGCGAGGTTCAGCGTGAGGTGGTTTTCAGCGTGGCAGGCGCTGTAGCACAGGGCTTCCAGCGGCAGCCATTCCAGGCGCGCGCCCTCGGCCAGGGTGAGGTGGCTGCGTTGCGGCGCCAGCGGGCCGGTGGAGCGGTAGAAGCGCGTGGCGCCGGGCGTGGTGACCAGGCCGTGGGCGCCGGGGCCCACGGTGGCGGTGATGTCCAGCGTGTCGCCGCCCACCAGGCCACCGGGGGGGTGCACCAGCACGTTGTGGCAGATGGCGTCGCCCTCGGGGTACAGGCTTTGCAGGATGCGCAGCGGCCCGTTGTGCTCGTAGCGGGCTACCGTGCGGGCGTTGTGTTCTGCCGTGTAGTCGAGCTGAAGGCGGGCGTGCCAGGGCATGTTTCGGTGGTTTGCTACTAAATGAGTAGCTGATTATGCCCTGCAGGTAAGCGGTAGAGGCCCGTGGGTGCGACACGCGCCACCCGTTTTCTCTACGCTGTTTGGCGTACAGGTGTCTGCACGGGGGCTGTGGGTTCGGCCGTGTACCAGCTGCGCAGCTTGCCCGGGTTGAGCAGGCCCTGGGGGTCAAAGCGGCGCTTCATGCCCACCACGGCCGGGTCCAGGTTGTTCTGCTTGCCGTCTTCCACGATGTACACATGTGGGTTGTTGATCTGCACGCCGTGGTCGCGGTAGATCTGCATGATCTGGTTCAGGCGCTCTTCGGTGGTGTAGCGGATGATCTGCAGGCCGCTGCAGTTGAAGGCGCCTTCCTTGGTGCGCAAGAACTCCAGGTGCATCATCACCTCGCCCTTCAGCGCGGCCTCCAGCGCCTTCACCTGCTTGAGGCGGTGCATGGGGTTGAAGCCGCTCTGGATGTAGGTCAGGCCCTTGTCCACCTTGAGGGCGTGCAGGGTGGTGTGGTTCCAGGTGTATTCGAGCAGCGTCTTGTGGCTGCTGGCCACTTCGTCGGCCGTCTTGCGGTAGGTGACCTGGCCGCCGTGCTGCGCCACCATGTCGCGCATGCCGGCCTCGGAGTGCGGGGCTACCAGCAGCAGCACCGCGTGCTGGTCGGCAGGCAGGTGCTCTGCCAGACTGGTGAAGTACTGCGGGATGGGTGCAGCCAGAAAACACACCTCTTTTTTCTCCAGCCCGGGGGCGCTGCCAAAGCGGTCGGCAAACTCCAGCGCGGCGTCAAACTGCGCGAAGGTGGCGATGCATTCGGTCCACTCCACGGCAGGGGTCAGGGCCACTTCCAGCTCCAGAACGATGCCGTTGGTGCCGTAGGTGTGGTGCAGCAGCATGGCCTCGGGGCCGCGCAACTCGATGACCTGTGGCTCAGGCTCCACCGTCATCGCTCGCACGGCCAGCACGTTGCCGGGCGCGGCCAGCGGGCCGTGGTTGATGGAGCCTGCGCCCCCAAAGCCGCCGCCAAACAGCCCGCCCAGCGTGGCGCTGCGGTAGGTGCTGGGCAGCCAGCGCAGCTCTTGCCCGTGCGGCTTGGCCTGTGCGTCAAAGTCTGCCAGCCGGATGCCCGACTGCGCGCGGCCCACACCGCCGCGCACCCAGCCAAAGGCGTTGTAGCCCGACAGATCCAGGATCACGCCGCCGTGCAGTGGCGTGCTCTGGCCATAGTTGCCGGTGCCGCTGCCGCGCACGGTGAGGGCGATGCCCGCGCTGGCGCAGGCGGCCACTACCTGCCGGATTTCTGCTTCGGTGCGCGGGCGCACGGCGATGTCGCCGCGCTTGCCCGCCAGGTCGCGTTTGAGCACGGGGCTGAACCAGGCAAAGTCCTGCGAGAGGCGGCCCACGCGCAGCGGGTCGGCGATCCAGTCGAGGTCGGGCAGCAGGTCGGGCAGTTGATGGGCGGTGGTCGCGGTCATGTCGTATCTCCTGAGGGCCGATGGGGCCGTTTTTGGGCGAAAGGGGGCCTGCACCGCGCAACCCGATGGTTGTGCGCGGTGTGGTGTCGGAAGTGTTGGGTTCAGTCCTGCGAGTTTTCGGAGGCGTGCCAGCCGCCGAGTGCTATGCGCGTGAGCCACGCCATCAGCACGAAGAGCGCGACGCCGGTGAGCGATATCAGCAGCAGTGCAGCAAACATGCGGGGGATGTTGAGCTGAAAGCCCGCCTGCAATATTTGGTATGCCAGCCCCGCACCCTGACCCCCGGTGCCCGCCACAAACTCAGCCACCACAGCGCCGATGAGAGCCAGGCCGCTGGAAATGCGCAGCCCGCCAAAGAAGTAGGGCAGCGCGCTCGGGATGCGCAGACGCAGCAGCGTCTGCAGCCGCGTGGCGCGGTTGAGCTGGAAGTAGCTTTGCAGGTCAGGCTCCACACTGCGCAAACCCAGCGTGGTGTTGCTGATGATGGGGAACAGGGCCACCAGTGCGGCGCAGATCACCATCGACGCCGTTGGGTCCTTCACCCAGATGATGATGAGCGGCGCCACGGCCACGATGGGCGTGACCTGCAGCAGCACGGCGTAGGGGAAGAGTGCGGTCTCGATGCGTTTGCTCTGAACGAACAGGAACGAGATGAGCACACCCGCCACCGTGGCCACCACAAAGGCCAGCACCGTGATCTTGACGGTGACCCACAGCGAGCCGCCCAGGGCGGCCCAGTCGGTGAACAGCGTCTTCATCATCAGGATGGGCGAGGGCACCAGGTAGGGTGGCAGCTCCATGGCCGTGACCAGCCCCTGCCACAGCGCGATCAGCACCAGGCCGACCAGCACGGGGTAGACCACGCGCTGCACGCGGGGTTGGGCCATGAGCGGCGGGCGTTTGGGTGTGGCCTTGGCGGCAGGTTTGGCAGCGACTGCTGCGGGCGCTGAGCGCGGGGCGGCTGCGGGGTGGGCGGTGACCACGGGCGACGCCATCGGTGCGGAAGGGAAGGGGGTGCTCATGCCACGGTCTCCTCGGTGTCCACGCTGGCGCGCAGCAGGCTGTCCTGCAGCAGCTTGGCGTAGCGGCTGAATTCGGGCGACACCATGAAGTCGGCCGTGCGGGGGTAGGGCGCATCGATGCGGAACTCTTCGACCACTCGGCCCGGGCGCGCAGCCATCATGACCACGCGGCTGGAGAGGAACACCGCCTCGTGGATCGAGTGCGTCACAAAGATCACAGTGAGCTTCTTCTTGCGCCACAAGTCGAGCAGGTCAGCGTCGAGCTTGTGGCGAGTGATTTCATCCAGTGCGCCAAAGGGCTCATCCATCAACAGCAGGTCGGGCTGGGTGACCAGGCCGCGCGCAATCGATACGCGCATCTGCATGCCGCCGGACAGCGCGCGGGGCAGGGCGTTGGCAAACTTTGACAACCCCACCAGCGCCAGTGCTTCGGTCACGCGCGCATCGGCCTCGGCACGCGGCACGCCCGCCAGGTCCAGCGGCAGACGCACATTGGTCTGCACACTGGCCCAGGGCATGAGCGTGGGCGACTGGAAAACAAACGCCATCTTCTTGCCGCTTTCGTCCAGCTGCGCCACGGGCTTGCGCCACAGGTGTAGGCGGCCGTCGGTGGGCTCCAGCAGGCCCGCCACCATTTTCAGCAGCGTGCTCTTGCCGCAGCCCGAGGGGCCGAGCAGGGTGACGAATTCGCCTTCCTCAATGGTCAGGTCTACCGGCAGCAGGGCCTGGGTGCCATTGGGGTAGGTTTTTTCGGCCGAGAGCACCTCCACGGCGGGTGTGGGGCGCGGCGCGGGTGCCAGAGGTGGCGAGGCAGCGGGAATGGACATGGTGGTGCCTTTCGATGGATGTGGCCGGGGAGGCTGGCCGCTGTGTCAGGGCGATGGGGCTTATCTGTCGTAGCGCTTGGCTTGGCGCCAGCCGCTGGAAACTGGCGCGGCCCGAGCCAGCGAACGCCGAGCAAGGGCCGCCCCGCAGCGAGGGCGTTGTCCCCCTTGGGGGAAGGCGCGAAGCGACTCAGGGGGGATCAAGGAAGAACCTTGAGGTCTTTGACGAACGACGTGGTGTAGGTCTCGGCCAGCTTCACCTTGGCAGGGTCGATGAGCTTGGCGTCCACCAGGAAGTCGTAGCTGGCCTTGGCGCGCGCGTCGGTCATGATGCCGATGCCCATGGTGGTGGCATCGCCGCCCGTGGCCATGCCCATTTCCTTGAGCTTGGCCACGCTGTAGGCGAGCTGCTCGTCGGTCATGTTGGGGTTGTCCTTCTTGATGAGCGCGTTGGCGGGGGCTGGGTCTGCCAAGTAGCTCTTCCAGCCTTCCATCGACGCCTTCACGAACGAGGCCACAGCGGCGCTGCGGTCCTTCACCGTCTTTTCCATGCACGAGATGGTGGTGGCATAGGCGGGGTAGCCTTGGTCGCTGAACATCAGCGTGTTTGCCTTAACGCCCGCCTTGGCAATCGCAAACGGCTCGGACGTCAGGTAACCCTGCTGGGCGGAGTTCTTGTCAGCGACAAAGGGCTGGATGTTGAAGGTGTAGGGGCGGGTCTGCGAATCGGTGAAGCCGTACTTGGCCTTGAGCCAGGGCCAGTAGCCGCGCTGGGCCGACGAGGCGATCAGGATGGTCTTGCCCTTGAGGTCTTCGAATTTCTTCACGTCCTCGTGGGCGATGAGTACCTGCGGGTCCTTCTGGAACACGGCCGCCACGTTGACCACGGGCACGCCGCCTTCACGCATCTGGATCATCTGCAGGTCGCTCGACCCCATCACGCATTCGGCCTGGCCGGCGGCCATCATCTGCACGATGTTGACCTGCGGGCCGCCCATCTTGATGGTCACATCCAGCCCGTACTTTTTGTACAGGCCCGTGGCCACCGCCTGGTAGAAGCCGCCATGCTCGGCCTGCGCATACCAGTTGGTCATGTAGGTGAACTTTTCCTGCGCGTGGGCCTGCATGGTGCCGACGGCACCAACAGCGAGCAGCGCGGCTGCACCCAATTTGGAAAGGCGGGAGGCGGTCTTCATCATGGTGGTACTCCGGTAGGGTGGTGGAGGTGGAACGAAGGGACAACGAAGGGGAAGGCGAAAAGGTTTTGCGGTGGCGTTCGCAGGTTTCAGGCCAGTGCGCTGGAGTGCTCCACGTGGCCGGTGTGATGGGCGCGGCCCCAGGTGGGCTCAGCGCGCGGTGCCCACTGCAACTTGTGCAGCTCGGCAATGGCGGCGGCCCAGCTCACGGCCAGCGAGTCGAGGATGGCGTGCCCTTGTTCGGCCGTGGCGGGAAGCGGGTCGCCAATGATTCCGCTGGGGCCGAAGTCGCGCGCACTCCAGGCGCAGGCCGGGCGGCCGTCGGGTGAGAGCAGGGGCGAGTCAAAAACGGGCGGGTAGTTGACTACCGCACGCTCCATGTGCACGGTGTCGGGGGCCAGCGCCAGCATCAGCGCCGTCTCGGCGTGGCCTGCGTGCATCGCCAGTTTCTTTTCGGTGTCGGACAGGTACTTGCCCGCCACATGCGGCACACGCCAGGTGAAGCTGGGCACGACGATGAAGTCGCCATGGCGCAGGCGCAGCTCGCGCGCGCACATTTCCATCACCTGCGGCTGGCCGCCGTGGCCGTTGACGAACAGCAGCTTGCGAAAACCCGCGCGGTATACCGACTCGCCCACCTCGTTCATGGTGGCCAGCAGGGTCTCGCCGCTCAGCGTGACGGTGCCGGGGAAGTGCAGGTGCTCTTCGGACTTGCCGTAGGTGATTGGCGCCATCGCAAACGCAGGCACATCGGCCGGCAGGCGCGCCAGCGCATGGCCCACCACACCCGCGCTGATCACCGTGTCCACCGCACAGGGCAGGTGCGGGCCGTGCTGCTCGGTGGCGCCCGTGGGCAGCACGATGACGGTGTTTTCCTTGTCGGGCAGGTCGGCGATCTCGGTCCAGCTCAGGTAGGGCAGGTAGCGGTGGGGCGGGTTGTAGCCGTGCAGCATGAAAGACTTTCGTGAAGGTGTTGGGGGTGTATCAGCGCTGTGGCAGATAGGCCGTGGCTTCGACCTCGATCAGGATGTCGGGCGTGGGCAACATGCCGCTCACTTCCACTACGGTGGATGCGGGGGGCTCGCCGGGGAAGAACAGCTTGCGCACGCGGCTGTACTGTGGGAAGTGGTCCAGGTTCTTGAAGTACTGCACCAGCTTGAACACGTCGGACATCTGGCCGCCTGCGGCCTCGATGGTCTGGCGGATGCGGTCGAGCACATACCAGCTCTGCGCGAGGATGGGGCCCTCCTTGATGTCGCTGCTGAACTCGCCCGTGCGGCCAATCAGCGTGGCGGCCTCATGCGGGATGTCGTCGTAGCCACGCACGATGCGGCTGGCGGCAGGGTCCACGGCAATGATCCCGCTCAGGTAGATGAAGTCGCCTGCGCGGCGCCATGCGGCGTAGCGGGCCAGGGGCTGGGCGATACCTGGCGCAGATGTGGGGCTCATGCGAGGCTCCTTGTGGATTGGGTGGTTGGCACATGCCAGGCAGCCGGTGCATGGCCGCTGGCGACGCGGCCCTGGCGCAGCACCACACGGCTTTGTGCGCGCGATGGAAAGCCCCAGTGGTCAGCCTGCGTGAAGACCAGCAGGTCAGCCACCGTGCCAGGCTGCAGCGGCAGCGCCGTGGTGCCAGTGCGGCCGGTGCACAGCCAGTCGGCGCGGCACAGCGATTCGCTCCATTGGTCGAAAGGTGCATCCAGTTGCGCAGCCAGCACACCCGTGGCCAGGGCTTCCAGCGGGTCAAAGCTGCCCACGGGGCAGAACGGGTCTTGCACGTTGTCGCTGGCGACCAGCACCGGGATGCCGCGTGCACGGGCCTCCTTCACCAGCGTCAGACCACGCTGGCGCGGCGTGCGGCCGGTGGTGGCGTCCTGCAGCAGCAGGTTGGTGATGGGCAGCGTGACCAGGGTGATGGGGCTTTGTGCCACGGCATCGAGCGTGGCGAGGGCCGTGGCCTCGTCCTGTGCGGCCAGCGCGCAGGTGTGGCCGCAGACCACATGGCCTTCGAAACCCAGCTCCTTGAGCAGTGCGGCCGTGGTCGCCAAGCCCTGGGCGCCGGGGTGCAGTTCTTCGTCCACATGCAGGTCCACGTTCAGCCCGTGGTGTTGTGCGGCTTCCAGCAGGTGGCGCAGCGCCTGCGGATCCCAGTTGGTGGAATGCACAAAGCCGCCCAGTAGTGCTCCGGGGCCGCTGGCGGCCACGGTGGCGGCCAGCCGTAGGGCAGCGCTGCGGTCTGCGTACAGGTGCAGGGGGATCAGGCTCACGCGCTCCAGCGTGATGCGGTCGGCCCAGTCGTGGGCCAGTGCGTGCAACACGTTCCAGGCCAGCGGCTGCGCGTCGGGCTCCCACCAGTCGCAGTGGGTGCGCAGGTGGACGGTGCCTGCGTCGTAGGCCCATTGCAGCGCGCGGCTGGCGCGGGCGTGGATGTCGGCTTCGGTCCAGCCCTGGCGATCCACCATCATGGCCTCGATGGCGCCCAGCAGGCCGGGTTTGACCTCTCCCATGCGCGGCAGGGTGAAGGCCTTGTCCAGGTGGGTGTGCGCATCGACCAGGCCGGGCAGCACCAGCGCGCCTGCCACGTCCCACACAGCGCCGTGTAGCGCAGGCTGGGTGCCGTGGGGCAGCACTTGCACGATGCGGCCCTGGGCCAGGCGCAGATCGGCCAGTGCGGGCTGGTGGCCCTGCTGCGGCCACGCGGAGGGCAGCAGCCAGCGCGGCAACCGGGCGCGCAGGATGTGGTCGGGGGTGTTGGATGCGTGCATGCCGTGGCCCTTAGAACGTTGTCTTATGCAAAGCGCGCCATCGCCTGGCCCACGCGGGCCTTGAAGGCCGCCAGCCGGGGCGGTGTGGCCACGTTCATGTGGTAGTAGGCGTGGTAGTCCACCCGGGCCTTGCCGCCCGTGAGCAGGCGCATGTAGCGGGTGATGGACTTGCGCGGCGGGTCGCCCATGAACAGGGCCGTCCAGCGGGGGCGCCCGTAAGTGACCACGGCCGAGATGCGCTTGATGTGCGTGAGCGAGGGCTTGACGTTGTGCGGATCGCTGATGTCAAAGGCCACGCCGGGCATGAGCACGCGGTCGAAAAATCCCTTGAGCATCGCCGGCATGCCAAAGCACCAGGTGGGAAAGCAGAAGACCACGGCTTCGGCCCAGAGCAGGCGGTCCACATAGCCCTGCACGGGCAACTGGTTAGTGGGCACCTCGTGGTAGCCCAGGCGCTCTTCGCGTGTCATCACGGGGTTGAAGCCCTCGGCGTACAGGTCGCAGTCGTCCACCTCATGGCCCGCGCCGCGCAGCTGCTGCACCACCTCGGTGTGCAGGGCTGCGTTGTAGCTGGTCTCTACCGGGTGGCAATAGATCACGAGGATGCGCATGGCGGGGGTCCTTCGGGTTGTGGGGGATGGGCCTACAGGTCCAGCGTGAGCGTGGCGCTGTGGCTGCGCGCGCAGCACACGGCGACGTGGGTGGCTTGCTCTGCAGCGCTCAGGCAGCTGTCGCGGTGGTCGGGCTCGCCGTCCAGCCAGCGGGTCACGCAGGTGCCGCACACGCCCTGCTCGCACAGGGTTTCCAGCGGTACGCCAGCGAGCTGCAGCACATCGGCCATGCTCTCGCCGGGGGCGACGGGCAAGCGCATCTGGCTGCGCTGCAGGATCAGCTCGAATGCGTGTTCTGTGCGGGCGGCGTCGGCGGTGTCAGGGGCTGTCTGCATTGTTTGACCATGTGATTTGATCGATTGGTCAAACTATTGCAAAGGCTGTGCCAGCCACAAAAAGCGGTCAAACGTCTTTGTGGTGGATCAACGCGGCCTGAAAGGGGCTTTTGACGCCGCGTGCTGGTGCAAATTGCCCGGGATTCGCCCCTCGGGCACCCGAGGGATGCCCAGAATGGGGCGGGGGCCTTAGTCTGGTGCGAGGCCGCAGCCCAGCAGCACAAAGCTGGTGAGTTCGCGCACGATGGGCTCGCGGTCGATGGGCTCGTCGGGCGCCAGGCCCAGCATGATGTGCACCTGCACGCCGTAGTCGGCGTAGTGCTGCGTCATGCCCCAGATCTGCATCAGCAAAACCTTGGCGTCCACCTTGCGCATGCGGCCTTCGGCAATCCAGCGGTTGATGAGGTCCACCTTCTGCTGGGTGGACTTGACGGCTACGGGCCAGTATTTGCCCAGGTTGCGCCCACCGCCCAGCACCTCGGTGGTGAAGATGCGCGACAGGCCCGGGTTGTCCAGCGCGTAGTCGAGTTTTTTGCGCACGTAGCTGCTCAACACCTTCTTGGGATCGTCGCTGTTGCTGTCAAAAATGAAGGCGCCCGACCAGCCGTTGAGCACCGAGTACAGCAGCTCTTCGTACAGCTCTTCCTTACTGCTGATGTAGTAGTGCAGCTGGGGCTTGGTCAGCCCGGCGCGCTCGGCAATGGCTTTGGTGGATGCCCCCTTGAAACCATGGCGACTGAACTCGGCAATGGCTGCCTCGCGGATGGCGCCCAAGATGCGTTCGCGCCCCTGTTTGGCGCGGCTGAGCAGCGCGCCGGAGGCGGCTTCGGCTTCGGATTCGGTCATGGCTTTGGTGCGAGGCATGTGGGGATTGCAGAGTGTGCGCCGCAGATTCTGCCCGCGCAGGAGTGGGTCAGACTTTCCAGAACCCGATATGGGGCGCGCTGGCTTCTTCGACCAGCGCCGGGCCGATGCATTCGATGGCGTGGGGCGAGGCGGCAAACACGTCGCGGCACGACAGCTCGGCGTCGCGCTGTTCGGCCCGCTCGCCCCGGAACACGCGCAGGCGTTCGGCATCAATGCCGAACACCACGCGCCCAATGCCCGACCAGAAGATGGCGCCCGCGCACATCACGCAGGGCTCGGCCGAGGAATACAGCGTGGCCTTGGCCAGGGCATCGCGGCCCACACGCGGGCTGAGCTGGCGCACGGCATTGGTCTCGGCGTGGCCGGTGCAGTCGCCGGTCTCGGTGGTGTTGCAGTAGGCCTCGGCCAGCAGGCGCCCTTCGGCACTGATGACCACCGCACCAAACGGCCGGTTGCCGCGCGCGCGGGCCGTGCACGACCACGCGATGGCCTGGCGCAGGTAGGTGCCGTCGGTGTCGTTGATGGGGGTGGGGTCGTCAAAGCTGGCTGGGGGTGCAGACATGAGCGCGTGCATGGTGTAGGTGTCTCCGTCGATGGTGGGTGGTTGGCTGTCGTTTTGCAACGCCGGACTGTCTGCACGCCCGCCGTTGTGGCGCAGGGCGCTATGCATTTGGCATGCCAATCACAATCAGTGACATGTATGCATGGCTTTTGATGCGCTGTGCACAAGCGCTCTTACCCTGCGTGAACACACAAGCAAGGCGCCGTGGGCATTCTTCTTGCATCGCTATTGGCAAGAGTAGAAGCGTTCACTGCATTGCCCCCTGTGCCATCCTGCGCGGGGAGGTGCCAGTCGGAAATTGCTCTTGAAGCCCGCTGTGCGCGCAGCGGTGTGCGTTTGCACACCGTGGCTTCAAGGGTTGAAAGGACGGCCGCCGCAGGCGGTGCCACCCACTCTTGAAGCACCCAGCGGGAGGGCCTTTCTTCCTTCCACTTGTCTTCAGGAGAACTGCATGACCACCACTGCCACCTACGACCTCGCCGAGCTGCAAAAAGAAACGCGCATGGGCGCGATGGGCTCGGAAACCGCGAGCCGCGAGATCCGCCGCATCGACCTCAGCCACTTTGCTCAGCGCAAGACCGAGATTGCCGACCAGCTATGGGACGCCGCCGTCGATGTCGGCTTTTTCCAGATCGTGAACCACGGCATTGACCTGGCCGAGGTGCACAACGCCTTTGCGATGACCGAGCGTTTCTTTGCGCTGCCGGATGGCGTGAAGGCGCAGTACCCGCTCAAGAAGGCGCTCAACGTGGGCTGGGAGAGCCGCGCGCAGGTGCGCCCCTCCACTGGCACACCGGACCAGAAGGAGTCGTACCAGATCACCCGCCCGCACATGGCGGGCCTCTGGCCCACTGACGAGGAGCTGGCAGGCTTCCAGGCCACCATGCTCGCGTTTGAGGGCCAGTGCTGGCAGGTGGCCATGCAGGTGCTGTCGTGTTTTGCGTGGAAGCTGGGGTTTGACGAGGCCTTCTTTGCCCGCGCGCACGACCCTGCGCAGGCCAGCTACCAAAGCACCTTGCGCCTGCTGCACTACTTTGCGACCCCGCCCGAGCAACAAGCCAGCCTGGGCCTGTGGCGCGCGGGGGCGCATACCGACTTTGATTGCCTGACCCTGCTCTTTCAGCGCCAGGGCCAGGGCGGCCTGCAGGTGTGCCCGGGCAAGGAGATGGACACCCAGGCCTGGACCTCGGTGGAGCCCGACGAGCAGGCCATCACCTGCAACATCGGGGACATGCTGATGCGCTGGAGCGACGACCAGCTGCCCAGCAACTTCCACCGTGTGAAGAACCCTCTGCCCGGCGAGTACATGGGGCCGCGCTACAGCATCGCCTTCTTTGCCCAGGCCAACCGCGACGCCATCATCGAAGGGCCCGGCAAGAAGTACCCGGCGATTGCCGCGGGCGACTACCTGAACCAGCGGGTGGCGGCTAACTTCAAGGCGTATTGAAAGGGGAACGGGCGGTGCTGTTTACAGCCAGGGCTTGAGCCAGCCCAGCCCGTCGGATGTGGCATGGGGCGCCGCGCCGCGTGCCGGGCGGTATTCGCAGCCAATCCAGCCGTCGTAGCCCAACTGGTCCAGCAGCTTGAACAGGTAGGTGTAGTTGACCTCGCCCACATCGGGCTCGTGCCGCTCGGGCACACCGGCAATCTGGAAGTGGCCGACGTTGCCTGTGGG
Organism: Acidovorax sp.; assembly: GCF_016783915.1. Taxonomy (GTDB): domain Bacteria; phylum Pseudomonadota; class Gammaproteobacteria; order Burkholderiales; family Burkholderiaceae_C; genus Acidovorax. The sequence continues at coordinate 34,623 of NZ_JADHVT010000030.1, forward strand.
CAAGTACTGGCGCACCTTCATGGCCAGGTCGCCTTCCACGATCTGGCAGTGGTACAGGTCCATCTGCACGCGCGCGTTGGCGGCGCCGATCTCGGCGATCAGCGCGTGGGCCTGGTCCTGGCGGCTCAGGAAGAAGCCGGGCATGTCGCGGCCATTGATGGGCTCCAGCAGGATCTGGATGCCGTGCGGTGCAGCCTGCTCGGCGGCGTGGCGCACGTTGGCGATGTAGGTGGCGCGCACGGTGGCCGCGTCTGCACCCTGGGGCACCAGCCCGGCCATCACGTGGATGCGGGGGCACTGCAGCGCCTGGGCGTATTCGATGGCTTTGGCAATGCCTTCGCGGAACTCGTCCTCGCGCCCGGGCAGGCAGGCCAGCCCGCGCTCACCCGCGTCCCAGTTGCCAGGCGGGGCGTTGAACAACACCTGCTGCAGACCGTTGGCTTGCAGGCGTGTGGCCAGTTCTTGCGCAGGGTAGGCGTAGGGGAAAAGGTACTCCACCGCCTGGAAGCCATCGCGGGCAGCGGCGGCAAAGCGGTCGAGAAAGTCCACGTCGTTGTAGAGCATGGACAGGTTGGCGGCAAAGCGGGGCATGAAAAAAGGCTTCCTGAAAAATATGGGTCAGCGGCGCGGTGCGTTGGTGAGCACCTGCGCCAGCCGGTCTTGGTAAAAGCGCGCCAGGCCCACCGTGCTGTGGCCGAGGGTGTCGGCGCTGGCAGGGATCACGTAGGCCTGTGCGTGCGAGATGCGGGCGATGGCTTTTTCCAGCACGCCCAGTTCGGGCGGGTTGCGCTCATCGTCGGCCGAGTTGATGGCCAGCACGCGCGCAGTAATGCGTTCCAGCCCGGGCTCGGGGTCGTAGTCGCGCGAGGCCTCCCATTGGTAGATGTGGTCGTTGGCATCGCCACGGAAAGGGGCTTTGAGGCGTTGCTCCACCAGCGCATCGGCCGCAGCGCGATTGGGGGCCAGCTTTTGCAAGCCCTGGTTGCCCCCGTTGGTGCCGGTGCCAAAGAACACCGACGCAAACTGCAGGCTGCGGGGCTGGCGGGTGTAATTGCCACCCTGCCATTCGGGGTCGTTGCGGATGGCATCGACCAGCAGGCGGCGCATCATCCAGTTGCGGCCTGACATGGCGGCGGGCAGCGAGGCCATGGGCACGGCAACGTCCATGAAATCGGGGTGGCGCTGGGCCCACACCCAGGTGTGCATGCCGCCCATGGAGTTGCCGATGATGGCGCGCACATGACGCACGCCCAGGTGCTCTGTCAGCAGGTGGTACTGGGCCTGCACCATGTCGTCATAGTTGTAGGCCGGAAACGCAGCGCGCAGGCCGTCCGACGGCTTGCTGGAGCGGCCGGTGCCGATGGCGTCCGGCAGGATGATGAAGTACTTGCGTGCATCCAGCGGCTGGCCGGGGCCAAACAGCGTGCCTGCAAAGCCGGGGGAGAGCATGCTCTCTGCCGAGCCATTGGTGCCATGCAGCACCAGTACCGGCTCGCCTGTGGGATTACCCACGGTGGAGTAGGCCAGCTTGAGTTCGGGCAGGGTCTGGCCGGTGTGAAAGCGGAAATCCTTGACGACCCACTCGCCATGCTGGGGGGCGGGGTAGTCCGCAGCCGATGCACCGCCCGTGGCCAGCACGCCCAGCAGCATGGGAGCAAAGGCTTTGCGCCAGAAAGATAGGGTCATGGTTTGTCTCCTTGTGTGTGTTCTTTCGTCCCCGCGCCATGGGCACAGCCCGCCCGTTACCAGTGGGCACCAAAGCTCTGGCGCAGCTCCTCGATCTGGGGCTCGGTCAGCGGCGTGGGGCGGGGTTGGCACAGCATCCACAGACGCGCGGTTTCTTCCAGCTCTTCCAGCACGGCCATGGCGGCGGCAGGCGTGTCGTGCCACACGTTGGGCCCCAGGCGCGCCAGCATCACGGCGTGCACAGGGCTGCCCTGTGCGGCATAGCGGGTGATGGTCTGCGCCACCAGCATTGCAGCTGCGGCATCACCGGGGCGGTGGTAGGGTATGTGCGGCACGCGGCCCACCTTCATGACGAAGTAGGGCGTGATGGGCGGTAGCAATTGCGCATCGGACATCAACTGTCCGCCTGCAGCTGTGTCGGCTTGGAGCGAGCACGCCACCAGGTGTGTGCTGTGGGTGTGGATCACGCAGCGGGCGGGCGCTGCGGTGTTGGCTGATGCGTCGTAAATCTGCCGGTGCAGCGCAATGGTCTTGCTGGCACGGTCGCCCGCCACCTGCTGGCCTTGCCCATCTAGGCGCGCCAGCCGCTCGGGCTGCAACGTTCCCAGGCAGGCATCGGTGGGGGTGATGAGGTAGCCGTCTGCCAGGCGCACGCTGATGTTGCCTGCGGTGGCGTGTACATAGCCCCGCTCAAACAGGCTGCGGCCCACGCGGCAGATCTCGTCGCGGGCTAGGGCTTCATCCATGAACGCGGGGGTAGAGGTCATGCCAACAATTGTGCAAAAGCCTTGGTGAAAAAGTCGGTGCTGCCAAAATTGCCCGACTTCAGCGTGATGTGCAGCCCGTCCTTGGCGTCGGGTGCCACGGCATGGCACCACGGCACGCCGGGGTCGATCTGCGCGCCAATGCGCATTTGCGTGATGCCCAGGGCCTGCACACAGGCACCGGATGTTTCACCGCCCGCCACGATGAGCTGGCGCACACCGCGCTGCACCAGGCCGCGTGCAATGGCGGCAATGGTTTCCTCCACCATGGCACCGGCTTTCTCGGAGCCCAGCTTGCCCTGGATGGCACGCACGGCCGATGGCTCGGCGGTGGAATACACCAGCACCGGGCCTTGGCCAATGTGGCCCTCAGCCCAGGCCAGCGCTTCGGCGGCCACGTCCACGCCTGCCGCGATGCGCAGTGGGTCGATGGCCAGAGCGGGTTGGCCCGCTTTGATGAAATCCATCACCTGCTGGTTGGTGGCCACCGAGCAGCTGCCCGACACGATGGCCTGAAGCCCTCGCGCGGCGGGCAGGCGGGCTGCCTCGTTGCTGGGGGCCACGCCAAAGTTGCCCGGCAGGCCAATCGCCACGCCGGAGCCCGCTGTGACCAGCGGCATGTCCTTGAGCGCAGGGCCCAGGCGCATCAGGTCAGCGTTCGACACCGCATCGACCACAGCCATGCGCACGCCCTCTGCCTTCAGTTGGTCGATGCTCGCGCGGATGGCGGCCTCGCCCTGTGCGACCACGCTGTGGTCGATCAGGCCCACGCGGCTCGATGTTTGTGCCTGCAGCACGCGCACCAGGTTGGGGTCGGCCATGGGCGTGAGCGGGTGGTTCTGCATGCCGCTCTCGCTGAGCAGCACATCGCCCACAAACAAGTAGCCCTTGAACACCGTGCGCTTGTTGTCGGGGAAGGCGGGCGTGGCGATGGTGAAGTCGGTGCCCAGGGCCTGCATCAGCGCATCGGTCACGGGGCCGATATTGCCTTCAGCGGTGCTGTCAAACGTGGAGCAGTACTTGAAGTAGATCTGCTCAGCGCCCTGAGCCTGCAGCCACTGCAATGCGGCCAGCGACTGGGCGATGGCTTCGTCCTTCGGGATGGTGCGCGACTTCAGGGCCACCACGATGGCATCGGCCTCCGCATCCAACGGGGCCGTGGGCACACCCATGGCCTGCACCACGCGCATGCCTGCGCGCACCAGGTTGTTGGCCAGGTCGGTCGCGCCGGTGAAGTCGTCGGCAATGCAGCCCAGCAGTGCGCGTGCGCGTGTCATGCCTTCTCCTTACCCTCAGGCAATGTGATGCCCGGGAAAATCTTGATCACGGCGCTGTCATCTTCCTTGGCAAAGCCTGCGGTGGATGCCTGCATGAACATCTGGTGCGCGGTGGCAGCCAGTGGCAGGGGGAATTTGCTGGCGCGTGCGGTGTCCAGAACCAAGCCCAGGTCCTTTACGAAGATGTCTACAGCCGACAGCGGCGTGTAGTCGCCCGCCAGCACATGGGCCATGCGGTTTTCAAACATCCAGCTGTTGCCCGCGCTGTGGGTGATGACCTCGTACAGCGCTGCAGCGTCCACGCCTTCGCGCAGGCCCAGGGCCATGGCTTCGGCGGCCACGGCAATGTGCACACCGGCCAGCAGCTGGTTGATGATCTTGACCTTGCTGCCCGCGCCCGCCTTGTCGCCCAAGCGGTACACCTTGCCTGCCATGCCGTCGAGCACGGCGCCCGCTGCAGCATAGGCCTCGGGCTTGGCCGAGGTCATCATGGTCATCTGGCCCGATGCAGCTTTGGCTGCGCCGCCGGAGATAGGCGCGTCCACATAGTGCAGGCCCAGGGCGTTCAGGCGCGCTTCCAGCGCCACGGACCAGTTAGGGTCCACCGTGGAGCACATCACAAAGGTGCTGCCGGGGCGCATGGTGCTGGCTGCACCGCTTTGGCCATCGTCGCCAAACAGCACGCTCTCGGTCTGCGCGGCGTTGACCACCACCGACACCACCACATCACTCACCGCTGCCAGTGCTGCCGTGGTGGCGTGGGCTGTGCCACCGTCTGCCACAAAGGCATCGGCCACGCCGGGGCGCACGTCGCACACGTTGATGGTGAAACCGTTGTTGCGCAGGGTCTTGGCAATGCCAGCGCCCATGGCGCCCAGGCCGATGATGCCGACGGTGGGTCTTGTCATGTTGTCAGTCCTTCAAAGAAATTCAAAACAGGGGGCTCAGGCCACCAGTGCCCACAGCAAGGCAGTGAGGGCAAAGCCCGCCAGACCCAGCACGGTGGTCAGCACCGTCCAGGTGCGCAGGCCGTCGCCTACGCTCAGGCCCAGGTAGCGGGTCACGATCCAGAAGCCCGAATCGTTGACGTGCGACAGGCCCAGGCTGCCAAAGCCAATGGCAACCGTGAGCAGCGCTACTTGCAATGGGGAATACCCGCCACCCGCAATGGCGTCGGCCAACAGGCCGCAGGTGGTGATGATGGCCACGGTGGCCGAGCCCTGTGCTGCGCGCAGGGCCAAAGAGATGATGAACGCCAGCAGGATGAGCGGCAGGTGGGTGGCGGTGAGGCTTTGCGACAGCGCCGTGCCAATGCCGCTGGCGGTGAGCACCTTGGCAAACACGCCGCCCGCGCCCGTCACCAGAATCACGGTGGCTGCAGGGGGCAGGGCAGATTCCATGATGGCGTTGGTGCGCTCGCGGTTCCAGCCCTGGTTGCGGCCCAGCAGGAACATCGCCAGGCCCACAGCCACCATCAGCGCAAAAATGGGCGAGCCGATGAAGCCCAGCACATTGCGCAGGCTGTCGCCCTTGGGCAGCAGCGTGGCGCCCGTGGTGCCCGCCATGATGAGGGCCAGCGGGATCAGGATGAGCGCCATGATGGTGCCCACACCGGGGGCGGCAGCAGCCTTGGGGGCCTTGGAGTCCGCGCCTTCTTGGCTGTTGCCAAAGGCCGCAAACTGCTCGGCCGTTGTGGGCAGCATGGGGTAGCCCTTGCGGTTGAGCCAGCCGGAAACCACCTGCGACAGCGCCGCCAGCGGGATGCAGATGGCCAGGCCAATGATGGTGATCCAGCCAATGTCGCCCTTGACGATGGCTGCCCCGCCCACGATGCCGGGGTGCGGTGGCACCACCACGTGTGCGGCCAGCATGATGCCCGCCACAGGCAGGCCGAACTTGATGGGGTTGACGCCCGCCGCCTTGCAAAAGCCGTAGACGATGGGCACCAGGATGATGAAGCCCACGTCAAAAAACACGGGGATGGCCAGCACCAGCGCTGCGGCGGTGAGGGCCATGGGCACCCGTGTGGGCCCCAGCAGCTGCGTGAATCGGTTGGCCAGGCTGGCCGCGCCGCCCGAGACCTCGATCATGCGCCCCAGCATGGAGCCCAGCGCCACCAGGATGGCCACCGAACCCAGCGTGCCGCCCATGCCTGCAATCAGCGTGCTGATGATGTCGCCAATGGGCATGCCGGTGGCAAACGCCACCAGAAAGCTCACCAGCATCATCGCCACGAAGGCATGGACTTGCCAGCGGATGATGAGCAACAGGAGCAGGCCAATGCTGCCGGCGCCGATGCCGAGAAGTGCGAGGGTGGACATGTACGGGATATCTCCGGGAGGGAAGGTGCAGCAGCGCAATGGGATGGGCCCATGCAGCGTTTCGGGCGAGGCCTGAA
>NZ_JADHVT010000031.1 GCF_016783915.1 Acidovorax sp.
AGGCCGCATCAGCACCAGCTCAGCCCCGCGTGTGCAAGTCCACAGCTGCAGCGTCAGAAAGTCCTGCACCTGCTGGCTGAACATGGGCATGCAGTCCAACATCAGCGCCCGTATCTCTGCAGGCTGCAGCACCCGCTTGTCGGTGCCTTTGTACACGCCGTCGCGCTTGGCCCCCTTGCTGCGCAGCTTGCGGGCCAGCACCTGGGCCCACCAGTTTGGCAGGTCGTCAGGTATGCGCCCGGCGTCCATAGCGTGCACACAGGCGGCAGACAGCTCTGTCTTGACCGAGTTGGCCAGCACAGGCCGGTCAGCCAGCCCGGTGATGAGGTCAAACGCAAACCGGCGGGTCACATCGGCCACCGGCAGGGCCTGGTGCTGCAGCGTAGCTTTTTCAAGCCGCTGCTGCACCGCCCGGGCGCCCTTGGCCTCGCGCCGCACCTGCAGGTATCCCGTGGCGTAGTCGCGCACCAGGTCGCCCAGCGTGTAGACCACCGCCCCCTGCTGCGCCAGCGCTGGCGCAGCGGCCAGCTTGCGCACGGCCTGCGGGTCGCCGCCCGCGTCACGCACTGCCCGCAGCTCAGCCCAACGGGCAGCCGCATCCACCGGCGGCACTTCAGGGTAATGCCCCAGGCGCACCTGTTTCATCTGGCCCGTGGCCGGGTGTTTGTAACGGTAGATCCATGTCTTGCGACTGGAAGACGCAACCAGCCGTAGGCCATTGCAACCTTGAACGACAATGTAGGCGCCAGGCTGCAGGGCCTTAGCTGCCCGTGCATCAAACTGCATTCGCCACCCCTTGGATTTATCGGCGGCGCAAGGTTGGAAAAACCTACGCCAAACCTACGCCGAGGCGGCAAGTGTAGCCCGTATCGCACTGAACGCTATCACTAGAACAGAAAAACAAACGTGGCACAGTGGCGTAGATTTTTGCCAATGAAATCAAGGCGTTAGGTTGATATTGCCTTGTGAATCAATGAGTTATGAAAGTTGAACAAACGATGAATATCGTTATCCTTGACGATTACCAGGATGCAGTGCGCAAGCTGCATTGCGCCTCTCGGCTCGACGCATACACCGCCAAGGTGTACACCAACACGGTCAAAGGGCTGGGGCAGCTTTCGGTGCGACTCAAAGACGCCGACATCATTGTGCTGATCCGCGAACGGACCCAGATCACACGCCAACTGGTTGAAAAGCTCCCGCGGCTCAAGCTCATCGCCCAAACTGGCAAGATTGGGAGCCACATTGATGTAGCGGCATGTACTGAGCGGGGGATCGCCGTGGCAGAAGGGGTCGGCTCCCCTGTGGCTCCCGCCGAGCTGACCTGGGCCCTGGTGATGGCCTCCATGCGCCGCCTGCCCCAATACATCTCCAACCTCAAGCATGGCGCTTGGCAGCAGTCCGGTCTCAAGACCGCGTCGATGCCCCCCAACTTCGGAGTCGGCAGCGTGCTGCGGGGTAAAACACTGGGTATCTGGGGCTACGGCCGCATCGGACAACTGGTGGCCGGCTATGGACGGGCGTTTGGCATGAACGTGCGCGTCTGGGGGCGTGAAGCCTCACGCGCGCAGGCGCTGACGGATGGGTACCAGGCCGCCGCCACGCGCGAAGAGTTTTTTTCGCAGTGCGACGTGATCTCGTTGCACCTGCGCCTGAACGACGAAACGCGCGGCATCATCTCGCTTGAAGACCTCTCGTGCATGAAGCCCACCTCGCTGCTGGTCAACACGTCACGTGCAGAATTGATTGAACCCGACGCGCTCATCGCAGCACTCAACCGGGGTCGCCCGGGCCTGGCGGCCGTGGACGTGTTTGAGAGCGAACCCATCCTGCAAGGCCACGCCCTGCTCCGCCTGGAAAACTGCATCTGCACGCCACACATCGGGTACGTGGAGCAGGACAGCTACGAGCTCTACTTTGGTGCAGCTTTCGACAATGTGGTGAATTTCATCAAGGGCACGCCTACCAACATCGTGAATCCTGGCTCGCTACAAGTCAGGCGCTAACAGATCAAACCGTTGCGGCGTTGGCAACGCTGACTACACCGCGCAATTAAAAAAGGCTTCCCGAGGGAAGCCTTTTTTGCGATTGTTGCAAGGCACCGAAATGCCCCGCAGCAGAAAGCAACACTCCAATTACAGAGGTGTCTTCTTGCCGTCCTTGTAGACGTACAGCGTGATCGCTGGGTTCTTCATTTCGCCGTTGGGTTCGAAGGCGATGGTGGAGGTCACGCCCTTGAAGTTGGACTTGGCGAGTTCGTTCACGTACACCTTGGGGTCCACGGAGTTGGCGCGCTTCATAGCGTCCACCAGCAGGAACGTGGCGTCATAGGTGTAGGGGCTGTACACCTGGAACTGGTTGGGGTACTTGGCGTCGTACTTGGCCTTCCAGGCCGTACCGCCAGGCATCTTGGCCAGCGAGGAGCCGCCTTCCGCGCAGATCACATTAGCCAGGGTCTTGGCACCGGCAGCCAGCTTGGCGATTTCGGACGTGCAGACGCCGTCACCACCGAAGTATTTGACGTTCGCCATGCCCAGCTGTTCCATCTGGCGCAGCATGGGGCCGGCTTGAGGGTCCATACCACCGTAGAACACGGCATCAGGGTTCTTGGCCTTGATGGCGGTCAGGATGGCCATGAAGTCCGTGGCCTTGTCGGTCGTGAACTGCTCGTCCACCACCTTCATGCCCTTGGCTGTAGCGGTCTTCTTGAACACGTCGGCAACACCTTGGCCGTAAGCAGTACGGTCATCGATGATGGCAACGGTCTTGAGCTTCAGTGTGTCCACAGCGTAGAAGGCCAGACCAGCGCCCAGGGCGTTGTCGTTGGCGATGATACGGAACGTGGTCTTGTAGCCAGGCTTGGTCAGGTTGGGGTTGGTCGCAGCGCCCGTCACCATGGGGATGCCGCAATCGTTGTACACCTTGGAGGCGGGGATCGTCGTACCGGAGTTGAGGTGGCCGACCACGCCAGCGACCTTGGAGTCGCACAGCTTCTGTGCGGCAGCAGTGCCCTGCTTTGGATCGGCAGCGTCATCTTCAGCCTGCAGCTCGAACTTGATCTTCTTGCCGCCGATGGTGACGCCTTGAGCGTTCAGCTCTTCAATGGCCATGCGGGCGCCATTTTCGTTGTCCTTGCCGTAGTGGGCTTGGGCGCCGGAAACCGGAGCCACGTGGCCGATCTTGACCACCTGCTCTTGTGCAGAGGCCACACCAGCAACAGCCGCGATAGCAGCAACCACGGTCAGTTTCAACTTCAATTGCATATCAAATCTCCAGTAAAGATAAACGCTGAGAATCTTCTTGTGTCTCAACGCAGGCGAACATATCGCAATTTACGGGCCAGATCATTAGGGAACACGATTAAACGCAAGAGAAACCACAGGGGAATACCCTGTCATCCCTTGGCCCCAGGGGGCGCACCACTGGCCAGCTCGTCCGCCACCGCCTCGTACACCGCATGCCGTACCACCGATTCGATCTCTTCGCGCAGACGCGGAAGCACTGACCGCGTCTGCTCCTGCACCACTGTGGCGATTGCTTCCCGCAAGCGCTGGTCCAGCACTACATCCACGCGCTGCATGACGCGGTGCACCATGTACTCCTCCATCCCATCTGGCAAGGCGCGGGCCGCAACGGGCGCAGCCCCTGGCTTTGGGCCAGCAGGGGTGGCAGCATGAACCGCCGGGCGAGATTGGACATGGGATACCGTAGAACGTGATGCCAGGGGAGCGGCCACAGGGATTGGCGCAGCCACCGGAGAGGCCACAGGACGCTCTGTGGCGGGGGGAGCGACTTGCGCCGCACCAGCCGGTCGCGCAGCGGGCAATGCAGGCCTGGCCAACGCCACAGACTGCGACGGTGACAGGACGGTGGTGCGGACCGCCGGATTTGAAGCCCCCGGCGCGAGGGGCGCCACGCCAGGCACCTGCACCACTTCGGTGAGCGTGGGTACAAACCGCGGAGGGGTTTTGGGTGGGAGCGCCATCAGCCCGCTTTCAGCACCAGATCATGGCGGGTAATGGCATAACCCCGGGACGCGTAATGGCGCCAACGCGCACGCGCCTGAGCACGGTCGGCGTCGTCCTGGGCGCTTACCACTTCGACCAGACGGTCAAACCGACCAAAACCTTCCGGGACTTCCGCATTCAGGTTCAACAGCACTTCGTGATGCGGTGCCAGGCGTGCATCCTGCGCCAGCAACACCGGAGAGGCCTGAACCAGCTCCTCGTCCGAGTCGGCGTGGCAATGGGCCACAAAGTCCTGCGGGGCCAACAACCAGAGCATGCGGTCCAGCGCCTGAAGCGCATCCGCAGGCGCGGCAATGACCAAACGAGCCCCGCTGCGCTGCACCTTGCGCGCAAACCGGCATGCGTAGGCCAGCTTGTCGGGTGCGTTGAAGTGAAAGGCTACCTCGGTCATGACGCGTCACGCAGCCTTGGTGCTGGAGGACCGCTTGGCGGCTGGCTTGCCCACAGCTCCAGCAGCGGCCGTCCTGGTCACGGAGCGTGACGCGGACTTGGGTGCCTTGGCTTGTCGGACCTGCGACCTGGACTGCTCCAGCACATAGTGCACCAGCAGGCCAACCGGGCGTCCTGTGGAACCCTTGGCCGCGCCTCCCTTCCAGGCAGTACCCGCAATGTCCAGGTGAGCCCAGGGCATGTCGCCGACGAACTTCTGCAAGAACTTGGCAGCGGTGATGGAGCCACCCGCACGGCCCGCCACGTTGCCCATATCGGCAAAATTGCTCTTCAAGCCATCTGCATAGTCATCGTCCAGCGGCATGCGCCAGCAGAGGTCTTGCGCGGCCTCACCAGCTGCCTGCAAGGACTCCGCCAGACCGTCGTTATTGGCAAACAAACCACTGCGTACGCCCCCCAAGGCGATCACGCAGGCGCCGGTCAGCGTCGCAATATCCACCACGGCGGCAGGCTTGAATCGCGCTGCATAGGTCAACGCATCACACAACACCAGGCGCCCCTCCGCATCGGTGTTCAAAATCTCGATGGTCTGGCCGCTCATGCTGGTGACCACATCGCCAGGTTTGACAGAACGCCCGTCCGGCATGTTTTCGCATGCGGGGATCAGGCCCACCACATTGACGGCAGGCTGCAGTTCGCCCAGCGCGCGGAACGTTCCCAGCACGCTGGCAGCACCGCACATGTCGAATTTCATCTCGTCCATCTCGGGCGCGGGCTTGATCGAGATGCCGCCGGTGTCAAAGGTGATGCCCTTGCCCACCAGCACGATGGGTGCCTGGTCCTTGGCAGCGCCGTTGTAGCGCAGCTCGATGAAACGCAGGGGCTCTTCAGAGCCCTTTGCCACAGCCATGAAGGCGCCCATACCCAGACGCGCCACCTCTGCCGGGCCATGGACCTTGCACTGGATGCGTGGCAGCTTGGCCAGGGTTTTGGCTGCATCCGCCAGCAGGCTGGGGGTGGCGTGGTTGGCTGGGCGGTTGCCCCACTCCCTGGCAAACTCCACACCAGCGACCAGGGCGACCCCGCTGTCAAACCCGTCACGCGCACTGGCAGCATCCGGCACACCCACCACACAGCGGCTCAGGCTGCGTGCTTCCACCTTGGTCTTGGTGGTGGTGTAGACATAGCTCACGTCTGCCACCGCCTGCACAGCCGCGCTGACAGACGCCGCCGGGGCTGCGCCGGCAAAACACAGCACCACGCGCTTGGTCAGGGGCGCCTTGATGGCACCACCCAGTGCCTGCAGCGCCTGGCGCGTTGCGCGCGCCGCCCCATCGCCCAACCCCACCAGCACCACGCGGCGGGCTGCAACGGCAGGCACCTGGTACAGCTGCAGGTGTTTGCCCGCCTTGGTGGTCAGATCTCCGTTCTTGAGTGCCAAGGCCGCCAGGGCAGACAGCGCGTCCTTGCCCGGCTTGAAGCCCTCGGGAAGCAGGACGATCAGCAGGTCGCATTTCTCCGAGGCTGCCGCAGCAAGTTCAAGGGTCTTGAGATCAAAGTTCATAATTGGTGTTTTCCTTCCAGCCAATGTTATTCGATTCATCCATCCGCAAGGAGCTGGCGCGCAGCTTCGGCGCGACCCTTGTGGTGCTGGTGACCGTGGTCATGACCATGATGCTCATCCGCACGCTGGGCCAGGCCTCCAAGGGCAGTGTCAGCCCGTCCGACGTGATGCTCGTCATGGGCTTCACTGTCTTGGGGCAATTGCCCACCATTCTCAGCCTCAGTCTGTTCATTGCGGTGGTCGGCACGCTATCGCGCATGTACCGTGACAGCGAAATGGTGATCTGGTTCGCCAGCGGGCGCGGCCTGATCAGTCTGGTGCGACCCCTGCTGCGCTTTGCCTGGCCGGTGATGGTGGTGATTGCCGTACTGTCGCTGCTGGTGTGGCCCTGGGCCAACTCCCAGATCCAGGAGCTCAAGACCCGCTACGAGCAACGCAGCGACATCGACCGCATTGCACCGGGCGAGTTCCAGGAGTCGTCCAACGGCAGCCGGGTGTTCTTCATCGACAAGGACACCCCCGACACGCAGGCCGCCAACAACGTCTTCATTGCCGCCAATGACGGCAAACGCGAATCCGTCACCTCCGCCCGCAGCGCCCGGCTGGAGACCCAGGGCGGTGAACGCATGGCCCTGCTGAGCGACGGTCAGCGCCTGGAGACCTCGCGGGACAAGCCCGGCGTGAAGATCAGCGAGTTCAGCCTGTACGGCACCCGCATCGGTAGTGCAGCCCCAAGTGCGGCGGAAGAACTGGCGGTGAAGACACGCACGACCTACGACCTCGTGATGCGGCCGCTGCCGGCCTACCGCGCCGAGCTGGGCTGGCGCCTGGGCCTGGCACTGGCCGCGCTCAACTTTGTGCTGCTGGGTCTGGCTGTGGCCAGCGTCAACCCACGCGCCGCGCGCAGCACGAGCATGGTGTTTGCGCTGTTTGCCTTCATCGTTTACTACAACCTCATGACCCTGGGCCAGAGCTGGGTGGGCGCGGACCGGCTGGGCCTGACCAGTTTCATGGTGCTGCTGCACGGCGGCATGCTGGCGGCCTCACTGCTGGTGCTTGCTGTCCGACACAACCAATGGACGATGGGCCGACTATGGCAGTCCCTGCGCACCGGAGGGCAGTCCGCATGAAAACCATCCGCCGCCTGATCCACCGCGAGGCCCTGGGCGCCGTCACCTTCGTCACCGTAGGTTTTCTGGCCCTCTTCTTCTTCTTTGACCTGGTGGATGAGCTCCGCTGGGTGGGCCGTGCCGGGGAAGATGGCTACCAGCTATCGCACGCGCTGCTGTTTGTGGTGCTCAGCATCCCCAGTCACCTGTATGAACTGCTGCCCATCACGGTACTGATTGGCACCATCTTCGTAATGGCGCGCCTGGCCCAAAGCTCGGAGTTCACCATCATGCGCACCAGCGGCATGGGCCCTTGGCGCGCACTGCGTACCCTGCTCACGCTCGGCGGCGTCTTTGTGATGCTGACCTTCGCTGTCGGTGACTACCTGGCCCCCTTGACCGACCGCACCGCGCAGCTCATCAAAGTGCGCTACCTGGGGCGGCTGACGGCGGGCGCCACAGGCGCATGGCTCAAAGAACGGCAAGAAGACCATTCGTTTGCCGTCAACGTGCGCGCACTCACCCCCAATGGCGGCATGCTGGACGTGCGCATCTTCGAGTTTGACGAGAAGGGGCGCCTGGCGTCGCAGACCCGGGCAGCGTCGGGGCAGTTCGGCACCGATGGATCGTGGACCCTGGAGAAGGTGCAGCGAAGCCACTTTGAACAGCAAAGCGACAAGAACGAGGCCCGCGTGGAGCACCTGGAAAGCCCCTCCCTGCAGTGGCCGACCAAGATCAGTGCCGACATGGTGGCGGCCTCTTTGCTCAAGCCCGACCGCATGGCCACCCTGGACCTCTTTCAGTTCATTCGGCACCTGAACGCCAACGGCCAGTCCGCCCAGAAGTACGAGATCGAGTTCTGGCGCAAGGTGTTCTACCCCTTGAGCTGTCTGGTGATGGTGGTGCTGGCGCTGCCTTTTGCCTACCTGCATTTCCGCTCGGGCGGCATCGCGGGCTACGTGTTCGGCGGCGTGATGGCGGGCATCAGCTTCTTCCTGCTCAACAACGTCTTTGGCTATGCGGGCAATCTGCAAAACTGGTCGCCATGGCTGACAGCAGCGGCGCCCGGCCTGATCTACTCCCTGCTCTCGCTAGCGGCCTTTGGCTGGCTGGTGCTGAGACGCTGACACTCTGACCTCGCCCCGCCCCATGACCCACGCCATCGTCCTGTTTGCCCACGGGTCCCGAGACCCCCTGTGGCGCGCCCCCATGGAGGCAGTCGCAACGCGCATTGCCTCCCAAAGTCCGGACCGCCGGGCCATCTGTGCCTACCTGGAACTGTGTGAACCCGCCCTGCCGGACGCCGTCCGGCAACTGGTGGCCGGTGGGGCCACCGCCGTCACAGTGGTTCCGATGTTTCTGGGCACCGGCAAACACGCCCGGGAGGATTTGCCCCTGCTGGTGCAGGAGCTGCGCACCGCCCACCCCGCCGTGCAATTCCACGTCCAGGCCGCCATCGGGGAGGATCCACGCATGACGGCCTTGATGGCAGAGATCGCCTGCGAAAGCCCGCCGCTCTGAAATTTCTGGGGTGCGGTTCATTCGCTTAGATGATTGCAGCATAATGATGCAATCCTTTAGGCGATATTCGATATGAATCTGCACCAATTCCGCTTCGTTCAAGAGGCTGCGCGCCGCAACCTCAACCTGACCGAGGCCGCCAAGGCCCTGCATACCTCGCAGCCAGGCGTCTCCAAAGCCATCATCGAGCTGGAAGAAGAACTGGGCGTGGACATCTTCGCCCGGCACGGCAAACGCCTCAAGCGCATCACCGAGCCCGGCCAGCATGTGCTCAAAAGCATCGAAGTCATCATGCGCGAGGTGGGCAACCTCAAGCGCATTGGCGAGCAGTTCAGTGCGCAAGACAGCGGCACCCTCAGCATCGCCACCACCCACACCCAGGCGCGCTATGTGCTGCCGGTGCCTGTGGCCCGCTTGCGCGAGGCCTACCCCAAGGTCAACGTGAGCCTGCACCAGGCCACACCGCACGAAGTGGCCCGCATGATCATCGACGAGGTGGCCGAGATCGGCATGGCCACCGAATCCCTGGCCGACTACCCCGAACTTGTCACCCTGCCCTGCTACGAATGGCAGCACGTGCTGGTGGTGCCCAACGACCACCCTCTGGCGCAAAAGGAACGCATCGGTCTGGACGACCTCGCGCACGAGGCGCTGATCACCTACCACCCCTCCTTCACTGGGCGCGGCAAGATCGATCACGCCTTCGCAGCGCGCAAGCTCACGCCCCGTATCGTGCTCGAAGCCATCGACTCTGACGTGATCAAGACCTATGTGCGCCTGGGCCTGGGCATCGGCATCGTGGCCGAGATGGCCATGCGCGACGACCCGGTGGGCGACCTGGCCGTGCGCCCCGTGGGCCACCTGTTCGGCCAGAGCGTGGCCCGCGTGGCCTTCAAGCGCGGCGCTTACCTGCGCAACTTTGTCTACAAGTTTGCCGAGCTGCTCAGCGACCGCCTTAGTCGCGAGCTGATTGCCCGCGCGATGACGGGCCATGTCAACGACTACGAGCTGTGACCTCCGTTCAGCCCGAGAAGCACCCTGAACCCTTCCAGAATTTCCTCGTTTTCCACGCTGCTGCGCCATGACCTCCACCACCGCCCGCACACCCGCCTTCCCCAGCAAACTGCCCAATGTCGGCACCACCATCTTCACGGTGATGTCGGCCCTGGCCACTGAGCACAAGGCCGTCAACCTGGGCCAGGGCTTCCCGGACTTTGAATGTGCCCCCGAGCTGGTAAACGCCGTCACCGCCGCCATGCAGGCCGGTCACAACCAGTACCCACCCATGACCGGTGTGCCCGCCCTGCGCGAAGCCGTGGCCCGCAAGATCGAGGCACTGCATGGCCGCGCCTACAACCCCAACACCGAAATCACCATCACTGCCGGTGCCACTCAGGCCATCATCACCGCCATCCTGGCCATCGTGCACGCGGGTGACGAGGTGATCGTGCTCGACCCCTGCTACGACAGCTACGTGCCCAACATCGAGCTGGCCGGCGGCCAGGCTGTGCGCGTGCCGCTCACACCCGGCACCTTCCGCCCCGACTTCGGCAAGATCAGCGCGGCCATCACGCCCCGCACCCGCGCCATCCTCATCAACAGCCCGCACAACCCCAGCGCCACCATCTGGACGGCCGAGGAAATGCGCCAGCTGGAAGACCTGCTCGCCCCCACCGACATCCTGCTCATCAGCGACGAGGTGTACGAACACATGGTGTTCGACGGTGTCGAGCACCAGAGCGCCGCGCGCTTTCCCGGCCTCGCCGCGCGTGCCTTCATCGTGTCGAGCTTTGGCAAGACCTTCCACGTCACCGGCTGGAAGGTCGGCACCGTGGCCGCCCCCGCGGCCCTGACGGCCGAGTTTCGCAAGGTGCACCAGTTCAATGTGTTCACCGTCAACACACCGGTGCAGCACGGCCTGGCCGCCTACCTGCAAGACCCCACGCCCTATCTGCAGCTGCCCGCGTTCTACCAGGCCAAGCGCGACCTGTTCCGCGAGGGCTTGGCAGGCTCGCGCTTCAAGCTGCTGCCCAGCACGGGCAGCTACTTCCAGTGCGTGGACATCTCGGCGATCAGTGATTTGAACGAGGCTGATTTCTGCCAGTGGCTCACCCGCGAAGTGGGCGTGGCGGCGATTCCGCTGTCGGCGTTTTATGGCGATGGGTTTGACCAGCGTGTGGTGCGGTTCTGCTTTGCCAAGAAGGACGAGACACTGCGCGCCGCGCTGGAGCGGCTGCGCAAGCTCTGATCCGCAGGGCCCTCCAGGGCTCTTACTTCGTCTGCCGCGCCAGCCACACGCCCGCAGCCGCCAGCGCCATCCCCGCCAGCGCCCAGCCGCTGAGCGTCTCACCAAACATCGCCCAGGCGATCAGCGCGGTGGTGGGCGGGGTCAGGTAGAACAGGCTGGCCACGTTCACTGCGCCGCCCCGGCGAATGAGCAGGTTCAGCAGGCTCACCGCCCCCAGCGAGAGCACCAGCACCAGCCAGCCCAGCGCAAACACAAATTCGCCGGTCCACGATATGGCCATGGATTCGGTGGCGTAGGCGACGGCGGCCATGGCCACGGCACAGGGTAGGTACTGAATCACCGAGCCCGTGCGCAAGTCGAACGAGGGGCAGAACCGCTTCTGGTACAGGGTGCCGGCCGTGATGCCCAGCAGCGCGACCACAGCGGGCAGCAGCATGCCCAGCAAAGCACCGGCCGGCACGGTAGCCACCTTGCCGGCCACCACCAGCGCCACGCCGGTGAAGCCCAGGGCCAGGCCCGCCCATTGGGCAGGCCGCACCTTCTCGCCCAGCAAAGCCCCGGCCACCAGGGCTGTCAGCAGCGGCTGCAACCCCACCACCAGCGCTGTAATGCCCGATGGCAGCCCGTGCCCGATGGCCATGAACACCCCGCCCAGGTACACACCGTGCACCAGCAGGCCCGACACCCCAATGTGCAGCCAGGCCCTGCCCGAAGGCGGCCACGGCGCACGCGCTACGGCGACCACCGCGAGCATGAGCACGATGACAATGGCAAACCGCAGCGCCAGAAAGGTCAGCGGCTCCACATACGGCAGCCCCAGCTTGGCGCCGATAAAGCCGGTGCTCCAGAGCGCCACAAACAGCAGAGGGACGAGGGAATCGAGCGGACTGGAAGCGCTGGGACGGAGCGGTGTGGCCTGGGTCATGGAGAACAGAAGCGTGATGCAGGGTGGGGATGATCGCACCTTGCACACGCCATTGCTTCAGGCCGATGCTAGCGTTCTCTTATGAACCATTGGGAGAACGGACAGACCTCCAGGTGCGCCACACCTGCCGGGCGTGCTGACGCCCGAAACCGGTGCGAGAACCAGTAAACCCGCGCTTCAAGGCAAAACTTTGAATAGAAACGGTCTGTAGCGCTTGAATATCATGCGCATACAGCTATAAATTCAATAGCAAATTGCCATACATCTTTCTGCCAGCCAGGCCTGGCGCCCGCGCATCTTGATGCGATCTTGATACCCCACACCGCACTCTTGCGCCCATCTTGATGCGGCCGTTCCTAGCATCGGTCCATGTCTCAAGGAGGACGCTATGGACTGGATATTGATGGCGGTGGGAGGCCTGCTCTGGCTGGCCGTCTATGGCTTGGCCAAGGGTTGCGCGCTGCTGCAACGCCAAGCACAAGGGGGGCGGTCATGACCAGCGGCTGGATGATTCTGGCGGCCGTGCTCGCCGCTGCGCTTTTGGTGTACCTGATCGCCGTACTGCTGCGGCCGGAGGACTTTTCATGAGCACCGGTGCCTGGCTGCAATTGGCGGTGTTTTTGGCACTGCTGCTGGCGCTGGCTTGGCCGCTGGCGCGTTATATCGACACCGTGATGGCGGGCCGCTTTGCGCTGGGACGGAGGCTGGAAGGCCCGCTGTTCCGACTGGCAGGCGTGCGGCCCGATGAAGAAACCGGCTGGCTGCGCTACGCGCTGGGCCTGCTGGTGTTCAATGGCCTGGGCGTGCTGGCGGTGTATGCGCTGCAGCGCTGGCAAGCCGTGCTGCCACTCAACCCTCAGGGCATGGCTGCGGTGGCACCCGATTCGGCCTTCAACACCGCCATCAGCTTTGTCACCAACACCAACTGGCAAGGCTATGGCGGCGAGAGCACCATGAGCTACCTCACGCAGATGCTGGCGCTGACGGTGCAGAACTTTCTGTCTGCCGCCACGGGCCTGGTCGTCGTCATTGCACTGGTGCGCGGGTTCGCGCAGCATTCAGCGCAGAGCATTGGCAATGTGTGGACTGACCTGACCCGTGCCACACTGTGGGTGCTCCTGCCCCTGTCGCTGGTGCTGGCCGTGGTGTTTGCAGGCCAGGGCGTGATTCAGAACCTGTCGTCCTATACCGAGGTACAGACGCTGGAGCCCGTGCACTACGACGCCCCCAAGCTCGATAGCGCAGGCCATCCCGTGCTCGACGCACAAGGCGCTCAGGTCACCGAGCCCGCCACACAAACCACCCAGACGCTGGCCATGGGCCCCGTGGCCTCGCAGTTGGCCATCAAGATGCTGGGCACCAACGGTGGCGGCTTCTTCAACGCCAACTCGGCCCACCCGTTCGAGAACCCCTCGGCCGCGAGCAACCTGTTGCAGATGCTGGCGATCTTCCTGATCCCCGCCGCGCTGTGCCTGGTGTTTGGCCGCATGGTGCGCGATGAGCGCCAGGGCTGGACGATTCTGGCAACGATGAGTCTGCTCTTCGTGGTCGCAGTAGTAGCAGCCACCGCCTTCGAGCAGCAGGGCAACCCGCTGCTTTCATCGCTGGGTGTGGACCAGGCCGCCAGCGCCCTGCAGGCAGGCGGCAATATGGAAGGCAAGGAAACGCGCTTTGGCATCGCCACCTCGGCCCTGTTCGCCGTCATCACCACGGCGGCCAGCTGCGGCGCGGTAATTGCGATGCACGACAGCTTCACCCCCCTCGGCGGCATGGTGCCCCTCGTGCTGATGCAGATGGGCGAGGTGGTGTTTGGCGGTGTCGGCTCGGGCCTGTACGGCATGCTGGTGTTCGCCATCATGGCGGTGTTCATCGCCGGGCTGATGATTGGCCGCACGCCAGAGTACCTGGGCAAGAAGATCGAGACGCATGAGATGAAGCTCGTCTCCATCGCCATCCTCGTCACGCCCCTGCTGGTGCTGCTGGGCACCGCCGTGGCGGTGATGAGCGAGGCTGGCCGCGCGGGCCTTTCGAACCCCGGCGCGCACGGCTTCAGCCAGGTGCTGTATGCGCTGTCTTCCGCCGCCAACAACAACGGCAGCGCCTTCGCGGGCCTGTCGGCCAACACCCCCTTCTACAACGTGCTGCTGGCCGTAGCCATGTGGCTGGGCCGCTTTGGCGTGATCGTGCCGGTGCTGGCCATGGCCGGGTCGCTGGCCGCCAAGAAGCGCGCCACCGCCACCGATGGCACCTTGCCCACCCACGGCCCGCTGTTTGTGGCGCTGCTGGCGGGCGTGGTGCTGCTGGTGGGGTTGCTGAACTATGTGCCCGCCCTCGCGCTGGGCCCGGTGGTAGAGCATCTCGTGCTCACACCCCGTTAAGAAATGGCTGGGAGATTGTGATGACCCGCAAAACATTGACCCTGTTTGACCCCGCCCTGGTACGCCCCGCGCTGCTGGAGGCTTTCAAGAAGCTGGACCCGCGCGTGCAATGGCGCAACCCGGTGATGTTTGTGGTGTACGTGGGCAGCGCCTTCACCACCGCGCTGGCCGCCAGCAAGCCCGAGGGCTTCACCGCTGCCGTGGCGCTGTGGCTGTGGTTCACCGTGCTGTTTGCCAACTTTGCCGAGGCCATGGCCGAAGGCCGCAGCAAGGCCCAGGCGGCCTCGCTGCGCGGCCTGAAAAAGCAGACCTGGGCGAAAAAGCTGGACGGCCAGTTTGACCGAGCCACCCCGCGCACGGCCATGACCTGGCTGCCGCTGGAGGCCGCCCACCTGCGCAAGGGCGATGTGGTGCTGGTGGAAGCCGGTGACACCATTCCCGCCGATGGCGAGGTGATCGACGGCGTGGCCTCGGTGGACGAAAGCGCCATCACGGGCGAATCGGCCCCGGTGATCCGCGAATCGGGCGGCGACTTCTCGGCCGTGACGGGCGGCACCCGCGTGCTGTCGGACTGGATCGTGGTGCGCGTGGCCGTGAACCCTGGCGAGACCTTTGTCGACCGCATGATCGCCATGGTGGAGAACGCCAAGCGCCACAAGACCCCCAACGAGATTGCACTGACCATCCTGCTGGTGGCGCTGACCATCGTGTTCCTGGGCGTGGTGGTTACGCTGCTGCCGTTCTCGCTGTTCAGCGTGCAGGCCAGCGGCGCGGGCGAGCCTGTGAGCCTGGTGGTGCTGGTGGCCCTGCTGGTGTGCCTGATCCCCACCACCATTGCAGGCTTGCTCAGCGCCATTGGCGTGGCGGGCATGAGCCGCATGATGCAGGCCAATGTGATCGCCACCTCGGGCCGCGCGGTGGAGGCTGCGGGCGATGTGGACGTGCTGCTGCTGGACAAGACCGGCACCATCACCCTGGGCAACCGCCAGGCCAGCCAGTTCGTGTCTGCGCCCGGCGTGACCGATGCGGCATTGGCAGACGCCGCCCAGCTTGCATCGCTGGCCGACGAAACCCCCGAAGGCCGCAGCATCGTGGTGCTGGCCAAGCAGAAGTTCAACCTGCGCGAACGTGACCTTTCCAGCCTGCACGCGGTGTTTGTGCCGTTCACGGCGCAAACCCGCATGAGCGGGGTGGACTTGCCCGGCCCACGCCTGCTGCGCAAGGGCGCGGCAGATGCCATTCGCAAGCATGTGGAGGCCCTGGGCGGTCGCTTTCCCACCGCGGTGCAGACCGCAGTAGACGATGTGTCGCGCCGTGGCAGCACCCCGCTGGTGGTGGCCGATGGTGCCCATGTGCTGGGCGTGGTGGAGCTCAAAGACGTGGTGAAGGGAGGTATCAAGGAACGCTTTGCCGAGCTGCGCCGCATGGGCATCAAGACCGTGATGGTGACGGGCGACAACCGCCTGACGGCCGCCGCGATTGCGGCCGAGGCGGGTGTGGACGACTTCCTGGCCGAGGCCACGCCCGAGGCCAAGCTGCAGCTCATCCGCAGCTATCAAGCCGCAGGCCAGTTGGTGGCCATGACCGGCGACGGCACCAACGACGCGCCCGCCCTCGCACAGGCCGACGTGGCCGTGGCCATGAACACCGGCACCCAGGCCGCCAAGGAGGCGGGCAACATGGTGGACCTAGACAGCAACCCCACCAAGCTCATCGAGATTGTGGAGACCGGCAAGCAGATGCTGATGACGCGCGGCTCGCTCACCACCTTCAGCATCGCCAACGACATTGCCAAGTACTTCGCGATCATCCCGGCGGCGTTTGTCACCACCTACCCGCAGCTGTCGGCGCTGAACTTCATGCACCTGGCCAGCCCCTCGTCGGCCATCCTGTCCGCCGTGGTGTTCAACGCGCTGATCATCATCTTTTTGATCCCGCTGGCCCTGAAGGGCGTGCCCTATCGCGCCGTGGGTGCCGCCGCGCTGCTGCGCCGCAACCTGGCCATTTATGGGCTGGGGGGCATGGTGGTGCCGTTCATCGGCATCAAGTTGATTGACATGGTGCTGGCGGCAGCCGGTCTGACTTGAACAAGGACCTCCCCCTGTGTCGCTTCGCGCCTTCCCCCTCCTCTCGCTTCGCTGCGCTACGCGGGGAGGGGGACGACACCCTCGCTGCGGGGCGGCCCTTGCTCGGTGTCCCCTCGCCTGAGCCGCGCCAGTCTGATGCGCAGCTCCCGGAATTTCATTGAAAGGAAAATCGTATGCCTATCCGTATCCCCCGCGACGACGTGCCCGCAAGCCCAGGCGGCCTGCTGCGCCCTGCCCTCACGCTGTTTGTCGTGCTGTCCATCGTCACCGGCCTGCTGTACCCGCTGGCCGTGACGGGCGTGGCGCAAACGGCCTTCCCACACCAGGCCAACGGCAGCTTGATCACCAAGGGTGGCAAAGCCGTGGGCTCCGAGCTGATCGGCCAGTCGTTCACCGAGCCCGGCCACTTCTGGGGCCGCCCCTCGGCCACCGCGCCCATGCCCTACAACGCATCGGCCTCGGGCGGCTCCAACCTGGGCCCCACGAACCCGGCGCTGACAGATGCCGTCAAGGCCCGCATCGAGGCCCTGCGCGCTGCCGACCCCGGCAACACCCAACCCGTGCCTGTGGACTTGGTCACCGCGTCGGCCAGCGGGCTGGACCCACACATCAGCCCGGCAGCCGCCGCCTACCAGAGCGAACGCGTGGCCCGTGCCAGAGGCCTGCCCGTGGGACAAGTGCAAGCCTTGGTGCAGCAGCACACCGACACCCCCTGGCTGGGCCTGCTGGGTGAGCCGCGTGTGAACGTTTTGGCCTTGAATCTGGCACTCGATTCGCTATCAAATAAATAGCTATCAGCGCAATTGATACTAGCGCTTGAGGCCTATTCGACATCAAATTGGTGGATACACTGTGCCCATGCAGGACCGCCCCGACCCCGACGCGCTGCTGCAGCGCATCCAGCAAGAGCAGGCCCAGCAGCAGCGCGGGCGGCTCAAGGTGTTTTTTGGCGCCTGCGCCGGGGTGGGCAAGACCTTTGCCATGCTGTCCGCCGCCCGGGCGGCACAGGCGCAGGGCCTGCCCGTCACCATCGGCGTGGTCGAAACGCATGGCCGCACCGACACCGAGGCGCTGACCGCACACCTGCCGCGCCTGCCGCTGCGCGCCCTGCCCTACAAAGACCGCACCCTGCCCGAGTTTGACCTGGACGCCGCCCTGGCCTGGGGCGCTGCGAACCCCGAGGGCCTGGTGCTGCTGGACGAGCTGGCCCACAGCAATGTGGCCGGATCGCGCCACCCCAAACGCTGGCAAGACGCCGAGGAACTGCTGGCCGCAGGCATCGACGTGTGGTCCACCATGAACGTGCAGCACCTGGAGAGCCTGAACGACATCGTCAGCGGCATCACCGGCATCCGCGTGTGGGAGACGGTGCCCGACCAGTTTTTTGACGCTGCCGACGAAGTGGTGGTGGTCGACCTGCCGCCCGACGAGCTGCTGGCGCGCCTGAAAGCCGGCAAGGTCTACTTGCCCCAGCAGGCCGAGCGCGCCGCCGCCAATTTCTTTCGCAAAGGCAACCTGCTGGCCCTGCGCGAGCTGGCCCTGCGCCGCACCGCCGACCGGGTGGACGACGAAATGCGCGCCTACCGCCGCGCCAGCACCACCACCGCCGAGGCCGTGTGGCCCAACCGCGAGGCCCTGCTGGCCTGCGTGGGCACCGGCGACAACACCGAAAAAGTGGTGCGCAGCTGCGCCCGCCTGGCCGCCCAGCTCGACCTGCCTTGGCACGCCGTGCACGTGGAAACGCCCGAGCAGCAAGGCCAGTCGGCCAACCTGCACCCGCAGGTGGAACGCACGCTGAAGATCGCCCAGCAACTGGGAGCCACCGCCTGCGCCGTGCTGCCCGCCGCCCAGCGCGCCCCGGCCCTGGTGCGCTATGCGCGCGAACACAACCTGGTGCGCGTGGTGATGGGCCGCAGCGCCCGCCGCTGGCCCTGGCAGGCCACGCTGGCAGAGCAGATCGGGCAAAGTGCCAGCGACCTGGACCTGCTGCAGGTCGGCACGCCGGCGGGCCGCAGAGGCAGCACCAACAGCACCAGAGCCGCCCCCCGCATCCCTCCGGCCACCACGCGTCCGCCCTTCTGGCCTGGCTATATAGCCGCAGCCCTGGCCTGCTGCATTGCAGCCGTCATCGCCACGCCGCTGGCCAATGTGCTGGAGCTGACCAATATCGTCATGCTGTTTTTACTGGTGGTGGTGGGCGTGGCGCTGCGCTTTGGTCGCGGCCCGGCCATCATGGCGGCGTTCCTGGGCGTGGGGTTCTTTGACTTCTTCTTTGTGCCGCCCCGCTTCAACTTTGCGGTGAGCGACGCGCAGTACGTCGTCACCTTCGCCGTGATGCTGGTGGTGGCCCTGGTGGTGGGCCAGCTCACCGCCGGGCTCAAGGTGCAGGCCGAGGCCGCCACCGACCGTGAGCACCGCGTGCGCAGCCTGTACGACATGGCGCGTGATTTGTCTGCCGCGCTGCTGCCCGAACAGGTGGCCGAGATTGGAGGGCGCTTCATCACCGGTGAATTCAGCGCGGGCAGCACCCTAGTGGTGGCCGACGATGACAACCGCCTGCAGGTGCTGCCCGGTGGCACGGCCCCGGTGGACATGGCCGTGGCGCAATGGGCGTTTGAGCGCGGCGAGCCTGCGGGCCGGGGCACAGACACCTTGCACTCCAGCCCCACGCTGGTGCTGCCCCTGAAGGCGCCCATGCGCATCCGTGGTGTGCTGGTGGTGGCCATGCCACACGACCAAGTGCCGGGCGTGGAACCGCGCCGCCTGCTGCAGACCTGCGCATCGCTGCTGGCCATTTCGCTCGAACGCATCCACTACATCGACGTGGCGCAAAAGAGCACCGTGCAGATCGAGTCCGAGCGGCTGCGCAACTCGCTGCTCTCGGCCATCTCGCACGATTTGCGTACGCCGCTGGCCTCGCTGGTCGGCCTGGCCGAATCGCTGGCCATGGTGCATCCGCCCCTGCCTGCCCACCAACAAGAGCTGACCGGCGCCATCCAGCAATCGGCCCAGCGCATGAGCGCACTGGTCAACAACCTGCTGGACATGGCCCGCCTGGAGGCCGGTGCCGTGCAGCTCAACAAGGCCTGGCAGCTGCTGGAAGAAGTGGTGGGCAGTGCCCTGGCCGCCAGCGCCCCCGCCATCGCAGCGCACCGCATCGAAGTGAACCTGCCGGGCGACCTGCCCCTGCTACAGATCGACGCCGTGCTGATGGAGCGCGTGCTGGTCAACCTGCTGGAAAACGCCGCCAAGTACACGCCCGCCAGCACTGCCATCCGTATCAGCGCCCAGGCGCAAAGCGATGCGGTGGCCTTGAGCATCACCGACGAAGGCCCGGGCCTGCCCAAAGGCCGCGAAGAGCTGCTGTTTGAAAAGTTCGAGCGCGGCGCCCGCGAAAGCGCCACGCCCGGCGTGGGCCTGGGGCTGGCCATCTGCCGCGCCATCGTGCAGGCGCATGGTGGCAGCATTTGGGGCGATACCATCCTCAACGCCCAGGGCCAGCCAGCCGGAGCGCGCTTTACGCTGCTGCTGCCACGCGGCACACCGCCCACCGACCTGGGCGATGATGCCGACGCCTGATTCCGTTTCCAAATCATTCGTGTCTAGGCGTGAAGCCGCAGACAGTGCCTTAGCACGGCAAGGCGAAGCAACAACGACACGGATGATTTGGAAACGGAATGACACCCTAGCATTCATGCCATGACCGATCTGCCCACCCACATCCTCATCGTTGAAGACGAAGCCGATATCCGCCGCTTTGTGCGCCTGACGCTGGAGAGTGAGGGCCACACCGTGCACGAGGCCGCCACCCTGCAGCGCGGCCTGATCGAGGCCGGCACCCGCCGCCCCGACCTGGTGGTGCTGGACCTGGGCCTGCCCGATGGCGACGGCGTCGATTTGATACGCGACCTGCGCACCTGGTCGGCCATGCCCATCATCGTGCTCTCGGCCCGCAGCGCCGAATCGAGCAAGATCGCGGCGCTGGACGCCGGGGCCGACGACTATCTGGTCAAGCCCTTTGGCTCGGGCGAGCTGATGGCCCGCGTGCGTGCCCAGCTGCGCCGCAGCCAGCGCGCATCCGGCGCCGAAGCCACACCCGTCATCCAGTTCGGCCCCATCACCGTGGACCTGGCCCGCCGCACGGTAGAGCGCCGCACGGCAGACGATGGCAGCGAGGCCCTGCATCTCACGCCCATCGAATACAAGCTGCTCACCCATCTTGCATCCCAACCTGATCGGGTCATCACCCACGCCCAGCTGCTCAAGGCCGTGTGGGGCCCAGGCCACGCCGAAGACACGCACTACGTGCGTGTGCACATGGCCAACCTGCGCAAGAAAGTGGAGAACAACGCATCGATGCCCCGACATTTGCGGACCGAGGCGGGGGTAGGTTATCGGTTTGTACTTTGAGTCCCGGGGATAAGTACCTGTTTATAGAAGCACGATGTCGTACTGCTCCTGCCCCATCGCGCTTTCCGATTGCAGCGAGATCGGCTTCTTGATGAAGTCCGAGAGACCGGCCAGGTGCTGGCTTTCTTCATCCAGGAACAACTCGACTACCCGCGCGGACGCCACTACGCGGAACTCGCGCGGGTTGAACTGGCGGGCTTCGCGAAGGATCTCGCGCAGGATGTCGTAGCACACGCTGCGCGCGGTCTTCACGCTGCCCTTGCCCTGGCACACCTCGCAGGGCTCGCACAGCATGTGCGCCAGTGATTCGCGGGTGCGCTTGCGCGTCATCTCCACCAGGCCCAGTTGCGAGAACGTGCCGGACGACATGGTCTTGACCCGGTCGCGCGCGAGCTGCTTCTTGAACTCCGACAGCACGGCCTGCTGGTGGTCGTCCCGCACCATGTCGATGAAGTCCACGATGATGATGCCGCCCAGGTTGCGCAGACGCAGCTGGCGGGCAATGGCCTGGGCGGCCTCCAGGTTGGTCTTGAAGATGGTGTCGTCGAAATTGCGCGCGCCCACATAGCCACCGGTGTTCACGTCGATGGTGGTGAGCGCCTCCGTCTGGTCCACGATGAGGTAGCCGCCCGATTTCAAATCGACCCGGCGGCCCAGGGCCTTGGCCACCTCTTCGTCAATGGAGTACAGGTCAAAAATGGGCCGCTCGCCCTTGTAGTGCTGCAGCTTGCCAGCGGCTGCGGGCATGAACTCTTGCCCGAACGCACGCAGGCGCTGGAACTGCTCCATCGAATCCAGGCGGATGGTCTGCGTGTGGTCGCCCACCAGGTCGCGCAGCACGCGCTGCAGCAGGTCCAGGTCCTGGTGCAAGAGCGACATGGCGGGCAGCTTGAGCGATGCCTCCTTGATGCGCGCCCAGGTCTTGCGCAGGTAGGCGATGTCTTCGGCCAGCTCGGCATCGGTGGAATCTTCGCCGTTGGTGCGCAGGATGAAGCCACCACCACCGCCCGTGGATTTGTCGCCCACCAGCGCCTGCAGCCGCGCACGCAGCGCATCGCGCTCGGCGGGCGGGATCTTCTGCGACACGCCCACATGGTCATCCTGCGGCAAAAACACCAGCAGGCGACCGGCAATGCTGATCTGCGTGGACAACCGCGCACCCTTGGTGCCAATCGGGTCCTTGATGACCTGCACCATGAGCGCCTGCCCCTCGAACACCTGTTTTTCAATCGGTACCTGCGGCTCGTTCTTGCGGGCAAATGCGGGCGGCTCGCCATCGGGCTGGCGCTGCCACACATCGGCCACGTGCAAGAAGGCCGCACGCTCCAGCCCGATGTCGATAAAGGCCGACTGCATGCCTGGCAGCACGCGCGAGACCTTGCCCAGATAGACATTGCCGACCAGGCCGCGCTCCAGCGTGCGCTCGATGTGCAGCTCCTGCACGGCGCCGTGCTCCACCACGGCCACCCGGGTTTCCTGGGGGGACCAATTGATCAGGATGTCTTGTTGCATGGCTTGGTGGTGGTTGTCTATTGTTCGCGTCGCTCGGATCGCAACTTAGATCGCAAATTCCGCGGCGCGCAGCAGCTGCGCGGTCTCGTACATCGGCAGCCCCATGATGCCCGAATAGCTGCCCGCCAGGTGCTCCACATACGCCGCCGCCCGGCCCTGGATGCCGTAGGCGCCTGCCTTGCCCAGCGGCTCGCCCGTAGCCACATACGCCTCAATCTGCGCAGGTGCCATGGGCGCGAAAGTGACGCGCGATACCGACAGGGCCGTCAGCCGTTTGGTGCCTACCTGCAGAGCCACAGCGGTCAGCACGCGGTGCTCGTGCCCTGCCAGTTCAGCCAGCATGCGTGCCGCATGCGCGGCATCGTCGGGCTTGCCATAGATGGTGCGGCCCAGGGCCACGGTGGTGTCGGAACACAGGATGGGCGCATCCGGTAACTGGCGCCGCGCACGCCGGGCCACGGCCGCGTCAAGCTTGAGGGCCGTCACGCGCTCTACATACGCTGTGGGCACTTCGCCGGGCAGCACCACCTCGATGGCTTCGGCGTCCTCTGCCTCGTCACCCTCCACATTGGGCAGCAGCAGCTCGTGGCGCACGCCCAGCTGTTCAAGCAACTGGCGGCGGCGCGGGCTTTGGGAGGCGAGGTAGATGAAGTCGGGCATGAACGGATTTTGAACAAAAATCGGCTCTAGCGCTTATTCATCAAGCGCTAGCAGCTATGAAAACAGGAGTATCACAGACCATCATCGCAAAGGGTCTGCTTCATTCACGATGGTAAGGATGCCCGGCGTTCACCGACCAGGCGCGGTACAGCTGCTCGATGAGCAACACCCGCACCATGGCGTGGGGAAGGGTCAGGTCGGACAGGCGAATGCGTTCGTGCGCGGCCTGGCGAAAGGCAGGGTCCAGCCCGTCGGGGCCACCGATGACCAATGCCACATCGTCACCGCCCAGTTGCCAGCCCTTGAGCCGTTCGGCCAGGGCCTTGGTGGTGAGGTTGGTACCGCGCTCGTCCAGTGCCACCACGCGCGTGCCACGCGGAATGGCGGCTTCGATGCGCTCGCGCTCGGCGGCGTAGAGCGTCTCCAGCGTCTTGGAGCCGCGCGGCTCGGTCTTGACGGCCTTGAGCTCGACCTTGAGTTCAGGTGGAAAACGTTTGGCGTAATCGTCGTACGCGGTCTGCGCCCAGTCGGGCACCCGCTGACCGACCGCCACTATCAGCAGCTTCATGGATCAACCTGGATGCGTGAGGGAGTCACCGCTGCCGCGCGCAAGCGATGGAGCGCGCAGCAGCTGAAACGGATCAGCCCTTGCTGCGAGCAGGTGCCTTCTTGGCCGCGGGCTTGGAGCCCGATGCGGAGGCTGGCTTGGCAGCTGCGCGCGCAGGGGACTTGGCAGCTGGCGACTTCTTGGCCGCAGGCTTCTTGGCGCCACCGGGCTTGACCACCACCGTCTTGACAGGGGTCTTGGTGGCTGCGGGCTTCTTGGTGGCAACTGCGCCAGTGGTCTTGCTGGCTGGCTTGGCGGTGCTTGTCTTGGCAGCCGATTTGGCAGGTGCTGCCTTGGCGGCGGTTTTTGCAGCGGGCTTGGGGGCTGTTTTGGCAGCAGTCTTCGCAGCGGTCTTGGCGACCGCCTTGACGGTGGCCTTGCCCGAACGGGCGGCTACGGTGGAGGTCGCAGCCTTTTTGGCGGGCGCCTTGCCTGCGGCCTTGGCGTCCGACTTGGCAGCCTTCTGGGCCGACTTCTTCTCGGCCAATTCGGTGGCAGCGCTGGAAACCGGCTTGGCCGCGCCGAGCTTCAGGCGCACTGGGGTGTCGCCCCACAGCTCTTCCAGACGGTAGTACTGGCGGATGGCCGGTTGCATGATGTGCGCCACAGCCGCGCCGCAGTCCACGATGATCCATTCGCCGTTGTCTTCGCCTTCGATGCGGGGCTTGGAAAACCCGGCTTCCTTGACCGCGTCGCGCACGCTGGCGGCCAGGGCCTTGGTCTGGCGGTTGGAGGTACCCGATGCCACGATCACCCGTTCAAACAGCGGCGAGAGATGCTCGGTGTTGAAGACCTGGATGTCTTGCGCCTTGACGTCCTCCAGGCCATCGACGATGGCGCGCTGGAGTTTGGTGACGTCTTTTTTGGCGGCGGTTTCCGATTTGGTGGAGGTGGTCATCAGGCGGTGATTTGAAAGGGAATGGAATCAATATAGCGTGCAACGCAGCGCACAGCCAGCGGGCTGAGCCTTGGGTGTTGCGCGGGTGTTGTGCTGAGGCGCTGCAGCAATATGAGGTGTTTTTGGCCTCTTGCGCTCATGTGAAAAGCGCGGGCAGCTATTGAAATTATAGCTTTTGCGCTTTTCAACACTTTCAACCCATTGCAGCAGCCTCGCCAGCCAGCCAGTCGCGTCGCACCAGAAAGCGCTGCAACAGCGCTGCCTCGGCCGAATCGGCAGCGTCCGAGCGCTGGTAAGACCAGGCCACCATCGGCGGCATGGACAGCAAAATGGACTCGGTGCGCCCACCCGACTGCAGGCCAAAGTGAGTACCCCGGTCCCAGACCAGGTTGAACTCCACATAACGGCCGCGGCGGTAGAGCTGGAAGTCCCGCTCGCGCTCGCCGTAGGGCGTGCCCTGGCGCTTTTCCACGATGGGCAGGTAGGCCTTCAAAAAGGCGTCGCCCACCGACTGCGTCATCGCCAGGCTCTGCTCAAAGCCCAGCTCCGAGAAGTCGTCATAGAACACGCCGCCCACGCCGCGCTGCTCGTTGCGGTGCTTGAGGAAGAAATACTCGTCGCACCACTGCTTGAAGCGCGGGTACTTGTCGTCGCCAAAGGCGCTGAGCGCATCGCGGCAGGTGCGGTGAAAGTGCACCGCATCCTCTTCGAAGCCGTAGTATGGCGTGAGGTCCATGCCACCGCCAAACCAGCAGGTGGGCGCCTGACCGGGGTGCCCGGCGGCGATCATGCGCACATTCATGTGCACCGTGGGCACATACGGGTTGCGCGGGTGGAACACCAGCGAAACGCCCATGGCCTCGAACGGCGCACCCGCCAGCTCGGGCCGGTGCTGCGTGGCCGAAGGCGGCAGTTGCGGGCCACGCACATGGCTGAAGCCGCAGCCTGCGCGTTCAAACACCCGGCCGCCTTCCATGATCTTGGTGATGCCATCGCCCTGCAACGGCTCACCAGGCGGCTTGCTCCAGGCATCGGCCAGAAAACGTGCACCGCCCTCGCCTTCCACGGCTTCCAGTGCATCGGTGATGCGCGCCTGCAGTCCCACCAGGTAGCCACGCACACGGGTCACCGTGTCGGCCGGGTTCAAGGTTTGAGCGTCTGCCATCAGCTTTTCAGGGCTCGGAAGCCAATGTCGCGGCGGTACTGCGCGCCATCAAACTGGATGCCACGTGCCACGTCATACGCGCGCTGCTGAGCCTGCTTGACGCTGTCGGCCAGCACCGTCACGCACAACACGCGGCCACCGGTCACGCTGACCACGCCATCTTTGAGCTGCGTGCCCGCGTGGAACACCACGGCATCGTCTGCCTCCGTGGGCAGTCCGGTGATGGGGTCACCCTTGCGCGGGCTCTCCGGGTAGCCATGGGCGGCCATGACCACACCCAGCGCGGTGCGGCGGTCCCACTGCAGCTCTACTTGATCGAGCTTGCCGTCGGCGGCAGCGGCCATCACGTCGCTGAAGTCGCTTTTCAGGCGCATCAGGATGGGCTGCGTCTCGGGGTCGCCCATGCGGCAGTTGAATTCGAGCGTCTTGGGCTGGCCCTTGGCGTCGATCATCAGGCCCGCATAGAGGAAGCCGGTGTAGGGAATGCCGTCCTTTTCCATGCCACGGATGGTGGGCAGGATGATCTCGCGCATGGCGCGGGCATGCACATCGGCCGTGACCACAGGCGCGGGCGAATACGCGCCCATGCCGCCGGTGTTGGGGCCTTCATCGCCGTCTTTGAGGCGCTTGTGGTCCTGGCTGGTGGCCAGGGCCAGCACGTTCTTGCCGTCGCACAACACGATGAAGGAGGCTTCTTCGCCTTCGAGGAACTCCTCGATCACCACGCGCGCGCCACCTTCGTTGTGGGTCACGCCGTATTTGTTGTCCACCAGCATGAAGTCCACCGCATCGTGGGCTTCCTGCAGCGTCATGGCCACCACCACGCCCTTGCCAGCCGCCAGACCGTCGGCCTTGATGACGATGGGGGCACCCAGCCGGTCCACAAAGGCGTGGGCCGCAGCCGGTTCGGTGAAGGTGTCGTAGTCGGCCGTGGGGATGCCATGGCGGCGCATGAAGGCCTTGGAAAACGCCTTGGAGCTTTCGAGCTGGGCGGCGGCCTTGGTGGGGCCGAAGATGCGCAGGCCATTGGCGCGGAACTCATCGACCACACCGGCCGCCAGAGGCGCCTCGGGGCCCACCACCGTCAGCGCGATCTTCTCGGCCTGGGCCCAGGTGCGCAGCTCGCGCACGTCGGAAATGGCCACGTTTTCGAGCTTGGGGTTCAAGGCCGTGCCACCGTTACCTGGCGCCACAAACACCTTGGTCACCTTGGGGGACTGGCTCAGTTTCCACGCCATTGCGTGTTCACGGCCGCCGCCACCAATCACAAGTACTTTCATAGGAACCTTTGGTGAACCCGGCCCGCAGCGCTGCACTGCTGGGCGGGATTCGGGGAAATATCAGTCGGAAAACAAGTCAGGGCAAGAAAAAAGCGGCGATCTACAGTTGCAGGGTCACAGCGCCGCGTTGTGGTAGACCTCTTGGGTGTCGTCCAGGTCTTCCAGCACATCCAGCAGTTTTTGCATCTTGGCGGCGTCTTCGCCGGTCAGCTCGATGGTGTTTTCGGGCCGCATGGTCACGCCCGCCACCTCGGCCGTCAGGCCTGCGGCCTCCAGCGCGTTCTTTACCGCTTCAAAGTCGGCTGGGGCGGTCAGCACCTCCACCGCGCCGTCTTCGTCGGTCACCACGTCTTCGGCGCCTGCCTCCAGCGCCACTTCCATCACCTTGTCTTCGCTGGTACCGGGGGCAAAAATCAGCTGGCCGCAGTGCTTGAACTGGAACACCACCGAGCCTTCGGTGCCCATGTTGCCTCCATGCTTGCTGAACGCGTGGCGCACTTCGGCCACGGTGCGCACGCGGTTGTCGGTCATGGTGTCGATCATGATGGCGGCGCCACCAATGCCGTAGCCTTCGTAGCGGATTTCTTCGTAGGTCAGGCCTTCGGCGTTGCCCGTGGCCTTGTCGATGTTGTACTTGATGCGGTCGGCGGGCATGTTGGCCGCCTTGGCCTTGTCCACCGCCAGGCGCAGGCGGGGGTTGGCTGACAGGTCACCGCCACCGGCGCGGGCGGCCACAGTGATTTCACGAATGATGCGGGTCCAGATCTTGCCGCGTTTTTCATCCTGGCGCCCTTTGCGGTGCTGGATATTCGCCCATTTACTGTGTCCTGCCACGGGAAGTCCTTTTGTATTGATTTAATCTAGTCGGTGGATTTTACTTTTTGCCGAACCCGTACCCCCGAGGAAACCCGAAATGGCCGAACCCCTGCTGATTGCCAAGCACGACACGATTGAATGCCACCTGCTGCCCGGCCTGGCCAACCGCCACGGGCTCATCACCGGTGCCACCGGCACCGGCAAGACGGTGACCCTGCAGACCCTGGCCGAAAACTTCTCGCGCATTGGCGTTCCGGTGTTCATGGCCGACGTGAAGGGAGACCTCACCGGCGCCAGCCAGCCGGGCAAGATTGGCGACAAGCTGGCCGGCGTGCTCAAGGAGCGGGGCCTTCAGCTACCCGTCCCCCTGGCCTGCCCCACCACGCTGTGGGACGTGTTTGGCGAACAGGGCCACCCGGTGCGCGCCACGGTATCGGACATGGGGCCGCTGCTGCTGGGCCGCATGCTCAACCTGAACGAGACCCAGCTGGGTGTGCTCAACCTGGTGTTCAAGATTGCCGACGACAACGGCATGCTGCTGCTGGACCTGAAGGACCTGCGCGCCATGCTGCAGTACGTGGGAGACAACGCCAAGGAGTTCACGACCGAATACGGCAACGTCAGCGCCGCCAGCGTAGGCGCCATCCAGCGCGGGCTGCTGCAGATCGAGCAGCAGGGCGGCACGCAGTTCTTTGGCGAGCCCATGCTAAACATCCAGGACTTCATGCAGACCGTGGACGGCCATGGCGTGGTCAACATCCTGGCGGCCGACAAGCTCATGAACTCGCCGCGCCTGTATGCCACCTTCCTCTTGTGGATGCTGTCTGAGCTGTTCGAGCAGCTACCTGAGATCGGCGACCCCGAGATTCCGAAGCTGGTGTTCTTCTTCGACGAGGCCCACCTGCTGTTCAACGAGGCGCCCAAGGTGCTCATCGAGCGCATCGAGCTGGTGGTGCGACTGGTGCGCTCCAAGGGCGTGGGGGTTTACTTCGTCACCCAGAATCCGCTCGACATCCCCGATAGCGTGCTGGCCCAACTGGGCAACCGCGTGCAGCACGCGCTGCGCGCCTTCACCCCGCGCGACCAGAAGGCCGTCAAAGCGACGGCCACCACCATGCGGCAAAAACCGGGGCTGGACATTGAAACCGCCATCACCGAGCTGGCCGTGGGCGAGGCGCTGGTGAGCTTTCTGGACACCAAGGGCCGCCCCAGCGTGACCGAACGCGTTTTTGTATTGCCTCCGGGCAGCCAGTTGGGCCCCATCACACCACAGCAGCGCCAGGCCCTGATGGCCGGTTCTCTGGTCGCGGGCGTGTATGAAAAGGTGGTGGACCGCGAGTCGGCCTACGAAAAGCTCAAGGGTCGCGCCGCCGAAGCCAGCGGGCAGGCGGGTAACGCAGCGGGCGGGGGCAACGGCAAGGTGGCCACCGGTGCGCCCACCGAAGAAGGCGGCGGCCTGCTGGGTGGGCTGAACGACGTGCTGTTTGGCAGCACCGGTCCGCGCGGCGGCAAACGCGACGGCCTGGCGCAGACCATGGCCAAGTCCGCCGTGCGCACCATGGGCACCACGATCGGCAAGGAGATTTTGCGGGGCGTGCTCGGCGGTATCTTTGGCGGCGGCAGCAAGCGCCGCTGACGCCGTTGGGACGGCGCCCGGCGTCATAGACCGGCGGCGCCCCTCCCGCCATTGGCTCGCCTCCCTGTGAAAGCGCACAACATGGCGCCTGTGACCTTTTGACGACACCCCGCGATTCGTCACAAATCAGTCACATGGCCGCCGTGAAATCGCCATACACAAAAACAAAAAGAAGGAGGGACGATGACACGCATTGAAAACGTTCTGCTGCGCTGGGGCGGCAAGGTCATGCTGCTGGCCATTGGGGTGTGGGTGGCAGCCATCCTCGGCATCTTTGCAGGCGCCTGGCGCCTGCGCTGGCCCTGGGTCCTGTACTTCATTGCCACCGTCATCATCACGGCGCTGGTGATCCAGTGGACCAACGCGGTGCGCCAGCGCTACATCCGCGAGGCTCCCCTGCCCCGCTTTCTGCAGCGCAAGCTGCGCGAGACCTACCCCCATCTGAGCACCCGCGACTGTGAGCTGGTCGAACGCGGCCTGCGCCAGTTCTTCATGGCCTGCCTGCGCAGCAACCAGCAGTTTGTGGCCATGCCCTCCAAGGCGGTCGATGCGCTGTGGCACGAATTCATCCTGCACACGCAGGCGTACAAGCTGTGGTGCCAGAACGCACTGGGCTTCTTCTTGCACCACACACCCGCCGAGGCGCTGGGCCACAAGGCGCGCCACAACGACGGCCTGCGCCGCTGCTGGTACTGGGTGTGCAAGGAAGAATCCATCGACCCCAAGGCGCCCAGCCGCCTGCCCCTGCTGTTTGCGCTGGACGCCAAGTTCGCGATTGCCGGAGGCTTCAGCTACGTGCCCGACTGCTCCGACATCGCCCGCAAAAGCGACGCGGGTGGCAGCGGCGGCGACAGCTACTGCGGCACCAGTTTTTCGGACGGCAGCTACAGCGGCAGCTCGGGCGATTTTGGCGGTGCCGAGAGTTCGGATGCAGGCAGTGACGGCGGCGGGGATGGCGGGGGAGACGGCGGCGGTTGTGGTGGTGGCGGGGACTGAGCGCCTGAACCACCGACCCCGTTGGCGACACAACGCCAGCCCCAATCACTCTCTTTTTGATAGCTACCCGGGCATGATGTACTAGCACCTGCAGCCCAAATTGCCTGAAATCAAGTCCAGTCACCCAGGCGACGACCGGGCCTGCGCACACCGGTCTACAGTGGCACCCCATGAACACCCTCACCTGCTTTTCCCTCAGCATCACTGACCATGTGGCCCATCTGGTTCTGAACAAACCCGAGGCCATGAATACCATGCACCCCACCTTCTGGCGCGAGCTGGACGCGGTGCTGGCCCAGCTGCACCAGGCGGGCGCGGCGCGGGCGCTGGTCATCAGCAGCACCGGCAAACATTTCAGCGCGGGCATGGCGCTGGAAACCTTTGGCGGCGCCATCACGATGGACGACCAGAGCCCCGAGGGCCGTGCCGCCATCTTTGACCTGCTGACGGACATGCAGGCCACCTTCACCCGCATCGACAACCTGCGCATCCCCGTCATCATGGCCATCCACGGCGGCTGCATCGGCGGAGCGGTGGACATGGTCACCGCAGGCTGCATCCGCTATGCCACGGCCGACGCGTTCTTCTGCATCCAGGAGATCAACATCGGCATGGTGGCCGACGTGGGCACGCTGCAACGCCTGCCCAAGCTCATCCCTCTCGGCGTGGTGAAAGAACTGGCCTACACCGGCCGCCGCTTGAGCGCCGCCAAGGCCCTGGGCTACGGCCTGGTCAACGAGGTCTTCGACACCCAGGAAGCCATGCTGGCCGCCGCGCTGCAGTGCGCCAAGGAGATCGCGTCCAAGCCTCCGGTGGCCATTTGGGGCACCAAGCAGGCCGTTAACTACGCGCGCGACCACAGCGTGGAAGACAGCCTGCGCCAGATGGGCTGGCTGCAAGGCGCCATCTGGAGCAACCAGCATGTGCGCGAATCGGTCATAGCCATGAAGCAAAAACGCGTGGGCGAGTTCCCGGCACTCACGCCGTTGCAGCGGTTCAGCGAGCTGGGCTGACCGCCACCGGGCCGCGCCATGCGGCCCGTGGTATTGGGCTCACAGGCATGTGCCACATCAAAATGTATAGCTGCCCAGGCATACAGCACTAGCGCTCGCAGGCCCTTTTGCTTGAAGTAAAGAG
This sequence comes from Acidovorax sp., assembly GCF_016783915.1. Taxonomy (GTDB): domain Bacteria; phylum Pseudomonadota; class Gammaproteobacteria; order Burkholderiales; family Burkholderiaceae_C; genus Acidovorax. The sequence continues at coordinate 31,368 of NZ_JADHVT010000031.1, forward strand.
GTAAAGGGCTATCATCAGGCTTTACGGGGTTTGGCCGTCTTCCAGCCCTGTCCACAAGGATGCCGCCACCATGACGCTGCCCAGCCTGACCCCGCCCACCTACGACGATGTGGCCGCTGCCGCGCACCGGCTCAAGGGCATGGCCCACCGCACGCCCGTGCTGCGCTCCAGCACCGCCGATGAGCGGCTGGGCGCGCAGCTGTTCTTCAAGTGCGAGAACCTGCAGCGCACCGGCGCCTTCAAGTTCCGGGGTGCGTTCAACACCCTGGCCCAGTTCACCGACGAGCAGCGCGAGCGCGGCGTGCTCGCCTTCTCTGCTGGCAACCACGCCCAGGCGATTGCGCTGTCAGCCCGGCTGCTGGACATGCCCGCCGCCATCGTCATGCCCGAGGACGCCCCCGCCTCCAAGATGGCCGCCACGCGCGACTACGGCGCCCAGGTCGTCACCTACAACCGCTACACCGAAGACCGCGAGGCCATCAGCCGCCGCCTGGCGCTGGAGCGCGGCATGACGCTGGTACCCCCGTTCGACCACCCCCATGTCATCGCTGGCCAGGGCACGGCCGCCAAAGAGCTTTTTGAAGAAGTGCCCGACCTGGACTACCTCTTCGTCTGCGTGGGCGGCGGTGGCCTGCTGGCCGGCAGCCTGCTCGCAGCCGAGGCCCTGGCGCCGCAATGCCGGGTGGTGGGCGTAGAGCCTGCGGCGGGCAACGACGGCCAGCAGTCGTTCAAAGCCGGACACGTGGTGCAGATCCCCACGCCCCACACCATTGCCGACGGCGCACAGACCCAGGCCCTGGGCCAGCTCACCTTCCCCATCATCCAGCGCCTGGCCGACGACATGGTCACTGCCACCGACGAGCAACTGGTGGAGTCCCTGCGCTTTTTTGCCGAGCGCATGAAGATCGTGGTCGAACCCACGGGCGCCCTCGCGTTCGCCGGGGCCCAGCACGGCAACGTGGACATCCATGGCGCGCGTGTCGGCATCCTCATCAGTGGCGGCAACGTCGATTTGTCGCGCCTGGCACGGTTTCTGGCAGACTAGCCCCCACTTTTTTACCCACTGTGTGGCAGAGCGTGCCTGTGCACCGGCACTGAGGCCTCTGCCCTTCTCCTTTCAGGTTCCCCATGAGCAACGTCACCGTCATCACCCACCCCCTCGTCCAGCACAAGCTCACGCTGATGCGCAAGAAGGACGCCAGCACCAACAGCTTTCGCCGCCTGCTCGGAGAACTCTCCACGCTGATGGCGTACGAAGTGACCCGCGACATGCCGCTGCAGGATGTCCAGATCGAAACCCCGCTGGAGACCATGACCGGCAAGATGATCGACGGCAAGAAACTGGTGCTGGTGTCCATCCTGCGTGCGGGCAACGGGTTTCTGGACGGCATGCTCAACGTGGTGCCCGGCGCGCGCGTGGGCCACATCGGCCTGTACCGCGACCCGGCCACGCTACAGCCGGTGGAGTACTACTTCAAGATGCCATCCGAAATGGACGAGCGCGACATCATCGTGGTGGACCCGATGCTGGCCACCGGCAACTCCGCGGCCGCTTGTGTGGACCGCCTGAAAAAGCTCAACCCCCGCTCCATCAAGTTCGTCTGCCTGCTGGCTGCGCCCGAAGGTGTGGCCACGCTGCAAAAGGCGCATCCCGATGTGCCGATCTTCACCGCCGCCATCGATCGCGAGCTGAACGACCACGGCTATATCCTGCCGGGCCTGGGCGATGCGGGTGACCGTATCTTTGGCACCAAATAAGCGCACAGCCGCCTGGTCATGCACCAGCCACCGCAGGAGGGCCTTTGTGCCCGGCGGTGGCTTTTTTCATGGCTGCGCACCCACGTCCGCAAATTTTTACCACTTGGTGGCTTTCCTCTGGCAGACTTGCCAGCGGTTTGCCGCAGTCCGGGGGGCCTACTGGCGCGCTCCTTGCTAGGACAAAGGCACCTCCAACCCTTTGTTCGCTTGTCTGAAGGACCCCCACCATGACCACTCGCCGCATCTTCACCGGACGCCTGCTCTGCACCTCCATGGCCCTCTCGGCCGCCATGGCGATGGCGCCCTCTTTGGCCTTCGCGCAGTCCAAGATCAAGGTCGCGGCGATCTACACGGTGCCTTTTGAACAGCAATGGGTCAGCCGCATCCACAAGGCGCTGAAGGCCGCCGAGGCACGTGGCGAAATCGAATACAAGGCCAGCGAAAACGTGAGCAACGCCGACTACGAGCGCGTGATGCGCGAGTACGCCACCGGCGGCAACCAGCTCATCGTGGGCGAGGCCTTTGCGGTAGAAGCCGCCGCCCGCAAGGTGGCCAAGGACTTCCCCAAGACTTCGTTCCTGCTCGGCTCCTCCGGCAAGCCGCAGGCGCCCAATTTCAGCGTGTTCGACAACTACATCCAGGAGCCCGCGTACCTCAGCGGCATGGTGGCTGGCGGCATGACCAAGACCAACAAGATCGGCATGGTGGGCGGCTTCCCCATCCCCGAGGTCAACCGCCTGATGCATGCCTTCATGGCGGGCGCCAAGGAGACCAATCCCAAGGTCGAGTTCACCATCACCTTCATCAACAGCTGGTTTGACCCACCCAAGGCCAAGGAAGCCACCTTCGCCATGATCGACAAGGGCGCCGACGTGCTGTATGCCGAGCGCTTTGGCGTGAGCGACGCCGCCAAAGAAAAAGGCAAGCTCGCCATCGGCAACGTGATCAACACGCAAGAGCAGTACCCCGATACCGTGGTCGCGTCGGCCATCTGGCACATGGAGCCCAGCATCGACCGCGCGCTGAAACTGGTGAAGGAAGGCAAGTTCACACCCGAGGACTACGGCCCGTATTCGATGATGAAGCACAAGGGCTCTGAGCTGGCCCCACTGGGTACGTTCGAGAAGAAGGTGCCTGCCGACATCGTCGCCAAGGTCAAGGCCAAGGAGGCCGACATCCTGGCGGGCAAGTTCACCGTGAAGGTGGACGACAGCCAGCCCAAGTCCACGGCCAAGTAAGCACCGGATGCAGCGGGCGCCGTGCCCGCGTCCTCAACTTCTGTGCACAGGCCACCCCAGCAAAGCGGTGGCCTGTTTGTTTTGATGCTCACCGCTATTGGCTCACCCACCATGTTTTCGCACCACACCACCAAGCCGACTCTGACAACCCGGTGCACCCGCCTGCTGGGCGCCCTGGCCCTGGCCGCCGTGGTCGCGGGCTGTGCCGCCACCTCGCCTGGCAAAACAGCCGTGCGGCTGGACGACACGCCCCGCATCGCCGTCATCTCCGCTTTTGCCCCTGAGCTGACCGTGCTGCTGCCCCAGGTGCAGCAGCCCGCCAAGCACAGCATCAACGGCGTGGAGTTCACCACCGGCACGCTGGAGGGCAAACCTGTGGTGGTGTTCCTGTCGGGCATCAGCATGACCAACGCGGCCATGAACACCCAGCTGGTGCTGGACCGCTTCCACGTGAGCCACGTGGTCTTCAGCGGCATTGCGGGCGGCGTGAACCCTAGCCTGCACATTGGCGACGTGACGGTGCCCGCACAGTGGGGCCAGTACATGGAATGGCTGATGGCGCGTGAAGACAAACCCGGCCAGTACAGCGCCCCCGCGTGGATGAAAAGCGAGCTGACGATGCCCGCCTTCGGCATGATGCACCCGCGCCCGGTGGAGGTGCGATCGACTGCCAACCCCCAGCTCAGCAAGAAGTTCTGGTTCGAAGCCGACCCGAAGATGCTGGCCACCGCCCGCAGCCTGCAGAACGTGGGCCTGGAGCACTGCCTGGCCGCCACCTGCCTCAAGCAGCGCCCACAACTGGTGGTAGGCGGCAACGGCGTATCGGGCCAAGCCTTTGTGGACAACAAGGCCTTCCGCGAATACGCCTTCAAGACCTTCGAGGCCAACGTGCTCGACATGGAAACCGCCGCCACCGCCATGGTCGCCCACAGCAACGGCGTGCCCTACATCGCCTTCCGGTCGCTGAGCGATCTCGCCGGTGGTGGTGATGGCGAGAACGAAATGGGCACCTTCATGGGCCTGGCGGCCGCCAATTCGGCCAAGGTGTTGCGCGCGTTTCTGGCGGCGTGGAAGTGAAGCAGAAACACCCCCCTGAGCGGCTACGCCGCTTCCCCCCGCTCTCGCAGTGCTGCGCACAGCGGGCAGTGGGACGACGCCAGCGCGGCGGGGCGGCCCTTGCGCGGCGCCCACTGGCCTGGGCCGCGCCAGTTTTGTGTACCGCTGACGGAGCACGACTCCATGCGTGCTGACATGCCCCCCGTCCTGCGCCTGACCGGCATCACCAAGCGTTTCGGCAAGCTCGTCGCCAACGACGCCATCAGCCTGACCCTGGCACGCGGCGAAGTGCTGGCCCTGCTGGGCGAAAACGGCGCAGGCAAGTCCACGCTGATGTCCATCCTGTTCGGGCACTACGTGGCTGACGAAGGCAGTATCGAAGCCTTTGGCCAGCCCCTGCCGCCCGGCCAGCCGCGTGCAGCGCTGGCGGCGGGCATTGGCATGGTGCACCAGCACTTCACGCTGGCCGACAACCTCACGGTGCTGGATAACGTGCTGCTGGGCAGCGAGCCGCTGTGGCAGCCCTTCTCGCGCCGCAGCGATGCCCGCGCAAAGCTGCTGGCGGTGTCGCAGCAGTTTGGCCTGCCAGTGAGCCCCGATGCGAAGGTCGGCAGCCTCTCGGTGGGCGAGCGCCAGCGCGTCGAAATCCTGAAGGCACTCTACCGGGGCGCCCGCATCCTCATCCTGGACGAACCCACCGCCGTGCTCACCCCGCAAGAGAGCGAGGCGCTGTTCGACACCCTGGCGCAGATGGTGGCGCAGGGCCTGTCCATCATCTTCATCAGCCACAAACTGGGCGAGGTGCTGCGCGTCTCACACCGCGTAGCCGTGCTGCGCCAAGGCAAGCTGGTGGCCGAGGCGCCTGCACAGGGCACCACGCAGGGGCAACTGGCGCAATGGATGGTGGGCCATGCGATTGAGGCGGCCGAGCGCCGCCCCGCGCGGAGCGTGGGCGAGCCCATCTGCACCCTGAGCAACGTCAGCACCGCCCCCACCGGGCGCGATCGGTTGCACGAGGTCTCCCTCACCCTGCGCGCTGGCGAGATCGTGGCGATTGCGGGCGTGAGCGGCAACGGCCAAGTGGCACTGGCCGATGTGTTGTGCGGCGTGCGCAGCGCCTCCTCCGGCCAAGTCACGCTGCGTGGCGCACCGCTGCAAGCACGGCCCGCGTGGCTGGTCGGCCAGGGCGTGGCCCGCATCCCCGAAGACCGCCACGCCGTGGGCGTGGTGGGCGACCTGCCCATGTGGGAGAACGCGGTGGCCGAACGCCTGCGCGGGCCCTGGTTTGCGCACCCGTGGTTCCGCGCCTTCTGGGTCAAACGCCGCGCCGCGCGCCAGCACGCGCAGCGCGTGGCCGAGACCTTTGACGTGCGCGGCGGCGGTGCCGACGCGCCCGCCCGGTCGCTGTCGGGCGGCAACATGCAAAAGCTCATCCTGGGCCGGGCGCTGATGCCGCCGAAGGACGCAGCAGGCTACACCGCGCCTGCGCCCCAGCTCATCGTGGCGCACCAGCCTACTTGGGGGCTGGACATTGGCGCGGTGATGTTTGTGCAGCAGCAGCTCATCAACGCGCGCGATGCGGGAGCGGCCGTGCTGCTGATCTCGGACGATCTGGACGAAGTGCTGGCGCTGGGTGACCGTGTGGCCGTCATGCACGACGGACAACTGAGCGAGGCGCGACGCGCCGAAGACTGGACACGCGAAGCCATCGGCCTGGCCATGGCGGGCGCTGCCCATTGAGCGACAACAACAAGAACAACCCAGCATGAGACTTGAAAAACGCAACCACACCTCCCCAGCCGCCTACGTGCTGGCGCCGGTGGGCGCCGTGGTGTTCACACTGATCGTCAGCGCCCTGCTGGTGCTGTGGGCCGGGGCGCCCGTGGGCCAGACCTATGCGCTGCTGCTGCAAGGCGCGTTCGGCTCGGTGTTTGCGCTGACCGAAACCCTCACCCGCGCCACGCCACTGATCCTGACCGGGCTGGCAGCGGCCGTGGCCTTCCGCGCGCGGCTGTTCAACATCGGGGCCGAGGGACAGCTCTACGCCGGGGCGCTGGCCGCCGTGGCCGTGGGCGGCATGCACGGGGGCACGGGGCTGGAGTGGTCGCCCTATGTGCTCTTTCCGCTGATGATGCTGGCGGCCGCGCTGGCGGGCGCAGCGCTGCTGCTGGGCCCGGCGCTGATGAAGGCGCGGCTGGGCGTGGACGAGGTGGTCACCACACTGCTGCTCAACTTCATCATGCTGCTGCTGGTGTCGGCCCTGCTCGATGGGCCGATGAAAGACCCGCTCTCCATGGGCTGGCCGCAGAGCGTGGCACTGCAGGGCGACCTGGAACTCTCCAAGCTGGTGCCTCAGACGCGGCTGCACACGGGCCTGCTGTGGGCCGTGTCGCTGGCCGTGATGCTGTGGGCGCTGCTGGAACGCACAGTGCCAGGGTTTGACATTCGTGCTGCGGGGGCCAATGCACGCGCTGCTGCCTTTGCGGGCGTGCCTATCACCCGCACGGTGGTGCTGGTCGCCCTGCTCTCCGGCGGGCTTGCAGGCTTGGCCGGCGCCATCGAAGTGGCGGGTCGCACTGGTTATGTGACGCTCGACATGTCGCCCGGCTACGGCTACAGCGGCATCGTGATCGCCATGCTGGCTGGGCTGCACCCGCTGGGCGTGATCGCAGCGGGCACCTTTGTGGCGGGCGTGCTGGTGGGGGCCGACAGCATGAGCCGCGCGGTGGGTGTGCCCACCTACATTGCGGATGTGATCGTGGCGACTTCGCTGATTGCGGTGCTGGTGGCCGGGCTGCTGACGCAGTACCGCGTGCGCTGGAAGTGAGGCAGCCATGACAACCTGTGCGCACCGAAAATACACGCCAAAAAAGCATATAGCGCTAGTGAATATTGCGCTGACAGCTATCAAAATAGAAGCAATCAGCTCTGGAGCAGCCGCATGACCGAACTGCTCGATATCCTCGCCAACCCCGCGTTCTGGATCGCCACCCTGCGCGTGGCCACCCCGCTCATTCTGGGCACGATGGGGGTTTTGCTGTGCGAACGCGCAGGCGTGCTCAACCTGGGCATTGAAGGGATCATGGTGGCTGGCGCCTTCACCGGCTGGCTTGCCGTGTACGCGGGCCATGGGCTGTGGACCGGGGTGCTGGTGGCTGCGCTCACGGGGGCGGTGTTTGGCTTGCTGCATGCCTGGCTCACCGTAGGGCTGGCGCTGTCTCAGCATGTGTCGGGCCTGGGCATCACGCTGCTGGCCACAGCGCTCAGCTACTACGGCTACCGGGTGAGCTTTCCCAAGGTCAACACGCCACCCACCATCGAGCCCTTTGCACCGATGGAGTGGCTGGGCATTCCTATCCTGTCGGCACAAACCCCACTCACGCTGCTGGCCCTGCTGCTGGTTCCGCTATTGGCCTGGGTGCTGATGCGCACCCCCCTGGGCCTGGCGGTGCGCATGGTGGGCGAGAACCCGCAGGCGGCCGAGGGCCAGGGCATTTCGGTGGCGGCCATGCGCACCGGCGCCATCGTGGCGGGGTCGGCGCTGATGGGCGTGGCGGGGTCGTTCCTCACGCTGTCGGCGTTCAACGCCTTTTTCTTCAACATGATCAACGGGCGCGGCTGGATCTGCGTCGCGCTGGTGGTGTTTGCCTCGTGGCGGCCCGGCAAGGCGCTGCTGGGTGCGCTGCTGTTTGCCTTCTTTGACGCGCTGCAGCTGCGGCTGCAGCAGGCGGGCGATGCGTGGCTGCCGTACCAGGTGTATCTGATGCTGCCCTACCTGCTGTCCATCCTGGCGCTGGTGCTGGTGGCACGCAAGGCAGCGTATCCGCAGGCGCTGATGAAGCCCTACCGCAAGGGGGAGCGGTGATCGGACCACACCGCAAACTCGTTGCCGCTGGGCTCTGTGAAATGAAAGCGCCGTCCTCCCGGAAAGTCGAATACCGGCTTGACCACATGGCCACCCGCCGCCTCCACCTTGGCCAATGTGGCTTCGAGGTCTGCGCTGTAGAACACCAGCAAGGCGCCGCCAGTGGCTGGGGAGGAACACAGGCTGGCTTGGAAAAAGCCGCCGTCCAGCCCCTGGCCCGAGAAGGCCGTGTACTCCGGGCCGTAGTCCACAAAGGCCCACGCAAAGGCCTTTTCAAAGAACGACTTGGTGGCGGGCAAATCGCGCGCCGCAAATTCGACGTAGTTCAGCTTTTCATGTGCGTTCATCGGATGACCCTTTTTTCTTGAAACCCCGCAGTGTGCCAGCGCGTCCCGACGAATATCTACACTCCCCCACCATGCTCGACCTGCTCATCACCCACGCCACCCTGCCCGACGGGCGCCAGAACATGTCGATCGCCGTGCAAGGCGGCCGCATCACCGAAGTGACCGAGGGCCTGCAAGCCCCCGCGCATGAGACGGTGGATGCCGGTGGCCTGCTGGTCAGCCCGCCGTTTGTGGACGCGCATTTCCACATGGACTCGACCCTGAGCTACGGCCAGCCGCGCGTGAACGAGAGCGGCACGCTGCTCGAAGGCATTGCGCTGTGGAGCGAGCTCAAGCCCACGCTGACCCATGACGCCATCGTGCAGCGCGCGCTGCAGTACTGCGACATGGCCGTGGCGCGCGGGCTGCTGGCCATTCGCAGCCATGTGGACACCAGCCACCCCAGCCTGCTGCCGGTGCAGGCGCTGCTGGATGTGAAACAGCGCGTGGCGCCCTACCTGGATTTGCAGCTGGTGGCCTTCCCCCAAGACGGCGTGCTGCGTGCGCCGGGTGGGCTCGACAACCTGAAACGCGCGCTGGACATGGGTGTGGACGTGGTGGGCGGCATTCCGCACTTCGAGCGCACCATGGCCCAAGGGGCCGAGAGCGTGAAGATCCTTTGCGAACTGGCGGCCGAACGGGGCAAACGCGTGGACATGCACTGCGACGAATCCGACGACCCGCACTCGCGCCACGTGGAAACCTTGGCGTACGAAACCCAGCGCCTGGGCCTGCAGGGCCGCGTGACGGGCTCGCACCTCACCTCCATGCACAGCATGGACAACTACTACGTGAGCAAGCTGATGGCGCTGATGGCCGAGGCCGACCTGGGCGTGGTGGCCAACCCGCTCATCAACATCACGCTGCAAGGCCGCCACGACACCTACCCCAAGCGCCGGGGCATGACCCGCGTGCCCGAGCTGATGGCTGCGGGCCTCACCGTCGCGTTCGGCCATGACTGCGTGCTGGACCCCTGGTACAGCGGCGGCAGCGCCGACATGCTGGAGGCCGCGCACATGGGCCTGC
>NZ_JADHVT010000136.1 GCF_016783915.1 Acidovorax sp.
CTTTCGCATTGGCAAGGCGCTGGGGGCGCAGAAGGCGGTGATCCTGCAGAACCACGGCATCCTGACGGCGGGGCCGTCGGTGGAGGCGGCGGCGTGGTGGTACATCGCGCTGGAGAACGCCTGCCAGGCCCAGCTGCTGGCCGAGGCGGCGGGCACGCCCCAACCCATTCGCCATGAGATCGCGCAGCACACGCATGCGCAGATCGGCGGGCCCGGCGGCGCTCAGTTTGCCTTCAGGAGCCTGTTCGACATCCTCGTGCGGCAGCAGCCCGAGGTGCTGCAATGAACGCGCCGCTGACCTGGGGGCAGGTGGTGCGCACGCTGGCGGTGGAGTTTGCCGAGCGCGCCGTGGCGCATGACCGGGACGGGAGTTTTCCGCACCAGAACTTTGCCGACCTGCAGCAGGCCGGCCTGCTGGCGCTGGCCGCGCCACGCACGCTGGGCGGGCAGGGCGCGTCCGCCGCGCAACTGGGTGAGGTGATTGGCTCGGTGGGCCAGGGTTGCCCGGCCACGGCGCTGGTGCTGACCATGCAGTACATCCAGCAGCGCGGCATGGGGCGGCCTGGCTCGCCCTGGCCGCAGGCGCTGGCCCGGCAGCTGGTGCAGGAGTCGCACAACGAGGTGTCGCTCATCAATGCGCTGCGCGTGGAGCCCGAGCTGGGCTCGCCCGCGCGCGGCGGCCTGCCTGCCACGGTGGCGCGGCACACGGCCGAGGGCTGGCGCATCAGCGGGCATAAGGTGTATTCGACCGGCGTGCCCATCCTGCGCTGGTATGTGGTGTGGGCCCGCACCGATGAAGAGGTGCCGCGCGTGGGCTCGTTCCTGGTGCGGGCCGGTTCGCCCGGCATCCGCATCGACGCCACCTGGGACCACCTGGGCCTGCGCGCCAGTGGCAGCCACGATGTGATCCTGCAGGACGTGCTGACCCCCCACGACCACGCGCTGGATGTGCGCCTGCCGCAGGACTGGGCCCGTGGCGAGCCCGCCATGCTGGCCGAGATGACGGTGATGCTGGGCGCTCTGTACACCGGCGTGGCACGCGCGGCGCGCGACTGGGTGGTGCGCTTTCTGCGCGAGCGCACGCCCGCCAACCTGGGCGCACCCCTGTCCAGCCTGCCGCGCGCCCAGGAGGCCGTGGGCCGCATCGAGGCCCTGCTGCTCACCAACGACCGGCTGATCGCCAGCGTGGCGCATGACCTGGACACCGGCACCCTGGTGCCAGCAGTGGACAGCGGCCTGGTCAAAACCGTGGCCACGCAGAACGCCATCGAGGTGGTGCAGGCGGCGTTGCAGATGTCCAGCAACCACGGCCTGGCACGCAAAAACCCGCTGGAGCGCCACCTGCGCGATGTGTTGTGTGGCCGCGTGCACACCCCGCAGGAGGACAGCGCACACATTGCCGCCGGGCGCCGAGCGCTGGGTGTGTGATGCGCACCCCCCACGCCCCAGCTAACGCGCCAACGGCTATTTGCCGCTTTCCCATGGGCCGCATTCCCTTGTGACCTTTTTCACCACATCAACACCATGACTATCCAACGACGCCGTTTCAACCACTTTCTGACCGCATCGGTCGCTGCCAGTTCGTTCCTGTCGCCCGTCCTCACCCATGCCCAATCCTCGTCGCGCGTGCTGCTGCGCGCAGGCGACCAGAAGGGTGGGCTGCAGGCGCTGCTGGATGCAGCGGGCGAGCTCAAGAACCTGCCCTACGACATCAAGTGGAGCGAGTTTCCGGCCGCTGCGCCGCTGGCCGAGGCGCTCAACGCCAACGCGGTGGACTTCGGCCCCATTGGCGATGCGCCGTTGCTGTTCACGCTGGCTGCGGGCAGCCGGGTCAAGGCGTTTGCGGCCAGCCGGTCAGATGCCTATGGCACGGCCGTGCTGGTGGCGCCCCACTCGCCGCTCAAGACAGCGGCTGACCTCAAGGGCAAGAGCATTGCCACCAACCGGGGCTCCATCGGCCATCTGGTCACCCTCAAGGCGCTGGAGTCGGCGGGGCTCAAGGCTGATGATGTGCAATTGCGCTTCATACCCCCGCCAGACGCCAAGCTGGCGCTGACGCAGGGCTCGGTCGATGCCTGGGCCACCTGGGAGCCCTACACCGCGCTGGCTGAAACCAGCGGCCATGCGCGCGTGCTGGTCAGCGGCCGGGGCCTGTGGTCGGGCCTGAGCTTTCTGGCCGCCACCGATGCGGCCCTGGCAGAAAAGCGCGCGGCGCTGGCGGACTTCAAGGAGCGCGTGGCGCGTGCGCAGGTGTGGTCGTACCAGAACGCCAAGCCTTTTGGCCAGTCGCTGGCGCGCATCGTGGGCATTCCGGCCGATGCGGCGCAGCTGCAGTTTGAGCGCCGCGCCACCCGCTGGCAGGACATCGACGCCCAGGTGCTGGCCGACCAGCAGAAGACAGCCGACTTTTACCTTGCGGCAGGCCTGATCAAGCAGCGGCTGGATGTGCGGGGCACCTTCGACACCAGCTTCAATGTGGGCAAGGGCTGAGCACGGCTGCTCCCGTCCGTTTACGTTTGCAGTCAGTCAGTCGGTCCGTACGCCCCCGGTGGGCGCTGGGCGTGTTGAAGCGGTGTATGTGGGGAGGCAAGCTCCAGCGTAGCGCGCCGGTTTATCTAACGGCAGCCCCTTCACTGACCTCTGGCCACCGGGGTGCATGCCGCCCCGTGCCAGCAACCTTGCGCTGGTCGCACCACAATCGGGTCATATGACCTCTTCTTCGACGATGCTGCGGGTGATCAGCCTGGCAGCCTTTTGCAGCATGGCTTCCATGCGTGTGTGCGACCCGATGCTGGTGTCCCTGGCACGCGAGTTTTCTGTCACCACGGGCGATGCGTCGGCCGTCATTGCGGCGTTTGCCGTGTCTTATGGCGTGCTGCAGTTGTTCTATGGCCCCCTGGGCGACCGGCTGGGCAAAGTGCGCGTGGTGATTGGCGCCACGTTTGCCTGTGCGCTCTTCAGCGGCGTGACGGCGCTGGCTCCCACGCTGCCGGTGCTGGTGGCGGCGCGTGCGGCCATGGGTGCGTCGGCGGCGGGCATCATCCCGTTGTCGATGGCGTGGATTGGGGACAACGTGCCGTACGAGCAGCGGCAGGAGACCCTGGCGCAGCTGATGGTGGCCACCGTGTCGGGGATGATGGCCGGGCAGTGGTTTGGCGGCTTTGCGGTGGAGGCGCTGGGCTGGCGGGCCGCGTTTGTGGTGCTGTCGCTGCTGTTTCTGACCGCTGCCAGCCTGCTGTGGCGGCAGGCCCGCGCCATGGCGGCCAGCACCCCGGCACCCGCCGCTGGTAGCGCGATACCGCCCGCTTTTTCGCTGTCGGCTTACCTGGCAAACACGGCCGCGCTGCTGCGCATGCCCCGGGTGCGCTGGGTGCTGACCGTGGTGGCAGTGGAGGGCGCCCTGGCCTTTGGCACGCTGGCCTTTGTGCCCGCGCGCATGGTGGACGGGTTTGGGCTGTCTGCCTCGGCGGCCGGTGGGGTGATGGTGCTGTATGGCGTGGGCGGGCTCATCTACAGCCTGTTGGCGCGCCGCTGGCTGGCGCTGTTGGGCGAACGGGGCCTGGCGCTGGTGGGTGCGTCGCTGATTGCCGCCGGGCTGTTGCTGCTGGCTTGGGGGCCGGTGGCGGCCTGGGGGGTGCTGGGCTGCTTCTTTGCCGGGGTCGGCTTTTACATGCTGCACAACACGCTGCAGGTGCAGGCCACGCAGATGGCGCCCGAGGCGCGTGGCACGGCCGTCACGCTGTTTGCGTGCCTGCTGTTCCTGGGGCAATCGCTGGGGGTGCTGCTGGTGGCGGCCAGCGTGGACCGGGGCTGGATCGCGCCGGTGTTCTCGGTGGCTGCGCTGGGGGTGCTGGCTTTAGGTGTGACGGTGTCGCGCCAGGTTCAGGTGCGCGGCGCGGTGTCGGCGATGTAGCGGCTGTTTCGGCGCCAAAGGGGAGGGGCTCAGCTCCCTGCTGATACCCCCTTTGCACCCCGATTTCATCATGCATTCACCTGTAGACTCTGGAACCTTCCAGCGTGCAGCCCGGTCCTCACCGGGCCGCCGTATAAGCGGCAATCGATGAGCCAGTGGCGGCTTGGCGGGTCGCATACACCTTCGTGCTGTCCATCACCATGACCAACTCCTTGCCCACACTTCAGGCGTTTCCCCGCGCGGAAGGTGCCATGAGCGCCAAGGTTCGCGACCACGACTGGGCGAATACTCCGCTGGGTCCCATCGACAGGTGGCCTGAAGCGCTCTGTTTTGCGGTTGAAACCATGCTGTCGTCGCGTTTTCCGTCATGCATGACCTGGGGGCCACAGCTCATCATGCTGTACAACGACGCCTACAGGCCCCTGATGGGTGCCAAGCCAGAGGCGCTGGGTCGTCCACTGTCAGCGGTGTGGAGCGAGGTCTGGCCTGCGCTGAAGCCACTGGTTGACAAAGCCTACGCGGGAGAGGCCACCTTCATCGAAGACTTGGAGTTGGAGGTCGATCGCTACGGCTATCTTGAGCGGGCGTACTTCACTTTCTGCTATAGCCCACTGCGCGATGGGCAGGGCAATGTGATGGGTATGTTGGACACGGTAGTGGAGACAACCAGCAAGTTTCTGGCGCTGCGCCAGTGGCGCGAGGCTGCTGCATCGCTTGAGCATCAGGTGGCGCAGCGTACGGCCGACCGGAACAGGCTGTGGCAGCTGTCGGAAGATGTCCTGCTTGTGGCCCGTTATGACGGGACAATCACCGCAGTGAACCCCGCGTGGACCGCCACACTTGGCTGGTCCGAGGAGGAAACCTTGGGCCATCCGTGGGCTGCTTTTGCGCATACCCAGGATTTGTCGCAGGTGACTGCTGCCATCGCGCTGCTTGCCACGGAGTCCATGCGGCGGCAACTGGTAGCACGCTATCGGCACCGCGATGGTGGTGAACGGTGGATTGCGTGGACAGCAGTGCCGAGCGATGGCTTCATACAGGCTGTGGGCCGCGATACCACAGAGGAGCATCAGCGCGAAGAAGCGCTGCGCAATGCTGAGGATCTGTTGCGCCAGAGCCAGAAGATGGAGGCTGTGGGGCAGCTTACTGGTGGCATTGCCCATGACTTCAACAACATGCTGCAGGGTATCGTGCTGCCGCTGCAGATCATCCGTCAGCGCATGGCGCAAGGCCGCCATGATGAGGTGGGCCGCTACATTGAGTCAGGCTTGGCTGCAGCCAAGCGTGCAGCGGCGCTGACACAGCGCTTGCTGGCATTTTCTCGCCGACAGCCACTGGATTCACGATCTGTGGACTTGGGCGAATCGCTGAGCGGTCTTACCACCATGCTCAAAACCACTTGCGGAGAGAACATTGCTCTGCACATGGATTTGCCTGATGGCCTTTGGCCTGCTCTGACAGACGCCAACCAGTTCGAGAGCGCCGTGGTCAACCTGGCCATCAACGCCCGCGATGCCATGCCTGGCGGAGGCTCGCTGCACATTGCAGCTGGCAATGTGCATGTGGAACAGGCGTTGGTGGCGTCTGTGCCGGGGCTGCAGCCGGGGGACTATGTGCGTGTGGTCGTTCGAGATTCCGGCACCGGCATGACCGACGATGTCATCGCAAGGGCATTTGACCCATTCTTCACCACCAAGCCGCTGGGCCAGGGTACAGGCCTTGGGCTGTCAATGATCTACGGGTTCATGCGGCAGTCAGGTGGTATCGCCATCCTCGAAAGTGCCGAAGGGCAAGGCACCTCCGTGTCGCTGTATTTCACGCGCTCGTCTCATCCGCCTCAGGCTGATCAGCCGGAGCCTATGACCAACCTCTCGGGCCCCCGTCGCCCCGATTCGTCTCTTGTGGTGGAAGACGATGACATCGTTCGCGCTTTGGCTGTGGAGCTAATGAGGGACATGGGTTTCCAGGTGATGGAGGCCGCCAGCGGCAGTGCGGCCATGGCCTTGCTGTCGGGGGCTTTGCATTTTGATCTGCTGGTATCGGATGTTGGTCTGCCTGGACCCAACGGTCGCCAGGTGGCCGACTATGCGCGCGAGAAGTTTCCGGGCATCAAGATCATCCTGATGACCGGCTATGCAGAACAGGCTGCCATGAAGTCCCAGTTTCTGGGGGAGCACATGGAACTGCTGGTCAAACCGTTTGACGCGCAAACATTGGTGCGCAAAGTGCATGCGGTGATGGGACAACCCCTCTAAGAGCCTGTTTTCCTGAATCTTGGATTGACGGTCGAGTGCAGATTCTCCGCAAGCAGGCTGTTGTCCGCATACGAATGGCAGTTGGAGAAATTGCCACAAAGCGATGACGGAGTTTAGGTTGATTGCTATCTAATTAGTAGCAAAATACTTGACGCGACCGTTCTTTATAACCAGGCTATCTAAACACTCGATTATTTGATAGTTTGTGTTCTTACGATTCGTCGATACAGTCCGCACCTTTCTTTTTCAGACACGGTGCGCCACGGCCTGATAGGTTCATGCGTGGGGCAGCGCCGCTGCATTTCATGATCGAACTACGGGGTATCACCCAAACCTACCAGGGCTCACAAGGCCCGGTCGAGGCGCTCAAGGGCATCGACCTCACCATCCAGCCGGGCGAAGTGTTCGGCATCATCGGCAAGAGCGGCGCGGGCAAAAGCTCGCTGGTGCGGGTGATCAACCTGCTCAACCGGCCCACCACGGGCCAGGTCATCGTGGGCGGGCAGGATCTGACCCAGCTGAATGACGCGCAGCTGCGCGAGGCGCGCCGCGAGATCGGCATGGTGTTCCAGCACTTCAACCTGCTGTCGTCACGCACCGTGTTTGACAACGCCGCGCTGCCGCTGGAGCTGGCGGGCATGGACAAGGCCGCCATCCGCGAGCGTGTGAACCCGCTGCTGGAGCTGGTGGGCCTGTCGGCCCTGGCCGACCGCTATCCGGCGCAGATCAGCGGCGGGCAAAAGCAGCGTGTGGGCATTGCGCGTGCGCTGGCCAGCCGCCCCAAAGTGCTGCTGAGCGACGAAGCCACCTCGGCGCTGGACCCGGAAACCACGCGCTCCATCCTCGACCTGCTGCGCCAGGTGAACCGCGAGCTGGGCCTGACGGTGGTGCTGATCACCCACCAGATGCAGGTCATCAAGCAGGTGGCCGACCGCGTGGCCGTGATCGAGGCTGGCCGCATCGTGGAGCAGGGCCGGGTGCTGGACGTGTTCACCCGCCCGCAGCAGGCCATCACCAAGAGCCTGATCGATGAGATCCTGCCTCAGGAACTGCCCGCCAGCGTGCTGGACCATGTGCGCAAGCTCGCGGGCCAACTCGCGGTCACGGCGCCGGGCCACACGGGCCAGCTGCTGCGCCTGTCTTATGCCGGGGACAGCGCCTACCAGCCCATCCTGTCGCAGCTGATCCGCCAGTTTGGCGTGGACATGAGCATCCTGCACGGGCAGGTGGATGAGATCCAGGACGAGACCTTTGGCTCGCTGGCCGTGTACGCCAGTGGCGAGGCCGAGAGCGTGCGGGGCGCCGTGGCGCACCTGCGCGCGGGCGGGGTCGAGGTGGAAGAAGTGGCCGTGGCCGGTTAAGAGGGAGCACACATCATGTTCAACAACTTCACGCCAGCCATGCTGGATCTGTTTGCTTCGTCGCTGTGGGAGACGCTCATCATGGTCGGCATCTCCGGCCTGGTGGGCGGCTTGCTGGGGGTGCCTCTGGGCGTGTTCCTGCGCCTGACCGATGACGGCGGGGTGCTGGAGAACGGCCCCGTCAACAAGCTGGTGGGCTGGCTGGTCAACGCCGTGCGGTCCACGCCCTTCATCATCCTGCTGGTGGCCATCATCCCGTTCACGCGGCTCATCACCGGCTCGTCCATCGGCACGGCCGCAGCCGTGGTGCCACTGACCATTGCCGCTGCCCCGTTTGTGGCCCGCCTGGTCGAGGCCGCGCTGCGCGAGGTGGACCACGGCCTGGTCGAAGCCGCGCAGGCCATGGGCGCCACCACCAGCCAGATCGTGTGGAAGGTGCTGCTGCCCGAGGCGCTGCCCGGCATCGTGACGGGCCTGACCATCACGTTCGTGAGCCTGACCGGCTACTCGGCCATGGCCGGTGCCATTGGCGGCGGCGGCCTGGGCGACCTGGGCATCCGCTACGGCTACCAGCGCTTTCTGCCCGAGATCATGCTGGCCGTGGTGCTGGTGCTGATTTTCTTTGTGCAAGCCGTGCAAAGCCTGGGCGATTGGGCGGTGCGCAAGCTCAGCCACCGTTGAGCGGTGAATGGTTTGCTATTGAATCAATAGCTGCTGGCGCATGATCCACTAGCGCTTGTGGCCTGTTTGGCTTCAAACCCACGCGGGGAGGCGCCCGTAGGCCGCTGCGCTGGTCCCGGCTCCCTCGCACCCTGTGGGAGAAGTGCAGAAGCCAACCTCAGCCCGGCACCCGGTAGTGGTAGCCGTAGGCCGTCTTGAACCCCATCGATTCATACAGCCGCAGCGCAGGCGTGTTCTGCGCCCGCACCTGCAGGTAGGCGCTGGTTGCACCGGCCTCCATGCCCCAGTGCAGCAGCGCCTGCACCAGCGCACGCCCGCGCCCGCCGCCCCGGTGTTCAGGCGCCACAGCCAGGTCGTACAGGCCCACCGCGCCGCGCTCCAGCACCGCCAGGCCAAAGCCCACGGCGTGGCCCTGGGCGTCGTGTTGCAGCGCATAGCCCACCGGGTGGGCGATGGCGTCGAGGATGCTGCGGTGCAGGTTGCGGTGGTGCGGCGCCACGCCGTTGGCCACCGCAAAACCTTCCAGCCACGCGGGCGATGGCGAGGTGCTGACCACGGTGCTGCCGTCGGGCCGGGGCACTGAGCCCAGCGCCAGCGGCCTGTGCAGGACCAGTGAGGGGTCGAAGTGCTGGTAGCCCACATCCGCCAGCTCCTGGTCGGCCTCGGCCGGGGCCAGGGGGGAGATGCGGAACACGGCGGGCAATCCATGCCGCACATACAGCGCCGCCGCCGCCTCGCGCACGCCGTCGAACGGTGCGCCGGGCACCAGCGCGTTGACCGAATTGGCACGCTTGGTGTAGCCGCCCGACAGCCGGAACACCCAGCCCCGGTGAAACACCGTCTGGTGCGCGGGCCAGGCGTTGAAGGCGCGCTCTTCCAGCGCGCGGACGAGGGCAGCGGGTGCGGTGTTGGCAATGGGGGCGGCGGTCATCGTGGGTTTATACCAACCCACCTTGACCATTCACCTCGCCAGCCACCCTTTGCGACCACCCTGTGCGACCGCTCTTTGCCACTCGGTCAGTCGGTGGTGATCTTGTTGTCGGCCACCAGCTTGGCAAAACGTGCGGTGTCGGCCGCAATCTGCTCGGCCATCTGCGCGGGGGTGTTGCCGATGGGTTCGGCGCCAATGTCCTGCATGCGCTTTTGAAAGTCCGGCGACTGGATGACCTTGACCATTTCAGTGTTCAGCCGCGCCACCACATCGGCGGGCGTGCGGGCGGGGGCCAGCACACCAAACCAGGTGCCGATGTCAAAGCCCGCAAAGCCACTTTCTTGCAGTGTGGGCACATCGGGCAGGGTGGACGAGCGCTTGGCCGTGGTCACCGCCAGGGCGCGCAGCTTGCCCGCCTTGATGTGCGGCAGCACGGGGGTGACGGTGTCGAACGACATCGACACCTGTCCGCCCAGCAGGTCGGTGGTGAGCGGGCCGCTGCCTTTGTAGGGCACATGCAGCAGGGGCTGGCCGATAGACGTGGCGAACTGCGTGCCGATCAGGTGCTGCGCCGTGCCCGCGCCGTTGGAGCCGTAGGAGAACTTGTTGGGCGTGGCCTTGATCAGCGCCGCCAGCTCCTTCACGTCCTTGGCGGGCGTGGCCGCACTCACGGCCAGCACGTTGGGCACCAGCGCCACGGTGGTGATGGGTGCAAAACTCTTTTGAAAGTCGTAGTTGAGCTTTTTGTACACGCTCGTTGCAATGGTGTGGTGCACCGCGCCCATCAGCAGCGTGTAGCCGTCGGCAGGGGCCTTGGCTACGTAGTCGGCCCCGATGGTGGCGCCCGCACCGCCCCGGTTTTCCACGATCACGGGCTGGCCCAGGGCTGTGCCCAGTTTTTCGCCCAGCGCGCGTGCCAGCACATCGGTGGTGCCGCCGGCCGCAAAGGGCACGACGATGGTGATGGGCTTGGCCGGCCAGGCCTGCGCGTGCGCCGGTGCGCTGGGCAGGGCACAGGCAGCGCCCGCCAGGGCGGCCAACGCCAGCAGGTGGTGCCGGCGTGTGGAGGGCGCTGTGGGCAGCGTTGACGGCGGGTGGTGCGGCTTTGCAATGCGTGTCATGGTTGTCTCCGTTGGGTTGTGGTTCTTGTGGGGGCCGGGCCGGTGGGGACGCGGGTGCGTGGCGTCAGCCCGCGGCTGCGATCAGGATCGCGCGGAAGTCGTTGACGTTGGTGCCCGTGGGCCCGGTGACCACGGTGTCGCCCAGCGCGCCAAAAAAGGAGTGGGCGTCGTGTGCGTCCAGCGCGGCGGTGGCGTGTTGACCCAGCGTGGCGGCGCGCTCCAGCGTGTCGGGCGTGGCGATCGCGCCTGCCACGGGCTCCAGCCCGTCAATGCCATCGGTGTCTCCGGCCAATGCGTACACGCCGGGCAAGCCCTTGAGCGACAGGGCCAGGGACAGCAGGCATTCCACATTGCGCCCGCCGCGCCCTGGGGTTGGCATGGGTTGCCCTGGTGCCGGTGTGCGCAGGGTGACAGTGCTTTCGCCACCGCTCAGCAGCACGCGGTTTCTGGGCGAGGGGGCCTTGGCGGCGTAGCGGGCGACACCGGCCAGCACAGTGCCCATGTCGCGGGCTTCGCCCTCCAGCGCGTCGCTGAGCAGCGTGGGCTCGATGCCCGCCTGGCGCGCCACCTGGGCGGCTGCCTGCAGGGCCAGGTCGGGTGTAGCAATGACGTGGGTGGTGATGGGGCCCAGCCGGGTGTCGCCGGGCTTGATGCTTTCGCTGGCGGCAGTGTCCAATGCGGCCAGCACGGCGGGCGGCAGCGCAATGCGGTAGCGCTGCAAGATGGCCAGCGCCTGTGCGCGGGTGGTCGGGTCGGCCACGGTGGGGCCCGAGGCCACGTCCAGCGGGTCGTCGCCCGGCACATCGGACATCACCAGGTTGACCACGCGGGCAGGGCTGCAGGCCAGGGCCAGCCGCCCGCCCTTGATGGCCGAGAGGTGGCGCCGCACACAGTTCATCTCGCCAATGCTGGCGCCGCTGCGCAGCAGGGCCTGGTTGAGCGCCTGCTTGTCGGCCAGCGTGACGCCTGGCTGCGGCAAGGGCAGCAGCGCCGAGCCGCCGCCCGACCACAGGCCAATCACCAGGTCTTCTGCTGTGAGGCCCGCCACTGCGGCCAGCATCCGCTGCGCAGCAGCCAGGCCCGCCGCATCGGGCACGGGGTGGGCAGCCTCCAGCACGCGGATGTGCTGGCAGGTGGCAGCGTGCCCGTAGCGTGTGACCACCACGCCAGACAGCGGCGTGGGCCAGTGGGCCTCCAGCACCTGCGCCATCTGCGCCGATGCCTTGCCCGCGCCGATCACCACCGTGCGACCCCGGGGCGGGGCAGGCAGGTGCGGCGGCAGACATATCGCGGGTTGCGCGGATGCGATGGCGGCGTCGAACATGCTGCGCAGCCAGTGGCGGGGCTGGGTGTCGATGTGCGTGCTCATCGGGCAGTGGGGCAGGGCGCAGTGCGTTGGAGCCACGCAGCTCAGGCGGCCTTTTGCAACGGTGCGCTGCTGATCAGCGCGCACACGGCGTCAGTCACCTGCGCTGTGGTGGCCGTGCCGCCCAGGTCGCGGGTGTGCAGGGCAGGGTTGGCGGTGACCTGTTCGATGGCCTGCATCACGGCGCGGGCGGCGTCGGCCTCGCCCAGGTGCTCCAGCAGCATCACCACCGACCAGAAGGTGCCGATGGGGTTCGCCAGGCCCTTGCCCATGATGTCGAACGCCGAGCCGTGGATGGGCTCAAACATGCTGGGGTAGCGGCGCTCGGGATCGATGTTGCCGGTGGGCGCAATGCCCAGGCTGCCCGCCAGCGCGGCGGCCAGGTCGCTGAGGATGTCGGCATGCAGGTTGGTGGCCACGATGGTGTCGAGCGTGGCAGGGCGGTTGACCATGCGGGCCGTGGCGGCGTCCACCAACTCCTTGTCCCACTTCACGTCGGGGAACTCGGTGGCCACCTGCGCGGCGATCTCGTCCCACATCACCATGGCGTGGCGCTGCGCGTTGCTCTTGGTGATGACGGTGAGCAGCTTGCGGGGGCGCGATTGCGCCAGGCGGAAGGCAAAACGCAGGATGCGTTCCACACCCACGCGGGTCATGATGGACACATCGGTCGCCGCTTCGATGGGGTGGCCTTGGTGCACGCGGCCCCCCACGCCCGAGTATTCGCCCTCGGAGTTTTCGCGCACGATGACCCAGTCCAGGTCCTTGGGCGTGCAGCGCTTCAGGGGCGCATCGATGCCCGGCAGGATGCGCGTGGGCCGCACGTTGGCGTACTGATCGAACCCCTGGCAGATCTTG
>NZ_JADHVT010000032.1 GCF_016783915.1 Acidovorax sp.
GCCCTGGCCAGCCGCCAGTTTGCGGCGCGCTGGCCCACGTGGCGCGATGCTGTGAGGGGGCTGTCGGGCGGTGTGTTGCTGGGCTGGGGGGCAATGACCGGGCTTGGCTGCACCATTGGCACGCTGCTGTCCGGCGGCATGGCGGTTGCGCTGTCGGGCTGGGTGTTTGGGCTGGCCGTATTTTTTGCGCTGTGGGCAGGTCTTCAGATCAAGCGGCAGTGGCTGAGCAGGGGGCTACAGCAACGCTAAGAGCCTGTTGACGATCCTCTGGGAGATCGTCAACAGGCTCTAAGACCGCCGCGCAGGCCCATCCGATACACTGCGCTCCGCATGGACGCGCATACGAAAACGATGACCCTGATGGCTTGGCTCCGGCTGGCGGTGTTGGCCACCAGTGTGGGTGGCTGCGCTTATTCACCCCCTGCGCCGTTCATTGTTGTTGGCAACGAGAAGTCGGTATCCATCAACTGGGAAAATTCAACGCTGGGCCCTGACGGAGCCCTCAATGCGGCCGAAAAGCATTGCGCACGATATGGCCTGGGGGCAGAACTGTCGGCCCAGGTCAGTCGCTTTGAAGTGATCTACCGCTGCGTGTAAGCCCCTCGCTGCAGACGCGCAAGAGACTTCGGGCGCCAAAGCGCGCAGGTACGCAATGCACCTGCGCTTTCAGACATTTGGGGCCCGAAGCGCTAGAAATACCTGCCTGTAAAGCTATAAAAATAGTAGCTATTCACCGGCAGAGCGAAGCGACAGCCCCCTGGCACTCGCTCACTTGCCGCCCTGGATGTCACCCAGACACAAGTATTTGATCTCCACATAGTCGTCCATGCCATAGTGCGACCCCTCGCGGCCAAGGCCCGACTGCTTGACGCCGCCGAAGGGGACATGCTCGGTGGCCAGAATGCCCACGTTGGCACCGACCATGCCGTATTCCAGCGCCTCGGTCACGCGGAAAATACGTCCCACGTCGCGGCTGTAGAAATAGCTGGCCAAGCCAAACTCGGTGTTGTTGGCCGCGTCAATGGCCTCCTGTTCAGTCTTGAACTTGAAGACCGGAGCAAAGGGCCCAAAGGTTTCCTCGCGTGCGCACAGCATGTCGGCAGATGCATTGGCAACCACCGTGGGCTCGAAGAACTGCCCAGAGCCCAGCCTTTTCAGGCGCTGGCCACCCGCCACGATCTGACCGCCCTTGGCGATGGCGTCGTCCACGTGGCGCTGCACCTTGGCCAGCGCGGCTTCCTCGATCAGCGGGCCCTGGTTCACACCGGCTTCAAAGCCATTGCCCACCTTGGCCGTCTTGACCTTGGCGGCGAACTTGGCCACGAACTCGTCGTATACGCCTTCTTGCACATAAAAGCGGTTGGTGCACACGCAGGTCTGGCCCGCGTTGCGGTACTTGCTGGCAAAGGCGCCTTCCACGGCGCTGTTGATGTCGGCATCGTCAAACACCAGGAAGGGCGCATTGCCGCCCAGCTCCAGCGACATCTTCTTGACCGTGGGGGCCGACTGCGCCATCAGGATGCGGCCCACTTCGGTGGAGCCCGTGAAGCTGATGTGGCGCACCACGTCGCTCGCGCACAGCACCTTGCCGATAGCGATGGAGTTATCGCTGTCGGCGGGCAGGATGTTGAAAACCCCTGCCGGGATGCCTGCGCGCAGGGCCAGCTCGGCGGCTGCCAGGGCGGTGAGCGGCGTCAGCTCGGCGGGCTTGATGACCACCGGGCAGCCCGCAGCCAGCGCGGGCGCGACCTTGCGGGTGATCATGGCCAGCGGGAAGTTCCATGGCGTGATGGCCGCGCACACGCCGATGGGTTGCTTGAGCACCAAGAGGCGGCGGTTGTTGTCGAACTGGGGCAGGGTCTCTCCGTTGATGCGTTTGGCCTCTTCGGCAAACCACTCCACAAAACTCGCGCCGTAGGCGACTTCGCCCTTGGCCTCGGGCAGGGGCTTGCCCTGTTCGGCGGTCATGATGCGGCCCAGGTCGTCCTGGTTAGCCATGAGCAGGTCGTACCACTTGCGCAGGATGATGCTGCGCTCCTTGGCCGTCTTGGTCTTCCACGGGCCCCAGGCGGCGTTGGCGGCGGCAATGGCGGCCTCGGCGTCCTGCGGGCCCAGATTGGCCACGTCGGCCAGCTTCAGGCCCGTGGCTGGGTCGTTCACGTCAAAGCGGCTGCTGCCCGCCACCCACTGGCCGTTGATGAGGCCGTCAGTCTTGAGCAGCGTGGGGTCGTTGAGCAGGGCGAGGGGGGATGTCTTCATGTCCATGGGAGTGCTTCCGGGAGAGGTGACGAAACAGAGGGCGAGCAGAAAAGGGAAGGGGAGCAGAGCGGGTAGCCAACGACCCGCGTACATCTAGCCAAAGGCTAGCATGGACGGGGCTGCGCCATGCGTCGCCAAAGTGGCACCGGCAGCAGGGGCGTGGGTGCGGATGCCCGCACTGGTGAACACGGCCTGCGCCGTCATGCGCGCCGGCCCCGCAGCCACTCCAGCGCCAGCAACAGGCTGGTGGTGAAGAGGATGAGCAGTGTGGCCACGGCGGCAATGGTGGGCGAAATGTTCTCGCGGATGCCATTGAACATCTGGCGCGGCAGCGTGGACTGGTCGGCCCCGGCCAGGAAGAGGGTGACAACCACTTCGTCGAAGGAGGTGGCAAAAGCAAACAGCGCGCCGGAGATCACGCCCGGCGCAATCACCGGCAGCGTCACGCGGAAAAAGGTGTTGAGCGGTGTCTCACCCAGGCTCAGCGAGGCGCGCACCAGGTTGTGGTTGAAGCCCGCCAGCGTTGCCAGCACGGTGGTCAGCACAAAGGGGGCACCCAGGGCTGCGTGCACGATGATGAGGCCGAAGTAGCTGTCGGCCAGGCCCAGCGGCGCGAAGTACAGGTAGGTGGCTACGCCCACCACGATGATGGGCACCACCATGGGGGCAATCAGGATGGCCATGAGCAGGCCCTTGAACCGGAAGTCCGCCCGCGACAGGCCCACGGCGGCCAGGGTGCCCAGCACAGTGGCAATCAGCGTGGCTGCGGGCGCCACGATGAAGCTGTTGCGCGTGGCACGGGCCCATTCGGCCGACTCGAACAGGTTGCGGTACCACTTGAGCGACCAGCCGTGGATGGGGTAGGCGAGGAACGAGCTTTCGGAGAATGACAGCGGCACCATCACCAGGATGGGGACCAGCAGGAACACCAGCACGGACACGCTCAGCGCGCGCACGGCCCACCAGCCGAGCTTGTCGGCCAACGTGGCGTACAGGGGGAATTGGGGCATGCGAAACATGGTCAGCGACTTTCAGCTTTGGAGGGAGTGATCAGCCCAGACTCAATTCGGCTTTGCCAATGCGGCGGTACACGCCGTACAGCAGCAGCGTGGCAGCCAGCAGCAGGGCACCCAGCGCGCAGGCCATGCCCCAGTTCACTTCCACATTGGTGTAGCGGGCGATGTAGTAGCTCAGCATCTGGTCATCGGCCCCGCCCAGCAGCGCGGGCGTGACGTAGTAGCCAATGGCCAGGATGAACACCAGCAGCGCACCCGCGCCAATGCCGGGGTAGGTTTGCGGCACATACACCCGAAAGAACGCGGCAATGGGCGAGCTGCCCAGCGACACCGCCGCACGCAGGTAGGTGGGCGGCACGCTTTTCATCACACTGTACAGCGGCAGGATCATGAACGGCAGCAGGATGTGCACCATGGCAATCACCACGCCCGTGCGGTTGAACAGCAGCGCCAGCGGCTGTTCGATCAGGCCCAGGCCCATCAGGCCCCGGTTGACCAGGCCTTCGGATTGCAGCAGCACGATCCAAGCGGCCACACGCACCAGGATCGAGGTCCAGAAGGGCACCAGCACCAGGATCATCAGCACGTTGGCCGAACGCGCAGGCAATGAGGCCAGCCACCAGGCCAGCGGGTAGCCCACCAGCAGGCACACCAGTGTGACCACCAAGCTGATGTGGAACGTGCGCAGCAGGATGCCCCCAAAGGCGCGCTGCTCCTCGGGCATGCGCTCGACCTGGCCCAGTGCGTCGCGCTGCAGGTCCACCGATGCGAGCAGGTAGTCGGGCGTCCAGCGGGCGCCGTTCTTGGCAATGGCGCGCCAGAAGGGTGCCTCGCCCCAGCGGGGGTCGGCGCCCAGCAGTCGCTCCCTGATGGCGTCGGCAGAACCTTCAAAAGGCAGGTCGCGGTAGGCCCCCATCACCATGGAGCGTGCGCCCGGCACCTCGGAGTTGAGCCGGCGCGCCAGGGCGCCAGCGTCCGAACGGTCGGGCAGGCGGGCGAGATCGCCCACCAGCGCGGCGTAGGCCGCCGCCGGTGGTGCGTCGCGCCGGTCCCAGCCGTCCAGGGCACGCATGGTGCCGGGCAGCGCGTTGGCCACTTCGGGGTTCTCCACCGCGCGCTGCAGCAGCGCGGCAATGGGCACCAGCAGCGTGAGCAGCAGAAACACCAGCAAGGGCAGCGTGAGGCTGAACGCCCTCCATTTGCGCCGCACTTCGGCGCGGGCCAGGGCTTTGCGCAGCGCGCCGGGGGCGTGGCTGTCCTGTGCGCGGTGCGGGGCCATATCAGGGGCGTTCATGGCGATCACGCCGGAGTGGGCTTGCATGGTGGTGGGCTCTGTCAGCTGCTGGTGTGGGCTCATGGCTCAGGCGGGCGGGCGCAGGCTTACTGCGTGGCCCAGGCGGCAAAGCGCTTTTCCAGCGCCTCGCCCTGGTCTGCCCAGAAGCCCACGCTGAACTGCAGGGCCTCCTTGGCGTTGGTGGCCGAGGTGGGCAGGTCGTCCAGCACCTTCTTGTCCAGCGACGCCAGGGCCTTGGTGTTGGCCGGGCCATAGGCAATGTTCTGTGCATAGGCGGCTTGCTGTGGGGTCTGCATCGTGAAAGCGATGAACTTCACAGCAGAGTCCTTGTTGGGTGTGCCCTTGGGGATGGCCCAGTAGTCCAGGTCGTAGATGCCGCCGGGCCAGTAGATCTTGAGGTTGCGGCCTTCGCGATTGGCGGCGTCGATGCGGCCGTTGAACACCGTGGTCAGGGTCACATCGCCTGCGACCAGGAACTGGGGCGCCTGGGCACCGGCCTCCCACCACTGGATGTTGGGCTTGAGTTCGGTCAGCTTCTTGAACGCGCGGTCGGCGCCGTCCTTGGTGGCCAGCACCTTGTACACGTCGGCGGGCTTCACGCCATCGGCCAGCAGCGCAAATTCGAGGTTGTAGCGCGCGCCCTTGCGCATGCCGCGCTTGCCCGGGATCTTCTTGGTGTCCCAGAAGTCAGCCCAGCTGGTGGGTGGGGTCTTGAGTTTGTCGCCGTTGTAGGCCATGACGGTGGACCACACGAAGATGCCCACAGCGCACTCGTTCACCGCAGCGGGCAGCAGGTCGGCCTTGGGCACGATCTTGCTGTAGTCCAGCTTTTCGTACAGGCCTTCATCGCAGCCGCGCGCGGCGTCGGGCGATTCGACCTCGACCACGTCCCAGGTCACCTTCTTGGCCTCGACCATGGCCTTGACCTTGGCCTGCTCGCCGTTGTACTCCACGGCCACGATCTTGTTGCCGGCCTTTTCGTAGGGCTCGTAGAAGGCCTTCTTTTGCGCATTGGCGTTGGCACCGCCGAAGTTGACGACGGTGAGTTGCTGCTGCGCCATGCTGGGCAGGGCCAGGCAGGCAGACAGGGCAGCGCAGGCGATCAGGCTCTTGTTTTTCATGGTGCGGTTTCCTAGGGGTTGAGGGAGGGGGACGGGGAACAAAAAATGCGGTTCAGTGAACGTTGGGCGGGGCGTAGATGCGCACGGACTCCGTGGGGAACTCCAGCAGCACCGCATTGCCCGGCTCGGGGTGCGGGTTGGCGTCGGCGCGGGTCAGCGGCAGCTTGACGGTGGCTTGCGCCTGGCCGGCGCCGATGTCGCACATCAGGCGCAGGTGGTCGCCGTAATAGATGGCGCGGGCCACGGTGGCGCGCAGGGCGGGGCTCTGGGGCGCGGCGCTGGCGGCATGCAGCGCAATGCGCTCGGGGCGGATGCATGCCTCGGCCGGGGCGCCGGGTGCCAGGTGGTTCACATTGAGGCCGGGCAGGCGCTGGCCGTCAGGCAACTGCAGTGCCCACGCCGTACCACTGCCTTGCAGCGTACCGGTGATGACCGTGCTGTCGCCCACAAAGCCCGCCACAAAGCGGTTGGACGGGGTCTCATACAGTGACTCCACATCGGCCAACTGCTGAATGACACCTTCGTTGAACACCGCCACGCGGTCGCTCATGGTCAGGGCTTCGCCCTGGTCATGGGTCACGTACACAAAGGTCACACCCAGCTGGCGGTGCAGCTCTTTCAGCTCGATCTGCATGTGCTCGCGCAGCTGTTTGTCCAGGGCTCCCAGGGGCTCGTCCATCAGCACCAGCTGGGGGTTGAACACCAGGGCGCGGGCCAGCGCCACGCGCTGCTGCTGGCCGCCCGACAGGCGTGCGGGCAGGCGGTCGGCCATGCCCGACAGGCGGACCATGTCCAGCGCCTTCTTCACGCGTTCGGCCTGCTCGGCCTTGGGCACCTTGCGCACGGTGAGCGGGTAGGCCACGTTCTGCCCCACGGTGAGGTGGGGGAACAGCGCGTAGTTCTGGAACACCATGCCAAAGTTGCGCTTGTGCGGCGGCGTGCGCGTGATCTGCTTGCCATCGAGCAGGATGTCGCCCGCGGTGGGCGACTCGAAGCCGGCCAGCATCATCAGCGTGGTGGTCTTGCCAGAGCCCGAAGGCCCCAGCAGGCTCAGGAACTCGCCGCGCTGGATGTCCAGGTCCAGCGCACGCACCACAAGCTGTTCGCCGTCGTAGGTTTTTTGCACGCCGCTGAAGCGGACCAGGGGTTCTGCGTGGTTCATGGTGGTGGGGGCAATCAAGGGAGAAGGGATTCAGCCCACAGCTGCGAAGCTGTCGGCCAGGATGGCCAGGCCTTCGTGCAGCAGTTCGTCCGATGCCGTCAGGGGCACCAGGATGCGGATCACGTTGCCGTAGGTGCCGCAGGACAGCAGGATGAGCCCGCGCCGCGCGGCTTCGGCCACGACCTTTTTGGTCAGTGCGGCGTCGGGGCGGTGTACATCGCCGTTTTCAAACAGCTCGATCGCCACCATGGCACCCAGGCCGCGCACGTCGCCGATGGCGGGCACTTTGGCGGCCATTGCTTTCAGGGCACTGACCAGCAACGCGCCCATGTCCTGGCTGCGGGCCAGCAGGTTTTCCTGCTCGAACGCATCGATCACCGCCAGGGCTGCCGCGCAGGCCACCGGGCTGCCCGCATAGGTGCCGCCCAGGCCGCCAGCTGCAGGCGCGTCGATGACGTCAGCGCGGCCCACCACGCCCGACAGGGGGAAGCCGCCCGCCAGCGACTTGGCGGTAGTGATGAGGTCGGGGGCCACCGGCCATTGTTCGCAGGCGAACCACGTGCCCGTGCGGCCCGCGCCTGTCTGCACTTCGTCGGCAATCAGCAGGATGCCGTACCGTTCTGCGAGGGCCTTGAGGCCGGTGATGAACTCGGGCGGGGCCACATAGAAGCCGCCTTCACCCTGCACGGGCTCGACGATGAAGGCGGCCACGCGCTCGGGCTCGATGTCGTTCTTGAAGATCAGCTCCACCGAATGCAGGGCCTGCTCCACGCTCACGCCATGCAGTGCGTTGGGGAACAGCGCGTGGTAAGTCTCACCCGGGAACGGACCAAAACCCACCTTGTACGGAACGACCTTGCCGGTGAGGCCCAGCGTGAGGTTGGTACGGCCGTGGTAGCCGCCCGTGAAGGCGATCACGCCAGGGCGCTTGGTGTAGGCGCGGGCGATCTTGATGGCGTTTTCCACGGCCTCGGCGCCGGTGGTGAGCAGCAGGCTCTTTTTGGCAAACGCGCCTGGGGCCAGCGTGTTCAGGCGCTCACACACTTCCACGTAGGGTTCGTACGCCACCACCTGAAAGCAGGTGTGGGTGTACAGGTCCAGCTGGGCCTTGACGGCGGCAATCACGCCGGCGTGCAGGTGGCCGGTGTTGAGCACGGCGATGCCGCCGGCAAAGTCGATGAAGCGGCGGCCCTCCACATCCCACAGCTCGGCGTTGCGGGCCTTGTGGATGAAGAGTTCATGGGCCTGGCCCACGCCCCGGGCCACGGCGGCGTGGCGGCGGGTGAGGAGGGCGGCGTTGGTGAAATGGCGGTCTTGCTGCATGGTGTGGGCGGTGGCTGTGAAGGACAAAAAGAGGATGAAAACCAGGAATGGAGCGAATTCTGGAATCCACGCCACGACCCGTCCATGTACAGCGCAGCGCTGTTTGGCGCGCACTGTGCAGGTCTAGAATCCTGTACAGGCAATCCCTGATTTGGTGTGCGCCAACCCAGTGCACAATTCGCCGCCTTTTTTGCTCCCCTGATGCTCACTCTCAGCCCCGAACTCCAGACACCTCTGGTCAGCCAGATCGTCGATGGTCTGCGGGGGCTCATCGCCGGGCAGGTGCTCAAACCCGGCAGCAAACTCCCGTCCATCCGCGCTTTTGCCGCTGCGCACGGCGTGAGCGTGTTCACCGTGGTCGAGGCCTACGACCGCCTGGTGGCGCAGGGCTGGCTGGTGTCGCGGGCCAATGCGGGCTTTTTTGTGAAGCGGCGGGGCGACGAGGGCGCTGCGCCCGGCACTGGTGCGCCCGAGCGGGCCGTGCCCCGTTTTGATGCGCGCTGGTACCTCAAACAAATTTATGAAAACCGCAACCTGCCCATGAAACCGGGCTGCGGCTGGTTGCCGCACGACTGGCTGTTTGGCGATGCGGTCAAACGCAGCATGCGCCAGCTGTCGTCCGACGGGCCCGAGCTGGACGGCTATGGCCTGCCGCACGGCCACATGGCGCTGCGCATGGTGGTGGCCGAGTCGCTGGCCGAACACCATCTGGCGGTGGACTCCGACCAGGTGCTGCTGACCCAGGGCTCCAGCCAGGCGCTGGACCTGGTGGCGCGGTGCCTGGTCAAGCCCGGCGATGTGGTGTTGGTGGACGACCCCGGCTACCCCAACCTGCTGTTCATGCTGCGCTTTGCAGGGGCGCAGGTGGTGGGTGTGCCGCGCACCGCCGCCGGCTACGACCTGCCCGCACTGGAAGCCCTGCTGGCCGAGCACCAGCCCACGGTGTTCTTCACCCAGCCGCGCCTGCAAAGCCCCACCTGCTCGGTGGCATCGGTGGCGCACCTGCACCGGCTGCTGCAACTGGCCGAGCAGCACCACTTCATGCTGGTGGAGAACGACATCTACGCCGACATGGACCCCGGTGTGCGCCCCTCGCTGGCCAGCCTGGACCAGCTCAACCGCGTGATCTACCTGGGCAGCTTCTCCAAGACGATTTCGCCCAATCTGCGCACCGGCTTTCTGGCGGCGCGGCGTGACCTGCTCGACGAGCTGGTGCAGCTCAAGATGATCTCGGGCCTGACCTCGTCAGAGATCACCGAGCGCATCACGTTTGGTGTGGTGACGGATGGGCGCTGGCGCAAGCACCTCAAGTCCCTGCGCGAGCGCCTGGCCGAGGCGCACCGTACGGTGGGGCGGCGCTTGCTGAACCTGGGGTTCGAGCTGTTCCACGAGCCCGAGGCGGGCATGTACCTGTGGGCCCGGCACCCCGACCTGCCCGACAGTGCCGAGCTGTCGAAAGAGGCCACCGGTGCGGGCATCATGCTCGGGCCGGGTCAGCTGTTTCTGGTGGAGCCACGGCCTACGGGCTGGCTGCGGTTTAACGTGGCGTTCAGCCAGGACGAGCGGATGTGGCGCTTTCTGGAGCAGCGCATCGAGATGGGCCAGCAGGTGGCGGAACAGGGCAGTTCCCTGACCTGAGTACGCGGTTTGAAGCGTTTTGGGGCGGATGCGCTAGTGCAATATGCCTGGATTGCTATTAAATAGATAGTGATTGACGCAACTGCCCGTGGCCCGGGGGTGGTCTGGTCCATAGGGACCCTCTGCACGAATCACCGCGTCGTGTGCATCAGCGGGCTCGGGCGGTCTGCTGCGTTGCAAATACTCGCAATAGCTACGGCTATTGCTGCGTTTTGCGCCTTGCAACCCCTCCCGATCCGCTGCGCTCACTTGGCCAGCGAGATTCGTGCAGAGGGTCCCTAGCGGTCAATGATGCGCCGCGCAAAGCGCTCCAGGTACTCCATCAGCTGCTCCGCGCCCGCCACGGCCTGGGCCTCGTCGCCACTGGCAATGCCCTGCGCCAGTTGCATGTGCGCGCGGGCACCCTCTGACACCTCGCCCTCGTGCTGGTAGGCGTACCAGAAGCGGCGGCACTGCACGATGAGCGGTTGCACGCATTTGACGGCCGAGTGGTTCTGGCTGGCCTGGTGGGTGACGAGGTCCAGTTCATGGTCGGCCAGCATGTAGTCGTCGAGGTGGCCGCGCGCTGCGGCTTGCACCATGTTTTCCGCACAACGCACGATGGCCTGGCGCTGCGGCGCGGTGGCGCGGCGTGCGGCGTTGGAGGCCAGCAGGCGCTCCAGAACGCGGCGGGTCTGGATCACGTCCAGGTGGTCGGCCAGGTCGATGTGCGACACCAGCAGCCCGCGCCGGGGCTGCTGCACGATGAGCCCGATGGACACCATGCGCAGCAGCGCCTCGCGCACCGGTGTGCGACCCAGGCCCGTGCTCTCGGCGATCTCGGCCTCCACCACGGGGCTGCCGGGCTGCAGCTGCAGCGTGGAGATCATGGTCTCGATGGCGTCGTAGGCCACGTCCGCCGCGCGCCGCTTGGGCGCGGGGTCTTGCTGGGGGGAGGGGCGGCGGAGTGTCATCGGGCGTGAAGGACGTTGCGGGAGGCCGCATCTTATGGGATGCGGCCCCGGTGACCCTTGCGGACTGTCAGAGGCTTGCGCCCGCCTTGCGCAGCTCGGCAATCTGCGGTGCCTTGGGCAGCCACAGTTTGTCGAACTCCTGGATGATGCCGTCCGGGTTGAACGACGATGCCGTCTTGAAGGCAATGGACGTGCCCTTGAACTTCTCGATCAGCCCGGCCTCGGTGGTCACGATGTCATTGATCTGCGCATCCAGCGACTGGGCCGCCAGCTTGCGGATGATGTCCTTGTCCTTGGCATCCAGACCTTGCCAGATGCGGCCGGAGACCAGCGGAGCGAACGGCATGAACAGGGCGTTCATCTGCAGCAGCGTCTTGGCCACCTTGTCGAAACGCTGGTTCCAGGAGAACTCGATATCCGCCTCCAGCCCATCGACCTGGCCGTTGCTCATGGCATCAAACACCTGCGGCGTGGGGATGGGCGTGGGCGCTGCGCCCAGCATTTGATAAAAGTCGCGGTACACGGGCGTGGGGTTGATGCGCAGCTTCATGCCCTTGATGTCGGTGGGCACGCTGATGTCCTTGGTGGAGAACACGGCGCGCATGCCGGTGATGCCCCAGCCCAGGCCAATGGTGCCGGTCTCGCGGGGTAGCGCCTCCAGCAGCTTGGTGGCGGCTGGGTGCTTGACCAGCTTGGCCACGGCGGGCGTGGAGCGCACCAGGTACGGCGCATTGATGGCCGCGATGCTGGACACGCGCGAGCCCAGCTCGGCCGCCTGGATCCAGCCCATGTCGAGAGCACCGGACTGCAGCTGCTGCATCATGGCCGCCTCGTTGCCCAACTGGCCCGAGTGGAAGACGGTGACGCTCAGGCGCCCGTCGGTTTCCTTCTTCAGTGCCTCGCCAAACTGCAGTGCGGCGCGGTTCCAGGAGTGGCCTGCGGGCGTGATCAGGCCCAGGCGAAACTCCTTGGCGTCGGCGGCACGCACCAGCGCTGGAAAGCCCAGCCCCGTGACGGTGGCAGCGGCCACGGCGTGGCGCTGGATGAAATGGCGGCGGGTGACAGTGCTGGTGTTGGCAGGCTGGTTCGTCATGGTGAACTCCGTGTGAAAGAACGTTGGGAGGGAGACGGATCTGTCGGACGGCATGCCCCGCTACTTGAGCAGGCCGAGCGACAGGCTGGGGAACAGCGACAACATCACCAGCGCCACGCAGCTGATGATGAAAAACGGCAACGTGACGATGAACATCTTTCCGGGCTTGGCCCCGGTGACGGCTGACGCGACAAAAAAGCTCAGGCCCACGGGTGGGGTCATCAGCCCCAGCACCAGGTTGACGACGATCACCACACCAAAATGGCGCGGGTCGATGTGATAGACCTCGGTGGCAATCGGCAGCAGGATGGGCGCGGTCATGATGAGACCGGGGATGCCGTCGATCACCGTGCCGATGACCAGCAGGATGACGTTGGTGAGCAGCAAGAAGGTGACCGGGTCGTGCGCCACGGTCTGCACCCAGGCGGCCACCATCTGAGGCACCTTGCCGTAGATCAGCAACCACGAGAACACGGCCGCTGCCGCCACCAAAAACAGCACGATGGCGGAGTAAATGGCTGAGCGCAGCAGGATGGCGGGCATGGCGCTGAACCGGAACTCCTTGGTCACATAGCGCCCCACCAGCGCCGATACCAGCGCACCCACGGCGGCAGATTCGGTCGGGTTGGCCAGGCCACTGAGGATGGAGCCCACGATGATGATGGGGATCAGCAGTGTGGGGCTGGCTTGCACCACGGTGCGCGCGCGCTGGGCCAGCGTGCGCTTTTCGCTGCGCGGGTAGTTGTAGACAAAGCCCATGAGCGCGATCACGACAAAGAACAGCACGGTGAGCAGCACCCCGGGCAGGATGCCTGCAATCAGCATGTCGCCCACGGCCACCTGGGCCAGCACGCTGTAGACCACAAACATTACCGAGGGCGGGATGATGGGCCCCAGCATGCCGCCGTACACCGTGAGGCCGGCCGCAAAGGTCTTGTCGTAGCCCTGCTTTTCCATCTCGGGCACCATGACCTGCGACATGATGGCCACCTGCGCGGTGGCCGAGCCGATGATGGACGACACCAGCATGTTGGCCAGGATGTTCACGTAGGCCAGCCCCCCTTTGACCGAACCGATGAAGGCCATGGACAGGTCCACCAGCCGCCGCGTGATGCCGCCGCTGTTCATGATCTCGCCGATCAGGATGAACAGCGGGATGGCGATGAGGCCATAGCTGTCCACCCCGCCGAGCATCTGCATGGGGAACGACTGGAACAGCACCGGGCTGCCGATGCTGAGGATGTACACCGCGCCCGACAGGCACAGGCATACGCCGATGGGCACACCCACCATCAATGCGGCGAGGAAAAACAGGGTGGTGATCATGGTCGGGCTCTGGTGGGTTTTGCGGGCGCAGGGGCGTTCAGTTCACGGCGTCGGCGTTGACTACGTCGAAGCCCGCGTGCTGCACACGCTCTGCAGCGCCCATGTCTTCGAGCAGGTTGGCCAGTGCATGCACGCTGAAGGTGGCCGAGAAGATCGGCAGGATGAGTTGCAGCACCCAGGTGGGCCAGTTCAGCGTCTGGGTGCGCTCGGTGTAGATGAAATTGAAGCTCTCGGCCGCAAACTCCTTGGCGTCAAAGCCGTAGCGCGCAATGCCGATGGGGTCCATCCACACCCAGCACATCACCAGCATGGCCAGGCCAAACAGCAGCACGCCGGACGTGGCCACCACCTTGAATGTCTTGGCGCCCAGCGCGCCGAGGTGGTCGGTCAGCATGGTCACGGCAAAGTCCATGCGCAGCCGCGTCATGACCGAGGCGCCCACAAAGGTCAGCCAGACCACCGTGTAGACCGCCGCCTCGTCAACCCAGTAGATGGGCATGCCGGTGTAGCGCGTGACCACGTTGAGCAGGATCAGCAGCACTAGCAACGTCATGAGGGCGGTGAGCAGATGCCGCTCCATGCGCAGAACCTGCGTGGACAGCGCAAGCACCCAGCGGACGGGAGCGCGGGGCGCCGGAGATTGCGGGGCGGGTGGACTGTTGGGCGTGGGCATGATGGGGTTCCTGGGGAGGAGGCGCGGCGATGAAAGAGAAAGCCTTGTGCCTTTTAATATCTAACAAATATATTTAAAAGCAAGATGGATGCCTGCTGGGTGCGGGTAAGCCCTGAAAGGAAGGACGGGGAAAAACGGCTGCGCGCGCGTCAGCCCGAGGGAGTTGCGAGCTCGCGCTGAGCGCTGGTGGTGGGCGCGGGCGTGCAGGCTGCCAGCGTGCCAATGCGTGTGGGCGCCAGCAGATGCCGTGGGGGCGCAGGCGTCCAGCCAAAAAGGTGCTGGGTGGCCGCGCCGCAAATGCGGCCCTGGCAGGCGCCCATGCCACAGCGGGTGTGGAGCTTGGCCTCGATCCAGCCGTCGCGATCGGCCAGTGCAGCGTAGGGCACGTCTTCGCAGCGGCACACCAGGGTGCCGGGTTGCGCCAATGTCTTGAGTGTTTCGTTCAGCGGGAAAGAAGCCTGCAGCATCTGCGCAAAGCCCTCCCAGCGTGCCAGTTGCGGGCGCAGCGCCTGGGCCTGTTGCACCTGTCCCGCTGCCACATGTCCTGCCATGGCGCCCTGAACCAGTGCACGTTCGCTGCCGCCAAAGCCGGTGGCTTCACCCGCGGCGAACACACCGGGCACGCTGGTGCGCATCTGTGCATCGACAGCCAGGCCCTGGCCACCGCTCAGCGGCCCGCCCAGTGTGCAGCCCAGCATCTGCCCCAGGTGGGTGTTGGGCACCAGCCCGAACCCGCAGGCCACGCGGTCGCAAGCCATGGTTTCTTCGGCGTGTTGGCCTTTGCGCAGCCTCACTGTTTGCACCTGCGTGGTGCCTTGGACTTCCAGCACATGGCTGCTGGCGCGCAACTGTGGGTGAAGCAGCGTGAGGGCTTGCAACGCCTTGGCAGGCCAGCGCGGCAGTTGCGCTGCAAAGCCAGCGAGCGCGCTCCACGGCGCCTGCTCGGCCACGCGCACCACGGTGGCACCCGCTTTGTTGGCGGTGGCGGCAGCGGCCAGCAGCAGAGGGCCTGTGCCTGCAATGACGATGCGCTGGCCGCGCACGTCGAGCCCTGCCTTGATGAGGGCCTGCAAGGCGCCTGCACCCGTCACACCGGGCAACGTCCAGCCCGGAAAGGGCAGCAGCAGCTCGCGGGCTCCGGTGCACAGGATGATGCGGTGGCTGTGCTGGGTCCAGCCCCGGTCTGCGTCTTCCAGCAGCAGGGTAGGGGCCTTGTCGCTGGGTTGGGAATCACCCAGGCCCACCACGCGGGTGCCAGGCAGCAGGCGGATGTTGGTGTGCCGGGCCAGCGCCGCGCGGTGCTGTTGCGCCAGGGCGGGCAAGACCACCTGGGGGCCGTCGCGCCAGATTTGCCCACCGGGCTGCGGGTTGTCGTCCACGATGGTGATCGCTGCCCCGCTGGGCGCGGCAGCGAGGGCGGCCGCCAAACCTGCAGGGCCTGCGCCGATGATGAGGATGTCGCAGTGCTCGTGCGCCGAGTGTTGCTCGGTCATGGATGGGGTCACGGGCTGGTTCATGGCGTGGCGCTCCCGGGTGCTGTGCCGACATCGGTATGAATCGACATGCCGTCGGTGCAGACCGTCTGGCACGCCAGGCGTGTGCGGCCGTGGATGCGGACCCGGCATTCGTGGCACACCCCCATGCCACACAGCGGTGCCCGCGCCTCGCCGGTGACAGAGGTGCGTGTGGTGCCTGGCGTTTGCTGCGCCAGGGCGGCGGCGACGCTGGTCCCTGCGGGCACCTGCAGGGGGGTGCCATTCACCACGATGTGCACCAGGGCGGGTGTTCTGGATGGGGTCATGGTGTGCTCAGGCCCGCAAAGCGGGCAGGTGCATAGGGCGTGGGGTCGATCGCAGGCGTGCCTCCTGCGATTTGCGCGGCCAGCAACTGTGCGGTGGCCGGGGCAGTGGTCACGCCCAGCCCTTCATGGCCCACGGCCAGCCATAGGTGCGGGTGTTCGGGGTGCGCGCCAATCAGAGGCAGGCTGTCGGGCGTGGCGGCGCGAAATCCGGTCCAGGTGCGAATGGCGTTGAGGTCGGCCAGGCCCGGCAGGTAGTCGAGTGCACGTTGCAGCATGCGCGCCATGACGGCGTTGTTGACAGCGGGATCGGTGGTGTCGAACTCGCGCGACGAGCCGATCAGCAACTGCCCTGTGGGCCGGGGCTGCACGTTGAAGGCCACCGAGGTACCGTCGCTGTGGTGCGCGCTGGTGATGTAGCCCAACTCCACCAGCTGGTGGTGCACGGAGCCTGGGTAGCGGTCGGTGATGACGAGGTGGCCCTTTTTGGGGCGCAGCGGCAGGCCGGGACACAGCTGCGGGGCCTGGATGCCGCTGGCCAGCACGATGGCGCCGGCGCTGCGCTGGCTTCCGTCGCGCAGGGTGACGGTGTGGCCGTCGATCTGCATCGCTTCAGCCTGCTCAAACACAAAGTGTCCGTGGGCTGCGGCCTGGTCCAGCAGCCACTGGGCTGCGCGCGGGGCATAGACCACGCTGTCCCCCTGCACCTTGAGCGCACCCGCCAGACCGGGGCGCAGTGCGGGTTCTGTGCGGGACAGGGCGGCCGCGTCGAGCATGTCGCAGGCGATGCCGTGCGCTCGCAGGGTGGTGCGTTTGTCATGTGCCGCCTGCAGTTCTGCATCGTTGGCAGCCAGCCAGAGCGTGCCGCAGGCGGTGAAAGCGCAGCCTGCGTCCATATGGGGCGCCCAGGTGTGCCAGAGGTCCAGTGATGTCTGGCTCAGCGCCAGTTCAGCCTGGTTGTCGTCCATCACCACCAGGTGGCCCATGCCTGCCGCCGTTGCGCCGCCGAGGCGCGCATCGATCACACGCACCGAGAGCCCGGCCTGTGCGAGGGCGTGGGCGCAGGCGGCGCCCACGATGCCGGCGCCAATGACGAGAACGTCGGTGTGTTGCATGGCGCGCGTGTGTTTTTGGACGAGCGGCGGATTACAGCCGGATGCCCCAGCCAAAGGGGTCGCTGTCTTCGATGAGCAGTGTGGCCTCGGCGCTCATGTGTGCCCGGCCACGCAAGGTAGGGATGACCTTGCCATCTTCCTGCAGCGTGTAGCTGGCCTCGAAACGGCTGCAGATGATGCTGGCTTGGCGCCAGATGGCTCCCGGTGCCAGCTTGCCGTCTGCCGCCAGGCAGGCCACCTTGGCGCTGGTGCCCGTGCCGCAGGGCGATCGGTCATACGCCTTGCCGGGGCACAGCACGTAGTTGCGACTGTCGGCGGGGTCATCGGCCTGGTCGTCGTTGGCAAACAACTCGATGTGGTCGATCTCACCGCCGTTGTCGCCCCGAATGCCCTGGTCTTTGAGGGCTTGCTGCACGGCGCAGCTATAGGCCATCAACGCCTCCAGGTTGTCACTGGCTACACGCTGGCCGTGGTCAGAGATCAGGAAGAACCAGTTGCCGCCCCAGGCCACATCGCCCACCACGCGGCCATAGCCGGGCACGTCCACCGCCAGCTGATGATGCAGCCGGTAGGCCGGCACGTTGCGCACGCTGACAGAGCCATCCGTGTGCAGTGTGGTGGTGACGGTGCCCACCGGGGTTTCGATACGGTGCTCGCCAGGGGTGATGCGGCCCAGGTAGGCGAGCGATGCGATCAGCCCGATGGTGCCGTGGCCACACATGCCCAGGTAGCCGCTATTGTTGAAGAAGATCACGCCCGCTGCGTTGGCGGGATCTTGCGGTGCGCAGAGCAGCGCCCCCACCACCACGTCGCTGCCACGCGGCTCCAGCACGGTGGCGGTCCGCCAGGCATCGTGACGCTCGGCCAGCAGCGCACGCCGTTCGGCCATGGTGCCGGTGCCCAGGTCCGGGAAACCGTCGATGACAAGCCGGGTCGGCTCGCCGCCCGTGTGGGAGTCGATCACGTGGATGCGTTGCATGGTGCTGTGGTGGTAGTGGAGTAGGGCGCTCAGTGTCTCAGGCGACAGACTGGTATTTTGTAGGGCGCGTGGCCAGGGCCTTGCGCACCACACTCTCGACAAATGCGCGTTCGTCGCCCACCAGGGGCAGGCGGGGGCGGCGCATGTGTTCGGTGCCCACACCCACCAGCGCATCGATGAGCTTGAGGTTCTGCACGAGCTTGTTGGACACATCCAGGTGCAGCATGGGCGTCATCCACTGGTAGAGCGGCAGCGCCTCGGCAAATTTGCCCGCTTTCATCAGGTCGTACAGCGCCACGGTTTCGCGCGGGAAGGCGCAGCCCACGCCGGCCAGCAGGCCGTCGCATCCCAGGGCCAGGCCTTCGTAGGCCAGGTCGTCCACGCCCAAAAAGAGCTGGTAGCGGTCGCCCACGGTGTTGCGCAGGTCGGTGATACGGCGGATGTCGCCGGTGCTTTCCTTGATGGCGGCGATCCACTCGCAGTCGGCCAGCTCCACCATGTGCTCGGGTTTCAGGTCCACGCGGTAGGCCACAGGGTTGTTGTAGACCATCAGGGGGCGCTGGGCGGCGCCCGCCATGGCGCGCACATTGGCCATGGCCTCGCGGGCGTCGGCCACGTAGATCACCGAGGGCATGACCATATAGCCGGCGACGCCGAGCTTGTTGCCGCCGTCGATGTAGCGCAGGGCCTCGCGGGTGCTGGTTTCGGACACGTTGGCGAGCACTGGTACGCGGCCGTCAGCGGCTTCGAGGGCGATCTTGGCAACCTGGAGCTTTTCCTCCAGTGTGAGGGTGCTGGCTTCGCCGAGAGAACCGCAGGTGACCAGCCCGTGGATGCCGTTGCGGATCTGGAAGTCGATGTGGCGGGCTGTGCCCTCGGCGTCGATGGACTCGTCGGCGTGGAACTTGGTGGTGATGGCGGGGAAGATGCCTTGCCAGCGGGGTTGTGGGTTCACGAGGGGCTCCTTGGATCGGTGGGTGGGTTGCGGTTATTAATATATTAACAAGATATTTAAAGCGCGCAAGCGGATTTTTCCGCATCCGTTGGCGCGTGGATCGGAGGCGTCTGTCCCCGCCCTGTCGCCCTCCCGCCACGGACCGCCAGACTGCAAACCTATAATGAAAGGTTGGTCCCCATAGGGGCAGCGACAGGCAGCGCGCAGGCGCGGGTCCTGCGGCCTGCCTGCTGCGTGCAACCACTCCACAACACCATGAGCACTCCCACTTTTTCTGTCGCTGACATCCGCAAGTCCTTCCTGGACTTCTTCGTCTCCAAGGGCCACACCGTGGTGCCGTCGAGCCCTCTGGTGCCTGGCAACGACCCCACGCTGATGTTCACCAACTCGGGCATGGTGCAGTTCAAGGACGTGTTCCTGGGCACCGACAAGCGCTCGTACAACCGGGCGGTGTCGGTTCAGGCCTGCCTGCGTGCGGGTGGCAAGCACAACGACCTGGAAAACGTGGGCTACACCGCGCGCCACCACACCTTCTTTGAAATGCTGGGCAACTGGTCGTTTGGCGACTACTTCAAGCGCGAATCGCTCAAGTGGGCCTGGGAGTTGCTGACCGAGGTCTACAAGTTGCCGCCAGAGCGCCTGCTGGCCACGGTCTACCAGGAAGACGACGAGGCCTACGACATCTGGACCAAGGAAATCGGCTTGCCGCCGGAGCGCGTGATCCGCATCGGCGACAACAAGGGCGGCCGCTACAAGTCCGACAACTTCTGGATGATGGCCGACACCGGCCCCTGCGGCCCCTGCAGCGAAATCTTCTATGACCACGGCCCGCACATTGCAGGCGGCCCTCCCGGCAGCCCCGATGAAGACGGCGACCGCTTCATCGAGATCTGGAACAACGTGTTCA
Source organism: Acidovorax sp. (assembly GCF_016783915.1). GTDB lineage: Bacteria > Pseudomonadota > Gammaproteobacteria > Burkholderiales > Burkholderiaceae_C > Acidovorax. The sequence goes on from NZ_JADHVT010000032.1 coordinate 19,613, forward strand.
TGCAGTTCAACATGGACGAGACGGGTGCCGTGACCCCACTGCCCGCACCCTGCGTAGACACCGGCATGGGCCTGGAGCGCCTGGCCGCCATCCTGCAGCACGTGCACAGCAACTACGAGATCGACCTGTTCGACTCGCTCATCAAGGCCGCCGGGCGCGAGACCGGCGTGACGGACCTCAACAACAAGAGCCTGCGCGTGATCGCTGACCATATCCGCGCCACCGCGTTTTTGGTGAGCGATGGTGTGATCCCCAGCAACGAAGGCCGTGGCTACGTGCAGCGCCGCATCGTGCGCCGTGCCATCCGCCATGGGTACAAGCTGGGCAAGAAGACCCCGTTCTTCCACAAGCTGGTGGCCGACCTGGTGCGCCTGATGGGTGACGCCTACCCATCCCTGCGCGAGCAGGAACAGCGCATCACCGAGGTGCTCAAGGTGGAAGAAGAGCGCTTCTTCGAGACGCTGGCCAACGGCATGGAAATTCTGGACACGGCCCTGGACGGCGGTGCCAAGGTGCTGCCCGGCGACGTGGCCTTCAAGCTGCACGACACCTACGGCTTCCCGCTCGACCTGACCAATGACGTCTGCCGCGAGCGCGACGTGGAAGTGGACGAGGCCGGCTTCAAGACCGCCATGGAAAAGCAGAAGGCCCAGGCCCGCGCGGCCGGCAAGTTCAAGATGGACAAGGCGCTGGAGTACACCGGTGCCGCCAACCAGTTCACCGGCTACGAGCACCTGGCAGCGACTGCAAAAATCGTAGCAATCTATGTAGATGGAACAAGCGCTGCAGCCCTGAAAGCCGGCCAAAACGGCGTGGTGGTGCTGGACACGACCCCGTTCTACGCCGAAAGCGGCGGCCAGGTGGGTGACGAAGGCGTCATCACCAGCGGCTCGGCCCGTTTTGCGGTCGGCGACACGCTCAAGATCAAGGCCGATGTGTTTGGCCACCACGGCACGCTCGAAGAGGGCACGCTGAACGTGGGTGACACGGTGCAGGCCCAGGTGAACACCGCCGTGCGCGCTGCCACCATGCGCAACCACTCGGTCACGCACATCATGCACAAGGCCCTGCGCGAAGTGCTGGGCAGCCATGTGCAGCAAAAGGGCAGCCTGGTCAATGCCGACCGCACGCGTTTCGACTTCACCCATAACGGAGCCGTGACGGCGGCCGAGATCCGCGAGATCGAACGCCGTGTGAACGAAGAAATCCTGGCCAACCAGCCCACGCAAGCGCGCGTGATGGACATCGAGTCGGCCCAGAAGACCGGCGCCATGATGCTGTTTGGCGAGAAGTACGGCGAAACCGTGCGCGTGCTCGACATCGGCACCAGCCGCGAACTGTGTGGCGGCACACACGTGCAGCGCACGGGCGACATCGGCCTGTTCAAGGTGGTGGGCGAGGGTGGCGTGGCTGCCGGCATCCGCCGCATTGAGGCCGTGACTGGCGCCAACGCACTGGCGTACTTGCAGAACCTGGAAGACACCGTGAACCAGGCTGCCAGCACCCTCAAGGCGCCGGTGGCCGAGCTCAACGGCCGCATCAGCCAGGCGCTGGACAACGCCCGCGCGCTCGAAAAGGAAGTGGCTGCCTTGAAGGGCAAGCTGGCCTCCAGCCAGGGTGACGAACTGGTGAGCCAGGCGGTGGAGGTGAAGGGCCTCAAAGTGCTGGCTGCTGCGCTGCCGGGTGCCGACGCCAAGACCCTGCGCGACACCATGGACAAGCTCAAGGACAAGCTCAAGACCGCTGCCATCGTGCTGGCCGCCGTGGATGGCGACAAGGTGCAGATCGCTGCAGGCGTCACCACCGACAGCGTGGGCAAGGTCAAGGCCGGCGAGCTGGTCAACTTTGTGGCCCAGCAAGTGGGTGGCAAAGGCGGCGGCAAGCCCGACATGGCCATGGCCGGCGGCACCGATGCCTCCAAGCTGCCAGCGGCGCTGGCTTCGGTGACAGGCTGGGTCACGCAGCAACTGGGCTGATGTACCGGTCACCACAGCGGCACCAGCCGCTGTGGTGTGGCAGCCATGGCTGCCAAAAAGAGGGTGACGGAACGCCAGCTTTCACCCTAAAGTGCAGCGCATGGACACCCTGCGCGACAGCCCGCAAGACCCGCCGCCGTCCGCTGTGCTTCGCGGTACGGGCGCTGCTTCGGTGGGCCAAGGCGGCCACCTGCCATGGTGGCGCCGCATCACCATCCCCTTTGAGGTCCTGATCGCCACCGTGGTGGTCACCGCCATGCTGTTGTTGACAGCGTTGCTGGTGTACCAGGTCAGCACCAGCGCACGCCAGGCCATCATTGCGGCGTCTGACGAGAGTGCGCAGCGCATCAGCCAGCTCATTGCCGAACGGGTGCATCGCATCGTGGACCCGGCCGATGCCACCATCCGCCTGCTGGCGTTCGACCCGGTGGCCTCTGCGTCCACCCTGCCAGCGCGGCTGCGGCGCCTGCCTGTACTGGCGCGGCTGCTGGAGCAGAACCCGCTGCTGTCGGCGGTGTTCATCGGTTACCCGGACGGACAGTTTTTGCTGGTGCGACCGGTGCGAAACGAGGCCTTGCGGGTGCGGCTGGATGCACCGCCCAAAACGGCGTACCTGGTGCAGTCCATGGCGCGCGAGCGCGGCGTGGCGGGCATGGTGGGGCGCTGGAGTTATTACGACGCGGACCTGCGGCTGATCGACTCGGCCGTGCGCCCGGAATACCGCTACGACCCCCGCACCCGCCCCTGGTACGCCGAGGCGCTGGAGCAGAACACCCAGATCCTCACGGCACCCTATGTGTTCTTCACCACGCAGGAGGTGGGCATCACGCTGAGCCAGCCCAGCGAGGACGGGCGTGCGGTGATTGGCCTGGACGTGGCCCTGACCGACCTGGGGCATGAGATCAGTGGCCTGCGCCTGATGCCCCGCACCGAGATCGCGGTGGTGGACAAAGACCGCCGCGTACTGGCCTATCCCGACATGTCGCGCGTGCTACTGCGTGATGGCAACACGCCGGGCCTGCGGCTGCGTGCCCTGGACGATCTGGGTGTGCCCAGCCTGCATGCGCTGCAGGCGCTGGGCCTGAAAGATGGTGAGTCACGCCGTCTGCAGGCCGACGGCGAGGAATGGCTGGGCCGTTCGCTGCCGCTGGCATCGATGCGCTGGCAGGGGCTGCAGATCCTGATGGCGATTCCTACCAAAGAGCTGCTGGCCGACGTGAATAACAACCTGCGCCAGCAGGTGTGGCTGTCGGTGTCGCTCATCGGTCTGATGCTGCCGTTGGGCTGGCTGGCTGGCCGGCGCGTGGGGCGCAGTCTGTTTGGGCTGGCGTTGCAGGCCAGGGCGCTGGCGCGGTTTGATTTCCGGCGGCCCGAACGGCGGGTGTCGCCGGTGCGCGAGGTGCGCGACCTGGGGCAAGTGATGGACCGCATGTCCGACACCATCCAGGAGTTCTTGCACATCACCCACCACATCAGCGCCGAGTCGCGCACCGACCTGATGCTGTCGAGTGTGCTGTACGAGCTGGTGCGCGCCACCAGTTGCACCGGCGGTGCGGTGTACCTGGTGGACCCGCAACGCACCGGCTTGCTGCGCGCGGCCCGCCATTGCGAAGACCCGGAGCAGCAGTCGCGCTACCCCGAGCACCTGGCCATGGTGCATTTCATCAACCATACCGAGCCCCAACCCGGCGACCAGCACGAAGACGACGACGATACCGAGCCCGCGCGCGTGCTGCGCGTGCAGCTGCGCACCCGTGACGGGCAGCCCCTGGGCCTGCTGGTGCTGCGCTACATCGCGGACCAGACGCAGGACGACGCGCATTTCCGGGCGTTTGTCGAGAAGTTGTCGGGCACGCTGTCGGTAGCCATCGAGACGCGCAGCCTGATCGAAGGCCAGAAGAAGCTGCTCGATGCTGTCATCCGCCTGCTGGCCGACGCGATCGACGCCAAGAGCCCCTACACCGGTGGCCATTGCGAGCGTGTGCCGGAGCTGGCCGAGGCGCTGATGGACCGCATGTGTGCGGCCAAGGACGGTCCGTTTGCCCAGGTGGCCATGACCGATGCCGAGCGCTACGAATTCCGCCTGGGGGCTTGGCTGCATGACTGCGGCAAGGTCACCAGCCCCGAGCACATCATCGACAAGGCCACCAAGCTGGAAACGCTCTACAACCGCATTCATGAGGTGCGCATGCGCTTTGAGGTGTTGTGGCGGGACGCAGAGCTGGACTACTGGAAGCAGCATGTGTCGGGCGTGGACCCGGTGCGCCTGCAGCGCGAGCTGCTGCAACGGCGCGAACAACTGCAGGACGACTTTGCCTTTGTAGCCCGCTGCAATGTGGGGGGTGAGTTCATGGCCGAGGCGGACATCGCCCGCCTCAAGGCCATTGGCCGCCAGATCTGGCAGCGGCATTTTGACGACCGGCTGGGCCTGTCGGCGGCCGAGATGCTGCGGCTTTCGACCGTGCCGGTGCGCCCCTTGCCCGCCAACGAGCCGCTGCTGGCCGACCGGCCGGAGCACATCGTGCCCTGGGGCGCCCGCAAGCCGCCGGTGGAGGCGGGCAACCCCGCCAACCGCTGGGGCTTCGACATGGTGCTGCCGCCGTACGAGGCGCACCTGGGTGAACTGCACAACCTGTCCATCCAAAGGGGTACGCTCACTGCCGAAGACCGCTTCAAGATCAACGACCACATCGTGCAGACCATCATCATGCTCAGCGGTCTGCCGTTTCCGCCGCACCTGGCGCGCGTGCCGTCGATTGCCGGGTCCCACCATGAAAAGCTGGACGGCACCGGCTACCCCCGGCGCCTGAAGGCGCCAGAGCTGACGCTGGCCGACCGTGTGATGACCCTGGCCGATATCTTTGAGGCGCTGACTGCGGCAGACCGGCCCTACAAGCCACCCAAGACCTTGTCCGAGTCGCTCAAGATCATGACCAACATGGTGCGCGAGCGGCACATCGATACCGAGGTGTTCCGCTTCTTCCTGAGCAGCGGCGTGTGGCGCGACTACGCAGAGCGCTTTCTGACGCCTGCGCAGCGCGACGAGGTCAATGTGGGGGCCATTCTGGCGTCGCTGGGCTGAGAGGGGAAAGGCGCCCTACGGTGGACGATGGGGCAATGACTTCTTGCGCGGGCCAGCCTTTTTGCAGCGGACAGCAGACCATATGCCCATGGGGCCCGGCCCGGTCAGAACAGCTCGACGTCGTCGTTGGCGACCTTGGTCGCCAGTTGACCGCTGGCCACCAGATCGTCATAGAAACAAACCTGGTTGCGGCCATGTTCCTTGGCGTAGTAAAGCGCCTGGTCGGCCTGGCCCAGAATCTCTACGGGCGAGCCGCGCGTGGTGCTCACAAAGCCCAGGCTCACCGTGACCTGGCCCACCTGCGGGAAGTGGTACTCCTGCACGGCCAGCCGGAAGCGGTTGAACACCTTGTGGGCGGTGCTCAGCGTGGTGGAGCGCAGCAGCACCACAAACTCTTCGCCGCCAAAGCGGAAGATGCGGTCATGGCTGCGGAAAGAGCTGCGCAGGATGTTGGCGATCAGGATCAGCACCTCGTCGCCATACAGGTGGCCGAACCGGTCGTTGACCTGCTTGAAGTGGTCGATGTCCACCACCGCCAGCCATTGCTGCAGGGGCTCGTTGTCGCTGGCCACTGCGGTTTCCTCGGCCGCAAAGGACTCGGTAACGGCGCCCTTACGGCTGGCCAGCCCGCTCATGGTGTAGCGGGAGAACTGCTCGTCAAACGTCTTGCGGTTGAACAGGCCAGTGAGCGCATCGCGCTCGCTGTAGTCGAGCAGGCTCTGGTAGTTCTGGTACACCTGAAACACGCCCATGAGCACGTCAAGCTTGTGGGCCGAGAACGGGCGCGACTGGGTGATCTCCAGGCAGGTACTGACCTTGTCGTGCATCCACACCGGCAGCCAGAGCACATGGCGGCCCCGGCGGGGCGAGGCCAGGGCGCTTTCGCCACGGCTGTCCACGCAGTCCCGCAGCGCGGGGTATTGGTCCAGCGGCTCGCGGCGGGGGTCTGCGGCGGCTTCGGAGTCGGTGGACACGAGCTGGCCGTTGTCCACCCAGGTACGGGGCCGCACATGGGGCACGCCACCGTCCGTGAACAGCTCCAGGGCCCGCACCTCGATGATGCTGCTGAGCTTTTGCAGCGTGGACAGCACCGACACCTCGAGCCGCAGGTGGTCGCGGTGGCCAGTCATCTCCACCAGGTTTTGCAGGATGGGTTTCATAGGCGGTGTGGTGCGGGCCGATCGGGGCATGTCGTGGGGTCAGTTACGGCGCACAAACACCACGTCCCACACCCCATGGCCCAGTCGCAGCCCACGGTTTTCGAATTTGGTCAGCGGGCGGTAGTCGGGTTGCGGTGCAAAGCCGTCTGCGGTGTTTTGCAGCAGGGGGTCGGCGCTCAGCACCTGCAGCATTTGCTCGGCGTAGGGCTGCCAGTCGGTGGCGCAATGCAGGTAGCCGCCGGGCTTGAGGCGTGCAGCCAGCTTGGCCACCAGCGGGGGCTGGATCAGGCGGCGCTTGTTGTGCTTTTTCTTGTGCCAGGGGTCGGGGAAGAAGATGTGCACACCGTCAAGAACGCCGGGCGGCAGCATGTGGTCGATCACCTCCACAGCGTCGTGCTGCAGGATGCGGATGTTGGTCAGCTCTTGCTCGCCAATGCGCTTGAGCAGGGCACCCACGCCGGGCTCATGCACCTCGCAGCACAGGAAGTTGTCATCAGGCCGCACGCGGGCGATATGGGCCGTGGCCTCGCCCATGCCAAAGCCGATCTCCAGCACCAGCGGGGCGCTGCGGCCAAAGGCGGTGGTGGCGTCCAGCGGGGCGGGGGTGTAGGGCAGCACAAAACGCGGGCCGAAGTCCTCAAAGGCCTTGGCCTGGCCCGTGGTGGTGCGGCCGGCGCGGCGCACAAAGCTCTTGATGGTTTTGGGGTGGGTCACACCGGCGGGGGCAGAGCCCTGTACGGCGGGCGCTGTGGGGGCGGCGGCTGCGGCAGGCGCAGCACTGGCGGGGGCGGAAGCTGTGGTCAATTCGGTCACGGTGGGCCATTGTAGTTTCGTCGCCACGCCACCACCCACTGTGCCAGTGCGTCGGGTACGCAAATGTTGTGCAGATTTGCCACAGCGGGCAGGCCCAGTGCCAGCGCAGCGTGCGACAGGGCCACCAACGGGTTCTGCAGTTCCAGCGCCTGCGCGCCGTTTTGTTTGGAGAGTTTTTCGCCGTTGTCCCCGCACACCAGGGGGGTGTGCAGGTAGCGCGGTGTGGGCACCCCCAGGGCCTGCTGCAGCAGGATCTGGCGGGGCGTGTTGTCGGCCAAGTCCTCGCCCCGGACCACATCGGTGATGCCCTGGTCGGCGTCGTCCACCACCACGGCCAGCTGATAGGCCCACAGCCCGTCTGCGCGGCGCAGCACAAAGTCGCCCACGGCGGTCGCAACCTGTTGCTGCTGGCGGCCCAGGCGGCGGTCGTGCCACTGCAGAAGCCCATCTGCTATTGAATATGTAGCACCCCAGGCATGATCCACTAGCGCTATCGGCTGTTTTTGCTTGAAGTCTGTCACATTGAAGCGCCAGGAGCGCCCTGTGCGGCCATGCAGCCCATGGCGGCAGGTCCCGGGATAGGGCAGTGCGGCATGGCGTTCACGCGCATGGCCCTGCGCGGCATGGGCGTCTTCGACGTCCTTGCGTGAACAGGCGCAGGGATAGGCATCGCCCTGCGCCACCAGCTGGTCCAGGGCATGCTGGTACAGCCCGCTGCGCGCAGACTGCCACTGGGGCGGGGCATCGGGGTGCAGACCACAGGCGGCCAGCTGCTGCAGGATGAAGGTGTCAGCCCCCGGCACGCAGCGGGGCTGATCTACATCTTCAATGCGCACCAGCCAACGCCCGTCATGTGCGCGTGCGTCCAGCCAGCTGGCCAGCGCCGCAACCAAAGAGCCCGCATGCAGCGGGCCTGTGGGGGAGGGGGCGAATCTCCCGACATATGGCCCCACAGAGCGCCCTGAAGAGCGCTCTTCAGGGCGCGGCGTTGCGCCCACGCCCCCCGTCATGCCACGGCAAGTGCCAGTTCCAGGCCCGACACAAACGCGTCTTCGAGCCGGTGCCCCAGGCACCAGTCTCCGCATGCGCCCAGCCCGGCCTTGGCGTCCCACAGGTGGCTCTTGCCCAGTGGGTGGGTGGTCTGCGCATAGCGCCAGCGGCGGGTGTCGGCATGCGCGGGCTCGGCCCGGATGCCGGTGACCTCGGCAAATGCCTTGAGCAGCTTGGCCTGCACGCGGGCTTCGTCGTCTTCGAGGTGTTCTGCCGACCAGGCGGGGCTGGCCTGCACCGTCCAGCGCTCCACCACGTTGCGGCCCGGCTTGGACGACTCGCGCGCCAGCCAGGCAATGCGGTGGTGGGTGCTGCGCGCGGCGTTCCATTGCGGGCCCAGTGTGGTCAGGCCCGGGCGCACGGCCTGGGGGTAGGCCAGCATCAGGGTCCAGCAGGGCGCGATGGCGACCTTGGACATGGCATCGGCCAGCGGGGAGTCGAGCCCAGAGCCGGAAATCAGGGCCTGCGCAGGCACGGAGGGCTGGGCCAGCAGCACGGCATCGAAGCCTGCGTACACATGTTGCTCGCCGCCAGCGCCTTCGGTGCGCAGTTGCCAGCCCGGCGCGTTCACGGCGTCGGGTTCGATGCGGGTGACGCGGGTGTGGGTGATGAGCTGACCTGCCTGAACCAGGGGGTCGGCCCAGGTGGTGACCAGCGACTGCATGCCCGGGCTGGCCACCCAATGGGCCTCGCGGTGGGGCAGGCCCACAGCGGCCACGCGGCCTGCGGCGTCCAGCACCTGGACGGAGTTGGCGCTCCAGCGTTTGCAGATGCCGGGCACGGTGTCGATGGCGCGGGCAAAACGCGGGTCGCGCACCGTGAAGTACTGGGCGCCGGCATCAAAGTTGCCAAAGGGGCTGTCGATGGTGGCGGTGCGGCCGCCGGCCTGGTTCGATTTCTCGAACACCGTCACGCGGTGACCGGCCTGCACCAGGGTGCGGGCGCAGGCAATGCCGGCCATGCCAGCGCCAATGATGGCGAAGTGGCGCTGGGGTTTGCCGGAGGAGGTGGTGGGCGCTGCAGGGGCTGCGGGTTCGGGGGCGCTGGTGCGTCGGAGCCGTTTGGCGGGGAGAGGATCAGGTTTGCTCATGGGAGGCCTTTCGGTGACGGTCGGCAAAAGAAATGCGATGCAAAACCAACAGCAACCACTCTACACGTGGTGCTGGCCTGTGCGCGCTTGATCAGGGTCACAAATGATGGTGGTTTTCCAGCAGAGCACGGCGTGTGGCGGGACTTTGCAGCTGGTTCAGCCACCACTGCAGCGCACGGCCGGGTGCAGTGAAGCCAGGGCCACCCCAGGCGTAGTGCACGCGCACGTTGCGTTCGGGCCGGGTCACACGGCGCGTCACCAGGCGCCCGGCCTCCAGGTAGGGGCGCACCATGGGTTCGGGCAGAAAGCCGCCGCCCAGTCCGCGCAACTGCACGCGCACCTTGGCCTGCATGGTGTCCACCGTCAGCACGTCCTGCCCGCCCAACAGCCCCATGGTGGCACCGCCGCGCGTGGCCGAATCGGCCACGGCCACGGCGCGGTGTTCGAGCAGCGTGGCGTCGGAGATGGGTTCGGGGGCCGTGGCCAGCGGGTGGTGGGGCGCCACCACGTAGATGAAGAGCACATCGCCCAGCGTGCCCTGCTGCAGGCCCGCCACGTTGTTGCCCGCCACCGATACCCCAATGGCCAGATCTGCCCGGCCGGACGTCAGCGCCTCGAGCGTGCCGGTCATGATGCCGTCGCGCAGCTTCAGGCGCGTGGGGGGCTTCATGGCGTAGAACGCGTCCACAAGCTCGAGCATGGTGTGCGGCGAGATGATGCCGTCGATGGAGAGCGTGAGCTGCGGCTCCCAGCCTGTGGCCACGCGGCGTACGCGGTGGGCCACGGCATCGACGTCCTGCAGCAGGCGCGCGCCTTCGCGCAGCAGCTCGACCCCAGCCTCGGTGGGACGGGCCTGGCGTGCGCTGCGGTCAAACAGCAGCACGTCCAGTGCATCTTCGATCTGGCGCACGCGGTAGGTGAGGGCGCTGGGCACCAGGCCCAGTTGCCGTGCGGCGGCGGCAAAGCTGCCTGCCTCGGCAATCACCTGCAGCATGGTCAGCGCATCGGGGGTGAGGACATCGCGGGCGTTTTGCATGGTGGTGCCATGTTAATTCAGATTATTTGAACAATGCCATCAATCCGCCTGTGCCCGTGGAGGTGGCTACGGTCCTACAGTCGAGTCTTGAAAGGAGCACTCACATGCTGACTGTTCGTAAATCGCAAGACCGGGGCCACGCCGACCATGGCTGGCTCAATTCCTTCCACAGCTTCTCGTTTGCCGGGTACTACGACCCTGCCCACATGGGCTTTGGCAACCTGCGCGTCATCAACGAAGACCGCATTGCGCCAGGCACGGGTTTTGGCACCCATGGCCACCGCGACATGGAAATCATCAGCTATGTGATGGCTGGTGAGCTGGCCCACAAAGACAGCATGGGCAACATCAAAGGCATTCCGCCCGGCGATGTGCAGCGCATGAGCGCAGGCACCGGCGTGCAGCACAGCGAGTTCAACCACGCTGAAGGCCAGACCACGCATTTCTTGCAGATCTGGATCGAGCCCAATGTGCGAGGCATTCCTCCCAGCTACGAGCAAAAGACCTTTGCCGAGGCTGAAAAGCGCGGCGCTTTGCGCCTGGTGGCCTCGCCTGATGGTGCCCAAGGGTCCGTAAAGATCCATGCCGATGCGGCGTTGTATGCGGGTTTGCTGGATGGTGACGAGTCCGTCACCTTGGTGCTGAACCCCGCCCGCAAGACCTATGTGCACCTGGTGCGCGGCTCGCTCAGCGCCAACGGCCAGGCGCTGTCGGGCGGTGATGCGCTGCTGATGGAAAAAGAAACCACCTTGTCGTTGACCCATGGCCACGATGCCGAGGTGCTGGTGTTTGACCTGGCCGCCTGATCGTTTACGTCGTACTCACTTTCACTCAGGAGTTCTTCACCATGTTCACATCCCTGCAAAACCCTTTGGCCCTGGCATCGCGCCTGCTGCTGGCCGCCCTGTTCCTGCCTGCGGGCATCAGCAAGCTCACCGGCTTTGCAGGCACGGTGGGCTACATCACGTCGGTGGGCATGCCCATGCCCACGGTGGCGGCGGCCATTGCGGCGGCTGTGGAAGTGCTGGGTAGCCTGGCGCTCATCTTTGGCATGGGTACCCGGTTTGCTGCGCTTGCATTGGCCTTCTTCACGCTGGTGGCCAGCTTCTTCTTTCACGCTTACTGGAGCCTGCCCGCCGACAAGCAGATGATGCAGCAGCTCATGTTCTTCAAGAACGTGGGCGTGACCGGTGGCCTGCTGGCCCTGGCAGCGTTCGGTGCCGGCGCCTGGAGTCTGGACGCACGCCGCTCGGGCCGTTGATCCCATCTGTGTGAAAAAGGGCCTGCAACCTGCAGGGGTGCGGGTTCTGGCATTCAATCTCGCAGTTGGTTGTAGTTCTGTTCTTAGTTCTTTCACCTGGTCTCGTTCCCTCATCGTTTCAACAGGAGTTATCTCATGGCACACATCGCAGTTGTTTACCACTCGGGTTATGGTCACACGCAACGCCTGGCGCAGGCCGTGGCCGAGGGCGCGGGCGCCCAGCTGGTCGCCATTGATGCAGAGGGCAACCTGCCCGAAGGCGGCTGGGAAACGCTGGCCGCTGCCAGCGCCATCATCTTTGGCTCGCCGACCTACATGGCGGGCCCCAGCTGGCAGTTCAAGAAGTTTGCCGACGCCTCTTCCAAGCCCTGGTTCAGCCAGGCCTGGAAGGACAAGCTGTTCGCAGGCTTCACCAACAGTGCCAGCACCAATGGCGACAAGCAGGTCACCCTGGACTACCTGTTCCACCTGGCCATGCAGCATGGCGGCGTGTGGGCGGGCACCGGCATGATGCCCGCCAACTCCAAAGCCGCTACGCGCAACGATGTGAACTGGATCGGATCCTTCAGCGGCGCCATGGCGCAGTCGCCATCCGATGCATCGGCCGCCGAGATGTTCCCTGGCGATCTGGAAACCGGCAAGCAGTTCGGCCAGCGCGTGGCGCAGATCGCTGCCAGGATGGGCGGCTGAAACTGGTAGGCTGGTGCCAATGTTGTGTTCAGCCACCCAGGAGATGCCCCATGAACCCACTTTGCCGCCTTGCACCCGCCACTGATGCCGTGGGGGTGCTGTCATGAGTGCGCCGCTGCGTCTTTCAGGCCATGCCAAGGACCTCGGAGGGGGCTTCACGGTGCGGCGCCTGCTGCCTGCGGTGCAGCGGCAGGCGGTGGGGCCTTTCCTGTTCTTTGACCACTTCGGCCCGGTCGCGGTACAGCCTGAGGCGGGCCACGATGTGCGGCCCCATCCGCACATTGGCCTGGCCACGGTGACCTACCTGTTCTCGGGTGCGATCATGCACCGCGACAGCCTGGGCTATGTGCAGCAGATCGAGCCTGGTGCCATCAACTGGATGACGGCGGGGCGAGGCATCGTGCACTCCGAGCGCCGCCCGGAAAGTCTGGCAAACCAGGCCTACGTGAACCATGGCATTCAGCTGTGGGCTGCGTTGCCAGTGGCCCACGAAGAAGCAGAACCTTCCTTTGTGCACACGCCTGCTGCCGCCATTCCGGAGGTTCAGGTGGATGGCTCCACGGTGCGGGTGCTGATCGGTGAGGCGTTTGGTCAGGCCTCGCCGGTGGCCACCTATTCGCGCACGTTGTACCTGGACGTGCAGTTGCCGCCAGGAGCCACGCTGGAGATCCCGGCGCTGGTGCCTGAGATCGCGGTGTACCCCGTCGATGCACCGTTGTCGCTGAACGGTGAGGAGGTGGCTGCGCACATCCTGGCCGTGGCAGTGCCCGGGCAGCCGCTGCATCTGACGGCGGGCCAGAGTGCCGTGCGCTTGATGGTGATAGGCGGCGAGCCCCTGGAGGCGCCGCGCCACATGTGGTGGAACTTTGTCTCCAGCCGCAAGGACCGCATCGTGCAGGCAGCCAGCGACTGGGAGGCCCAAGCGATGGGCCAGGTGCCGGGCGAGGTGGAGTGGATCCCCTTGCCAGAACACCGCTTCAAAGCATGATGATTGGAGCGAAAATGGGCTGTAGCGCTAGTAAATAAAGCGCTGAAAGCTCATTATTTGATAGCGGATTCGTCGATCGCGGTGGGCGTGTCGGTAGCAAGCCCGGTGTCCAGCACCCGGCGCTCGTCGAACACAAAACACCCGCCGTGGTAGTGCGCGCCGTCTGTCAGTTCAAAGTACTTCAGGATGCCGCCCTCCAGTTGGTAGACATGGGGCAGGCCTTCCTCGCGAATGAGGATGGCTGCCTTTTCGCAGCGGATGCCGCCCGTGCAGAAGCTCACCACCGTCTTGTCCCGCAGTTCGTTCTTGTGGGCGCGCAAGGCGGGCGGAAACTCGGTGAACTTGTCGATGCGCCAGTCGATGGCGTTGTCGAACGTGCCTTCGTCCACCTCGAAGGCGTTGCGGGTGTCGAGCGTGACCACCTCGCGGCCTTCGTCGTCGTGGCCCTGGTCCAGCCAGCGGCGCAGCGTGGCGGGGTCCACAGCCGGCGCGCGGCCTGCGGCGGGGCGGATGGTGGGGTGGTCCATGCGGATGATCTCGCGCTTGACCTTGACCAGCATCTTGCGAAACGGCACGGTCGCCGACCAGCTCTCCTTGGGCTCCAGATCAGCAAAGCGGGCATCGGCTCGGAGCTGCGCGACAAAGCCCCGCACTGCCTCTGCCGTCCCCGCCAGAAAGAAGTTGATGCCTTCCTCGGCCAGCAGGATGGTGCCTTTGAGCTGTGCGGCCACTGCACGTTCATGCAGCACATCGCGCAGCGCGGCAGCATCGGGCAGCGGCACGAACTTGTAGCAGGAGATGTTGAGGACGGTGTCGGTGGTGTTCACGGCAGTAAAAATGCACAAAGGCCCGCTGGCGGGCCTGTGGGTCACATTGGCCAGGTTGCGCCTGGGGCGCAGCCGGCGTGTTCAGGTCAGGCCGCAGGCGACAGCAGCGTGGACTCGATTTTGTTGGCCAGCTGGGCAATGGCCAATGCAGCCGGGCAGCCAGGGGTTTGCAACAGCAGCAACTGGCGGCGCATCACGGCGTCGCGCACCGAAGGGTCGGCCGGAATGTCGCCCATGTGGATCAAACGCATGGGGCGGCCGGATTCGGTGCTGACGAAACGGTCGAGCACCTGCTGAAGCTGGCTGGTGATGGCGCGGCCATCGCCCGGACGCGCCGCCTGGTTGATGACCATGCGCACATGCTGGCGTTTTTGCTGCATGGCCAGCACCTTGATGGCGGCATAGGCATCGGTGAGCGAAGTGGGCTCCGGTGTGGCCACGATCAGCACTTCGGAGGCCAGAGACACCGAAAACAGCACCACGTCGGAGATGCCGGCACCGGTGTCGAGCAGCACCACGTCGTAGCGCGGGGTGAGGGCCTGGATCACGCTCAGGAACTGGTTGCGTACCTCGGGCGTCAGCCGCGAATACTCCACCATGCCCGAACCGGCCAGCAGCACGTCAAAACCACCGGGGGCAGTGATGACGGCGTCATCCAGCGCGGCCTTGCCGGTGAACACATCGTGCAGGGTGATCTTGGGGTGCAGGTTCAGCACCACGTCCAGGTTGGCCAGGCCCAGGTCTGCGTCGAGCACCAGCACGCGCTGGCCTCGGCGGGTGAGGGCGGCGGCCAGGTTGGCCGATACAAAAGTCTTGCCGACACCGCCCTTGCCGCTGGTCACCGCAATGATGCGTGCTCCGGGGGCGGCAGAAGCCAGGGGTGTGACAGGGCCTGCAGGGGCCGCAGGCGTTGTAGGTTGGGGGGACAGCGCGTCGCTCATCATCTAACTTTCAGTAGGCGCTGCCTGTTGGGTTGGGGTCCGGTGGAGGCAGATCGCCCCAACCCGAGGGGGTGTAGAGCGGGCCAAACAACAGGCTTTTCTCTTCGGCACTGACGGTGCTGTCGGGTTGCTCCTCGATGCTGACGCGGTTGCGCCCCGACGCCTTGGCCTGGTAGAGCTGGTGATCGGCGCGGTCGGTCCACAGCAGAGTGGTGGAGCGGATCCATTGCATCGCAAAGGCGCCACCGACGCTCACCGTGATGTTCAGCTCTACGGTCGGGGAGATACGGATGGGCGTGTTGGCCACTGCACGGCGGATGCGTTCTGCCACCACCCGGCCAAAGGCGGCCTGGCAGGCAGGCAGCACCACGGCAAATTCCTCACCGCCGTAGCGTGCCAGGGTGTCCATGGGGCGCACACAGGCGCTGAGCGTCCGTGCCACGGACTGGAGCACCACATCACCAGCCAGGTGTCCGTGGGTGTCGTTCACCTTTTTGAAGTGGTCGATGTCCAGCATGAGCAGCAGTGCCGCTTCGCCCGAGCGCGTAACCCGGTCGATCTCGCGTTCCAGCACCGCGCGGAAATGTCTGCGGTTGGCCAGGCCAGTAAGGGGGTCTTTGAGCGACAGCTCGCACAGGCCATCAATGAGGCCCTGCAGGTACAGCGAAGGCACCTCGCGGTGCAGTGCTGTCTCGCTGCCACCGGCCTGAGCCACCAGCGCGTGGGCAGTATCCAGGCGAAGTTCGCGCAGATCTACCAGATGAGAGGCCGCAGAGTCAGACACAAATTGGAACAAAAAGAGTTGGATAAGTGTACCAGCGCGTCAGCAATAACAGGGCCAACGCGAGGCGAGAGCCCGGTAGGTGAAACCCGGCCTACACCCTGGCCACCGGCTCGGGAAGCTGCTGCAGTGCCGCCAAAGCCTCGGTGTCGGTGCGGTACATGGCCAGTCCGGGGCCCAACTTCAGCAGTCCGGCCTGGCGCAGCACCTGCTCTGCAGGCAGCTTCAGCCCGCTCAGATGCAATGTGCCGCCCCGCAGTTCCATTTGCGTCAGCAATTGGGCGAAAGTCTCCACGCCAGTCACATCGATGCGGTTGATGGGCTGCGCCAGCAGGCACAGGTGCACCACTTCGGGGTGGGCGGTCAGGTGCTCTGTGACGCGCCGCTCCAGGGCGCTGGCCGAGGCAAAGTCCAACTCCGCATCCATGCGCAACGCCAGCAGCCGGGGCGCCAGTGGCGGGAGCTGCCACAGATGCCGGTCGCGCAGGCTTCCGTCAGGGTTCAGGCCCACTTCAATGATGCGCGGGTGCAGTCGCTGGTAAAGAAAGTGGCTCAGGTTCATCAATAGGCCCACCAGAACACCCCAGTACATGCGCGGAGCCGTGGCCAGGGTCAGGGCAAAGGTCACGCCGCCGATCACGGCCTCCACCCGCGACACCCTCCACAGCCGCAGCAGAGTGCCCGGCTTGATGAGGCTGGTGACGGCCGTGACCACTACGGCCGCCAGCACCGACTGCGGGACGTGGTACAGCGCAGGCGTCAGCCACAGCAGCACAACCAGCACCAGGCTGATCGCAAACAGTGTGGCCCAGCCCGTCTTGGCACCGGCGTAGAGGTTGATGGCCGAGCGTGAAAACGACGCACTCGTGGCAAAACTGCCGCACAGGCCACTGCTGATCTTGGCCAGGCCCTGGCCAATGAGGTCCTGGTTTTCGTTCCACTGCTCTTTGGAGCGCTGGCTTTCCACCTTGGCGCTCGATGCGGTCTCCAGAAAACTCACCAGCGTCACTACCAGTACGGGCATGACCAGCGCGCTGAAGCTGGACCAGGGGAGGGTGCCTGGCCAGTAGGGCGCTGGCAAGCCCGATGGCAAGGCGCCCACCACCGCGCCACCTGCATCGGCATAACCCAGGGCCCAGCTCAACGCGCCCGCAGCACCCACCACCACGATGGCCGCCGGAAACTGGGGCAACACGCGGCGCGCCAGCATCAGCAGCGCAAGGCTGCCCAGGCCGAAGCCCGCTGCCGTCAGGTCAAACAGCCCCAGCGACGGCGTGGACAGCAAGGCGCCCCAGTCGGCTGCCCGCAGTCCGGTGAGTGCCCCCAGTTGCGACCCCAGGATCAGCAGCGCCGCCGCCTGCGTAAAACCATTGAGTACGGGCGAGGTCACGAGGTTGAGCAACCAGCCAAAGCGCGCCATGCCCATCACCATCTGCAGCAGACCGGACAGCAGGGCCATCCATGCCGCCAGGGCCACCCACTGCGCACTGCCTGGCTCGGCCAGGCCGGTTAGCGAGGCGCCGATCAGCAAACTGGTGAGCGCGGTGGGCCCCACCCCCAGCCGGGTGGATGAACTGAACAGCACGGCGACCAACGCCGGAATCAGCGACGCGTAGATGCCCGTGACCAGCGGCATGCCCGCCAGCGCCGCATAGGCCACGCCCTGGGGCACCAGCATCAGCCCCACCGTCATGCCCGCCCAGAACTCGCCTTTGAGCAGTTGTCGGTCAGGGCGGGGCCATTTCAAAAAAGGAAGCCAGCGGGCGAGCGAAGACACGGTCATGCCGCGATTGTCGCCCGCCCTGCAGGGACTGCGGCTAAGGGCCTGTTTACGATTTCGCTCCAACCCTTCGGGCAGTGGTCTTTGCGGGCTGTCTGCGGCGTTGCGGCGCTTGCCAATAGCGGGGCTATTGGCTGTGCACCGCGCCTTGCATCCCTTCCCGCAAAGACCGCTGCGCGACCCCTGGGAGATCGTAAACAGGCTCTAAGGCTGGCGCTGCCGTCCTACAAGCACTTCGGCGGTGTCCGACCCGCAAGGCGCGGCGCGCTGCCTACAGTTTGGCCATGTTTCAACCGCAAGGAGTCATTGCATGAATCCCAAGAATCTGATCGATCGTCCCGCCCATCGCGTTGCGAGCATCCTGGCCGTGAGCGCCCTTGCTCTGGGGCTGGCCGCCTGCAACAAGGCCGAGGAGCCCACAGTGGGCCAACGTCTGGACTCTGCCGTCGAAAAGACCGAGCAGGCCGCAGCCGACGCCCGTGTGAAGGCCGAAGGCGCGATGCAGAACGCTGAAACCAAGATGGAGCAGGGTGCGGCCAATGCTGAAGTCTCTGCCAAACAGGCCGCCAATACCGCCAAGGGCGTGATCGACGATGCCACCATCACCGCCCAGGTGAGTGCAGGCCTTGCCAAGGACCCCGATCTGAGCGCAGTGAAGATCAATGTGGACACCGTCAATGGCAAGGTCACACTGAATGGCCCCGCACCCTCCACGGTAGCCCGTGACCGTGCCGAGACCATCGCCAAGGGTGTGAGTGGCGTGACCTCGGTGAACAACCAGCTGGTCGTTACCGCTGGTTAATGCGGACCCGCAGGGCGCGCGGTGCATGCCGCCCACGCCCTGATGGCTGATACCTGCGCGCCGCCCGGGACTATTCGGGCGGCGCGCTACCATGGCTGGCATGAAAGACCACGACATTGATCTTGCCACCCACCTCGTTCACCATGACTACCTGCCTCCCGCCGGGTTTGTAGCCCCCCAACCGGGGATATTCAAGGCATCCACGGTCATCTTTCCCAATGTCGCGGCCATGCGATCGCGCGAGTGGAAGGACAAAAGCGGCTACACCTATGGGCTGCACGGCACGCCCACCACCTTCATCTTGGAGGAGCGCCTGTGTGCGTTGGAGGGAGGCCTTCAGTGTGTACTGGTGCCTAGTGGGCTGGCCGCCATTGCCAATGTGGGTTTGGCATTGCTCAAGCCGGGCGACGAGGTGCTGATCCCGGACAACGCCTACGGGCCCGGCAAGGACCTGGCCAACGGCGAACTCGCCCGGTTCGGCATCACCCATGTGTTTTACGACCCCTTGGATCCTTCCGACCTGGCCGCCCGCATCACACCAGCCACCCGTCTGGTCTGGCTGGAGGCACCGGGATCGGTGAGTATGGAGTTCCCCGACCTGTGCAAGCAGGTGCGCATCTGCCGTGATCGCGGCGTGACGACCGCGCTGGACAACACCTGGGGTGCGGGCCTGGCGTTTGCGCCGTTTGACCTCACGGGCGATGGCAGCCTTGGGGTGGATATCTCGGCCCATGCGCTTACCAAGTACCCCAGCGGTGGAGGTGATGTGCTCATGGGCAGCGTCATCACGCGCGACCCTGGCCTGCACATGAAGATCAAGCTCACGCACATGCGGCTGGGCCTCGGGGTGGGCGCCAACGACGCCGAAACGATCTTGCGCGCACTGCCTAGCATCGGCCTGCGCTACCGTGCCCATGATGACGCTGCCCGCCAGCTGGCGCGGTGGCTGCAACAGCAACCGGCCATTGCGCAGGTGTTGCACCCTGCACTGGAAGGCGCACCCGGCCATGCCCACTGGAAGGCCCTGTGTGGTGCCGCACAGGGCGGGCAGGGGCTTGCAGCCGGCCTGTTCAGCGTGATGATCGACGCCCGGTACACCCAGCAGCAGGTGGATGCGTTCTGCGATGGCTTGCGCTTGTTCAAGCTGGGTTACAGCTGGGGCGGCCCCATGAGTCTGGTCGTGCCTTACAACATTGCCAGCATGCGCAGTCGGCCGCCCGTCCATTTGAAGCCGGGCACGCTGGTGCGGTTTTCGATCGGCCTGGAGGCTGTGGAGGACCTGCGGCGCGACCTGCAACAGGCGATGGAACGCGCCTTCACCCCGGGCTGAGCCGCATCGGCCCGGATCCGGCGCTGCCCACTGCCGCTGGATTCGGCGCAGGATACGGGCTTTCCTCAGTGGCGCTGCAGCGGCAGCGGCCTTAGTGTGGCGTCATGACCGTGACCTCCTCCAAGCCCGTACCGGACCCACTCAATGCGCCCGGCACCTCGGAATCCCAACATGCCGAGGCGATTGCCGACCGCGTGAAGGCCCAGACTGCGCAGCCCGTGCAGCTGCAGCCGTTGCGCGTGGCCGACCCCTTCCGGTGGCTGCGGCGCGGCCTGGAGGATGTGCGCGCCGCGCCGGGCATTGCCTTGTTCTATGGCGTTTGCTTCTGGGTCATGGCGGGGGTGCTGGGCTGGGTGTTCCGCACGCGGCCTGAGTACACCATGTCGCTCGCCAGCGGCTGCCTGCTGGTGGGGCCGTTTTTGGCGATGGGGCTGTACGACACCAGCCGTAGGCGCGAGGCGGGCCTGAAGCCACAGTTGAGCGAATCCCTCACTTGCTGGGACAGCCATATGGGCAGCATGGGCATGCTGGTGCTGGTGCTGGTGGTGCTGGAGCTGCTGTGGGGCAGGGCGTCGCTGGTGGTGTTTGCCGTGTTCTTCAACACCGGCATGCCCTCAACCACCGGCGTGCTGCAGGCGGTGTTCAACCCGCAGAACTGGAGCTTTGTGGCGGTGTATGCGGTGGTGGGGGGTGTGTTTGCGGCGTTGGTGTTCTCCACCTCCGTGGTGTCCATTCCCATGATTCTGGACCGCGACACCGACGCGCTGACCGCTGGCATCACCAGCATGCGTGTGGTGATCGAAAACACCGCCGTGATGCTGCTGTGGGGGGCGTTGATCACCCTCATCGTGGCAGCTTCGCTGTGGTTCTGGGGGGTGGGCCTGGTGCTGGCGGGGCCTGTGCTGGGCTTTGCCAGTTGGCACGCGTACCGGGCCGCCGTCATCCCCCTGCAGCGTACCCCGGCAGGGGCCTGAAAACCCCGTCCTGTTACAGTGA
>NZ_JADHVT010000137.1 GCF_016783915.1 Acidovorax sp.
AAGGGCTTGGCCAGGTAGTCATCGGCCCCGGCCTCCAGTCCTGCCACCCGGTCCGTGACGGCAGCGCGGGCGGTCAACGCCAGTACCGGTGTGGTGCTGCCGCCATCGCGCAGGCGCCGCAGCACCTCCAGCCCGTCCAGGCCCGGCAGCGACAGGTCGAGTGTGATCACGTCAAACGCGGTGCGCCGCGCAGCCGCCAGGGCCTCCTTGCCATCGGCGCAGCACAACACCTCAAACCCACGGGCCACCAGACTGCGGCTCAGGGCCCCGGCCAGATCAAAATCGTCTTCGACCAACAGCAGTTTCATCCCCCGATCATGCCGCCTGTGGCGGGCTGGGGCCACTGTGCTTCTACGGACAGGCGATGAAAGCGAAGCGAAAGGCGGTGCACGCCCCTCCACGGCTGTGCCGCTGTACAGTAACGCGCAGTATTTTCGAAACCGCCTCCATGAGATACCTCCGGAACCAGACAGCGCTGCCAGGCCTTCATCCACGGACCTTGCAGCTGGTGGCAACCGCACTGGCCCTGTGCACGGTGCTGCCGGCCCAGGCCTCGCAGTCCCTGCGCTGCAATGGATCACTGGTGGGCAAAGGCGACTCTCCCGTGACGCTGCTGCAAAAATGTGGTGACCCCATCTACCGCCAGGGCGTGTGCGTTTCCATGCTGCAGCTGGGCTGGGTGGTGACGCCCTACCGCCCGGGCAGTCCCGCAGCGGTGCTGGCCAACCAGTGTGTGCCCATGGAAGAGTGGACGTACGACCGGGGGCCGGGCACCTTCCTGGGGGTGGTTCGCATCTACAACGGCACGATCGAATCCGTGCGCGACGGCGATCGCAGCAGGTAGCGGGGCCCGCTGGCCCGCCTGTCCAATGCGCTGGAAGGCCCTCAACCCTCAGGAAGCCGCGGCGATGACGATGCTGGATTCGTCAACAACCGCCGTGGCTTGCTGGCCCGCTCGAACCTTGGCTCCTTCAGCGGCAAAGCCCACCAGCTGGATGCCGCTGGGCAGCTGCAGCACCACCTCGGGGGCGGCGCCGCGAGCGACGCTCCGCACCACCCCGGCCATGGCATTGCCAGCGGGACTGCCAGGGGCCGGGGCCACCTGAACCGCCGTCGCCTTGCACAGCGCCAGCACACCAACCCCTGCCTTCAAACCCAGCAACTGCGCGCTGACCCGCGTGATGGACGCATGCAGCGCCTGCCCATCCGCCAGCAGCAGCTGCACACGCACCTGCCCTCCCACGGCCCGCACCTTGCCCACGGAGCAAGGAAACTGGTTGCGCATGCTGGTGCGCAGCGCCAGTGCGGCGCGGCCGGTCGCTGCGTCGTCGTCGCTCTTCAATCGGCCCAGCACCTGCTGGCGTGCATCCGCCAGCGCATGGGCCGCCTGCAGCACCCGCTGGCCGGCTGGGGTGAGCGCGGCCCCGCCGCCGCCGCTGCCGCCCACCACCTTTTCCACCAGCGACACCCCGGCCAGGTTGGTCAGCGTCTCCAGTGCCTGCCAGGCGGCCTTGTAGCTCACGCCCGCGCCCCGCGCCGCCTCGGAAATGGAGCCCACCTCACCAACGCGGCGCAGGATGTCGATGCGCTTGTCCGTGGCCTCGTGGCCCAGCACCTCGGCCAGCGGCAGTGAAGAATTGCTCATGCGGGGATGTTAACTGGGTGGTGCAGACGCTTGAGACACCGCTGTTCATCAACGGAATAGCGATGCGGCTGACATGCTACAGTATCGCTATTCCAATAAAGAATAGCGAGTCTGTCGTGAAGCGTTTCCTGTTGTCCCTGGCCGCCTCGTTGGCGATGGCGGTTTCGGCCCAAGCGGGTGAGGTGTCGGTGGCCGTGGCCGCCAACTTCACAGCCCCGATGCAAAAGATGGCCCGCCTGTTCGAGCAGGACACCGGCCACAAAGCCACGCTGGCTTTTGGCTCCACCGGGCGGTTCTATGCGCAGATCAAGAACGGTGCGCCGTTTGACCTGCTGCTGTCCGCCGATGATGAAACCCCGGCTAGGCTCGCCAAGGAAGGCCTGGCGGTGGATGCCAGCCGTTTCACCTATGCCATTGGCAAGCTGGCCCTTTGGAGCAAGCAGCCCAGCCTGGTAGATGCACAGGGCCAGGTGCTTCAATCCGGCACCTTCGACAAGATCGCGCTGGCCGACCCCAAGCTCGCCCCCTACGGTGCTGCCGCAGTGGAGGTAATGACCCAAATGGGCGTGCTGAACACTCTGCGGCCCAAGTTTGTGCAGGGCGAGAACATTGCCCAGACCCACCAGTTCGTCGCCACCCAGAATGCCCAGCTTGGCTTTGTCGCCCTATCGCAGGTGATGGCCGATGGCCGCCTGGTGGAGGGCTCGGTGTGGGCCATCCCTGCAGCGCTCTACACACCGCTCCGCCAGGACGCCGTGCTGCTGAACAAAGGCCAGGGCAACGCGGCAGCGGCGGCATTGCTGCAATACCTTAAGGGCGACAAGGCGCGTGCGGTCATCCGCGGCTTTGGCTACGAGCACTGAGATACTCACACCCCATCCACGCCACCGCCCTTTTCCTTTATGCCCCTGGGCCCTGAAGCACTGCAAGCCATCTGTCTGACCCTGCAGCTTGCCACCCTCACCACCTTCGTGCTGCTGTTGATCGCCACGCCACTGGCTTGGTGGCTGTCGCAAACCGAGTCGTGGTGGAAGGGACCCGTGGGCGCCTTTGTGACCCTGCCGCTGGTGCTGCCGCCCTCGGTGCTCGGCTTTTACCTGCTGGTGGCCATGGGGCCCGCCGGGCCGCTGGGGCAGTTCACGCAGGCCATGGGCTGGGGCCTGCTGTCTTTCACCTTCACGGGCTTGGTGATTGGGTCGGTGGTGTTCTCCATGCCGTTTGCAGTGCAGCCGCTGCAGCATGCCTTCGAGTCGATGGGCCGCCGCCCGATGGAAGTGGCCGCCACCCTGCGGGCCGGCCCGGTGGATGCGTTTTTCACAGTAGCGTTGCCGCAGGCCCGCACCGGTCTGCTCACCGCAGCCATCCTGAGTTTTGCCCACACCGTGGGCGAGTTTGGCGTGGTGCTGATGATTGGCGGCAACATCCCGGGCAAGACACGGGTGGTCTCCACCCAGATCTACGGCCATGTGGAGGCCATGGAATACGCCCAGGCGCACTGGCTGGCGGGCGGCATGGTGCTGTTCTCCTTCGTGGTGCTGCTGTGCCTGGCGCTGCTCAAGAACCGTGGCTCGCGGGTGCTGCCATGAGTGCGCCCGACGACCTGCGCATCCGGCTCACTCTGCCGCGTGCCGACTTTGAACTGGCCGTGGACCTCCACCTGCCCGGCAGCGGCATCACGGTGCTGTTTGGCGTCTCGGGCTCGGGCAAGACCAGCGTGCTGCGCTGCGTGGCGGGGCTGGAGCGCGCGCACCCCGGCCTGGTGGTGGTGGCTGGCGAGGTGTGGCAGGACGATGCCACCCAGGTGTTTCTGCCCACCCACCAGCGGGCGCTGGGCTACGTGTTCCAGGAGGCCAGCCTGTTCGAGCACCTGGACGTGCTGGGCAACCTGCGGTATGGCCTGAAGCGCGCCCGGTCTGCGCAGGCCGAGGCCACGCTGCAGACGGCCATCGAACTGCTGGGCATCGGCCGTCTGTTGCAGCGCCGGCCCGGCCAGCTCTCGGGCGGCGAGCGCCAGCGGGTGGCCATTGCCCGTGCCTTGGCAACTTCCCCCCGCCTGCTGCTGCTGGACGAGCCCATGGCCGCACTCGACCTGGCGCGGCGCCAGGAGATCATGCCCTGGCTGGAGCGCCTGCGCGACGAGCTGCACATCCCCATGCTGTATGTCACGCACTCTGCCGACGAACTGGCACGGCTGGCCGACCACCTGGTGGTGCTTGAGGGCGGCAAGGTCAAGGCCGCCGGGCCGGTGGACCAGGTGCTGTCGTCGGTGCACCTGCCCATGGTGCTGGGCGACGACGCGGGCGCGCTGCTGCGCGGCCAGGTGCTGGAGCGGGACACGGCCTGGCACCTGGCGCGCGTGGGCTTTGCCGGTGGCGCCATGTGGCTGCGCGACAGCGGCCTGCCCGTTGGCCAGGCGGTGCGGCTGCGGGTGCTGGCCCGCGACGTGAGCCTGACGGTGCAGGAGCCCACGCAGACCAGCATCCAGAACCACCTGCCCTGCGTGATCGACTCGGTCGCGCCCGACGCCCACCCCTCGCAGGCGCTGGTGCGGCTGCGCTGTGGGGAGTCTTTTCTGCTCGCGCGGGTCACCCGCCGGTCCCTGCATGCGCTGGGTGTGGTGCCCGGCAGCGCGGTGTGGGCCCAGGTCAAATCGGTGGCGATTGTTCCTTGAGGTGCCCACCTGCGGCCCTGCAGCCCGGATCCGCACGCCCTCGCAGGGCGTGGCCACGACGCCTTATGGGGCCACGCACACGCCCAATGACTGACTTTTGGCCTGGTACATGGCGGTGTCTGCCGCGCGCAGGTAGTCGTCAACCGTCGCCAGCCTGGATGCACTGGTGGCCAAGCCAACACTCGCGCCACTGATCACGGTGTGTTCGCCGATCACATAGGGTGCGGCAAGGGCGGCGGCGATCTGCTCTGCCCGTTGGCTGGCTTCAGCGGGGTCAATGGACTCCAGCAGCACATTGAACTCGTCGCCACTCATGCGGGCGACCAGATCCACCGCCCGCACGCAGGATTCGAGCCGCCGCGCCACCTGTTGCAATAGCTGGTCGCCCACATGGTGTCCGTAGCAGTCATTGACCGCCTTGAACCCGTTGAGGTCCAGCAGCAGCACGGCAAACATCGTGGCCCCAGCGCGTATTGGCTCGCCATCACCGTTCACCCCATCGTTCTGGTGCAGCGCGATGAGTTGTGCGAGGCGATCGCGGAACAACGGCCGGCCGGGCAAGTTGGTCAGTGCGTCGTAGGAGCTGCCACGCTCGGCCAGATCGCTCAACGATCCCGCCATGCGCATGGGAACACCGTCTTCAAACTCGGCGAGCCCGCGCCAATTGACCCACACCAGCCGCCCAGCCCCGTGGAACGCTCGGAAGTCCACCGAAAAGTTCGCGCTGTTTCCGGACAGATGTCTGCGGTAGGCCTCCTGCACGCGAGCGCGATCCTCGCGATCGATCAGTTGCTCGAGAAAGCGCCAGCCTCCGTCGTACACATGATCGCGGCTACCCAGCCCGACGATCTGGAGAAAGCGCCCGGACACATGCAGGGCGTCCGTTCGCAAGTCCCAATACCAGATGCCGTCATTGGATCCGCGGGTCGCCAGCGAATAGCGGTTTTCCGAACGCAACAGATCGAGTTCGGTGTTCTTCTGCTGGGTGACATCGATCATCAGGCCGATCATGCGGTTCGGGCGACCCGGTTCGACCACTGCGCGGCACAGGTCACGCACCCACACGACCTTGCCCGACTTGGCAATCAGCCGGTAGCTCATCTCGTAGGCATGGCTGTGCGTGGCGTTGTAGGCGGCATCGTCGATCACCAAGGCCTCCTCCAGATCATCGGGATGCACATGCGCCCTCCAGAAGCCCGGGTCAGCCCGCCACTCCTCGACGGAGTAGCCGAACAAGCGTTCGACCTGAGGGCTCAGAAAGGTATTGCCCACCCCGATTTCAGCCTCCCACACCACGCCATCAATGGTTTCCAGCAAGCGCAGAAAGCGCTGGCGAATTTCCACCAGCACCTGCTCGGTGACCTCGGTGATCTCGATCAGGACACCCTGGCGGCTGATCACCCGCTCTGCCGCATCCGTCTCCGGGTGGAACTGCAAACGCACCCAGCGGTAGTCCGCGTCGGCAAAGCGCAAGCGGAACACCGGCATGCCCGAGCGCATGGTGCCAATGTCGTCGGGATGCACGAACTCCAGCAAAGACCTGCCAAGCGCCGCTGCCACCGAGTGGCCGGTGAGCTTGTGCCACGCCGGGTTCAGATACGTGATCTCCCACAGCGCATCGGTCTGCACCACCGCCTCAGGAAGCAGTTGCAACAGGTTTGCGGACGGCGTGGGAGTGATGGGCATGCAGGGCTATTGCAAATGGGTCAGATTCATGCAGGGACGCGCCGAACAAGTCCTTCGCGCGTCGCGCAACCCGGCGTTGGGCGGCCTGCTGCGGTGCCAATCCCATTTCCGAATCGGTTGCGCGCCATCACCGGGACTGAGACAGCGTCGCCTTGACGGATCGAAATATCAACCACGTCAAAGCGAGTATGGCATGCATCCAAGTCACCTTTGGACTCGGTGGTTTGGGTGGTTTGGGGCCGGGAGGTGGGCGAGCCAGCAACGCCCTCCCCGCCGCTGGCTCGCTGACATCACGACGGCATCACCCGTCAGAACGCTACCTTCACCCCCACCGTCAGATTGCGCCCCATCAGCGGCGCTGCGTTCTTGATGAACGAGGTGTGTGCGTACGCAAGGCGGTCCGTCAGGTTGTTGGCCTTCAGGTACACCTGCCAGGGGGTGCCGCTGCTGAACTGGCCGTTGTAGCTCACGCCCAGGTTCAGCATGCCGTAGCCGGGCGTGGCGGTTTCAAAGTCGGCCACGCGGTTCTGGCGGGCCACCTGCACCCATTCCACCTGGCCTTCCCAGGCCTGCCAGTTGGCGTCCAGCCGCACACCGGCGCGGGTGGCCGGGATGCGCGGCAGCAATCCACCGCCATCCAGCCTGGCGCGCACGGTGTCGCCAAACAGTGTGATGCCCAGATTGCGCGTGAGGCGCTGGCGCACCTGGCCTTCGATGCCGGTGAAGGTGGCGTCGGCCTGGCTGTACTGCAGCAGTTGCAGGCCGTCCAGCGCGTCGAGCGTGCGGCCATAGATGTAGTTCTGGATGCGGTTGCGGAACACGCTCACGCCGAAGGTGGTGTCGCCGCTGGTCTTCTTCAGGCTCACATCGATGTTCTGCGAGATTTCGGAGCGCAGGTCGGCATTGCCCCGTTCGTACGTGCTGGTGGCCATGTGCAGGCCCTGGGCGTACAGCTCTTCGGCCGACGGGGCGCGGCTGGCGCGGGTGAAAGAGGTGCCCACCTGGTAGCCCGGCGTGAACTTCCACACCGCGCCCAGCGACGCCGAGGTACCGTTGTGGCTGCGCTCGATGCCACTGGTCTGAGCCTCGGCCGTCTGACGGTCATGGCGCAGGGCGGCTTCAAAGCGCCAGTCGTTCCAGCGGTACTCCTCCAGCACGAAGAGGCCTGTCTTGCGGGTCACGGTGGGCTGCACATAGGCCTCCTCGCCCTCGGCGCTGAACTTGCGCTGCGAGGTCTGCAGGCCGATCACGCCCTTGAAGCCGCCGATGGGCTCGTGTTGCAGCTCCACGCGTGTGTCGTAGGCCTTGTTCTTGAAGGTCGTGCTGATGGCGCCGTCTTCGACCTCGTCATGTTTGTAATCGGTGACACCCGCCCGCAGCCGCAGTGCCGAGAAGCCCGCAAACGGGTTGCGCAGCTCGCCCCGCACGTCAAAGCGTTCGCTACGCAGGTCCACCACCGGCACATCGCCTGCCGCAGCGTCATGGTCGTGGTCATGGCCGTCGGTTTCGTCGTCCGCATGGGCGCCGCAGTGCAGGTGGTCGCCATGGGTGTGGCAGCCGTCAAAGCTGTGGTTGTGACCAGGCAGGCCGTATTTGGCGGTCTGGCGGGTGTAGGCCGCACCCAGGTAGCCATGGTCGCCCACCCACGACAGGCCCACGCTGCCGGTGTCCGTGCGGTTGAAGCTGCCCAGCACTTTGCTGCCGCCCGACCAGCCCTTGCCCACGCGGTAGTCGCCCGCATCCCGCGCCACGCCCTCTACGTGCACAGCCAGGTTGCCCGCACCGCCGGTCAGTGAGAAGGCCCCAGCGCCCTCGCCCGCCCCCGAGTTGGCGCGCAGCTCGGCGCTGCCTTCGTAGCCCTTTTGCGGGATGGCGGTGGGCACCTTGCCGTCGAGCACGTTGACCACGCCGCCCACGGCGCCGTTGCCGTAGACCAGGGCCGAGGGGCCGCGCAGCACCTCGATCTGCGTGGCGAGCAGCGGCTCGGACACCACGGCGTGGTCTGGGCTGATGGTGGAGGCGTCGTGCAGCTCGGCGCCATCGCTCAGCACCTTGACGCGCGGGCCGTCCATGCCGCGGATGATGGGGCGGCTGGCGCCAGCACCAAAGTGGCTGCTGGTGATGCCGGGCTCGCTGTTCAGTGTTTCGCCCAGCGTGGCCTCGCGGCGGCGCACCAGTTCATCGCCTTCGAGCACGGTGGCGGGGGTGGTCATGTCGCTGGCGCCCAGTTGCAGGCCGCTGGCCGACACGGTGACAGCGGGCAGGCTGGGTGCGGCGTCCGCCGCCGCAGCGGGCACGGGCGCAGTCTGCGCCTGGGTGGCAACGCTGGTGCCGGACAGCGCCAGCAGAGTTGCCAGAGCCACTGGGTGGAGGGCCGGACGGGCGCGGCGGGAAATAAAGCGGTGGTTAGAAAGGGTGTGGGTCATGGTGGTGGCCTGCAACAAGGCATGCGCGGCGCTGGCGGTGCCAACGCGCCTGCGCATGCCGACCCGCGCCCTGGGCGCGAGTTGATGAATAAAAACCGCTGCAAGCGCCAGTGAAATATGCGCTAGCAGCTATGAAAACAGGAGTAATGATGGGCGGCGCGCCGTGGTACGGCCGCTGGCAGCTGCCAAATCGGCCTGCATACAGCGGCTTGCATACCGCGCCCTGCGCCAGCAGGCACAACACCGCCGCGTTGCCCTGCAAGGCACACAGCGGGGACGCCGGCTGAGAAGGTGGGGCTGGAGGTGCGCTGCGCGTCAGGCGACCGGTGGGCCGCGCGCGTGGAACAGCGCAATGTGGGGTGTGCTCGCCCGCCCTGCCGCATGCACGGCCTGCGACAGCGGCGCATCGGCCGCAGGCAGCGCCAGCGGGGCGGCATGCAATGCGTCGCCCAGCGCCAGCTGGTCGAGCAACAGGCAGTCCACTGGCGCGTGGTGGGCCAGCAGATAGGGGAGCCACAGACCGTGGCCGGGTGTGGCAGCGGGCCGCGCAGTGGGGGCCGGGTCCCACGCCGGCTGCCCGGGCAACGAAGAGGGCGCGGCCAGCAGCCCGGCATGGGCCTGGTCCAGCGCGCCCCCATGCACCACCTGGTGCAGCCGCCCAAGCGTGGGCACCACCACCAATGCCAGCAGCAGCCACGCCAACGCCACGCGCCGCACCACCGCGCTGCGCAGGGCGGCGGACGGCACGTGCAAAGGGCGATGGAAGGCGCGGGTCACGTCAGGCAAAAAGGGAAAGGATTGCGGCAGAGGCTGCAGCGGCAAAAGCCGTGGATTATTTCACCGGCACCGCGTCCACCACGCGGTAGTACAGGCCATATTGGTCATTGGGGAGCACGGTGAACTTGCCTTCCACCACCACGGGCTCCAGCGAATAGCGCACGGGTGTCTTGGCCTTGACCTCGACCATGCTCTCGGGCCCGCCCGGTGTGCAGAACGAGCAGGTCAGCGGCACGGAGGTGAGGATGAAGTGCGTCTGCGTCGGCTTGGCGTCCAGCGGCACCATGAAGCCCTGAATGCGCTGCGTGGTCTTGTCCATGCCCTTCTGGGCGTCGTTGAACACGGGCAGGATGCCGTCCTTGGTGGTCTTTTTGCTCAGGTCGGTCAGCACCGACCAGGGCACCACGTCGTTGCGCTGGGGCAGCGGGGCAATCGGGCTGTTGGGGCTGTGGTAGCCCGCACCCGACCCCGATGGCACGACAGTGCCTGCGCCCGCAGGCAGGGGCGACGACAGCACTGGCGCTGCGGCCGCGCCTTCCTTGGCGCGCTCAAAAGCGCCCGGCGCGGGCTTGGTGGCGCCGCCTTGCTGCGCGTGCGCACCGGTTGCCAGAACCAGCGTGGCGGCCAGACAAGCCACGCGAGCCATCAGGCCGGGGATGGGCAAGGGTTTCAAGGTGCAGGACATGGCGGGGACTCCGGGCGAACGAGCATCAAAAAAAAACGGGCGCTCAGTGTGCGTGTTTCATGCCGCAGTATTTTCCAATGGCCAGGTTCTTGCACGCCGCCTGCAGGTCTTTCTGGCACTGGTCGTGGCCCTTGCCGGACTCCAGGCACTTGGCGGCGGCCTCGTGGGCGGCAGCCATGGCACGGTGGCGGGCGACGTCTTCCTGGGTGTCCTTGTCATTGTGGGCTTGCGCGTGGGCCAGGGCACCGGCGAGCAGCATGGGGGCCAGGGCGAGAGCAGCGAAAAGTTTTTTCATGGAAAGACTTTCAGGTTGAGTGGCTAGAGGGTTTATGGAGGTCAGAACTCGGGGGCCGCATCAGGGCTGGCTCAACAAGTCGGCCACATCGGTGCGGTAGGCCTGCATGGCCGGCAGCAGCGCCGCCAAGGCCGCCACGCCTGCGGCCAGCAGCGGCACCCCGGCTTCGGCGGGCAGCCAGATCCAGCCCGTCACCGGCAGCAAGCCCTGCGCCTGTAGTGCCCAGCCCAAGGCCTGGGCCAGGCCGTGCCCCAGCAGCAGCCCCAGGATGGACGCGAGCGCGGCCAGCCACAGCGCCTCCCAAAGCACCAGCCCGGCCACCCGGCCCGGCGGCGCGCCCAGCATGCGCAGCATGGCCAGGTCGGCGCGGCGCTCGCGCACGGCATTCCACAGCGCGATGAACACGCTGAGCGCGGCCACGGCCAGCAGCACGCCGCCAAAGGCCCGCAACACGTCGGCGCCCACGCCCAGCAGGCGCAGCAGGCGCGTGACCTCGATGGCAGGCGCCGCCGCCTGCATTGAGGTGCCGCCGTTGATCAGGCGCGGCAACGTGATGGCCGCCATGGGCGTGCGGTAGCGCACCAGGGCCACGGTCACCTCGCGCTCTTCCTTCAGAATTTCCAGGTCTTCGGCATCGTTGGCTGTGGCGGTCTCGTGCACCATCCAGACGGATTCGGTACTGGTCAGGATCAGCCGGTCCAGCACACAGCCGCAGGGCGCGAGCACGCCGCTCACGCGATAGGGGTGGTCGCCGTGCGCATGCCCTCCTCCACCCAGGCCATGGCTGCCGATGAAGGTGGCGCCGACCAGAGGCGCGCCTTGGTGGCTAGCCTTGACAATGCCACGCGCCACGCTGGCGCCCAGCACCGCGTCCATGGGCTGCTGCCACAGCGCGCCTTCGGCAAATTGGGCCTCGTAGTGCGTGATGTAGTCCTGCGTGGTGCCCACAATGCGAAAGCCCTGGTAGCTGTCACCCAGGCTGAGCGGGATCACCTGCGCCACCAGCGGGTTCTTCTGCAGCGTCTGCACCTCTTGCAGCGGGATGTTGCCCATGGGCACGTCGATGTGGAACACGCCCGACAGGATGAGCTGCAGCGGGCTGCCCTTGGCGCCCACCACCAGGTCGATGCCACTCAGGTCGCGCTCAAACGCCTTGTCGAGCTGTGTGGCCACCAGCAGCACCAAAGTGATGGCGGCCAGGCCCAGTATGAGCACCAGCAGGTTGAGCACGGCGGCCAGCGGGCGGGACCAGAGGTAGCGCCAGGACAGGCGGGCGAGCTTGAATACTCCTGAATTCATAGCTGTTCAGGCATATTCAACCGGCGCTCCGTGCCGATTTCATTCAAATCGAGGGTCTGGACACCTGCCAGGGCAGACACCACACGCTGGTCATGCGTGGCTATCACCAGGCTGGCGTCGCAGGCCGCAGCACTCTGCTGCAGCAACGCCAGCGCATCTGCAGCGGCCTCGTCGTCCAGGCTGGCCGTGGGCTCGTCGGCCAGCAGCACCTGCGGCGCCAAAAGGACGGCCCGCGCCAGCGCCACGCGCTGCGCCTGCCCGCCGGAGAGCTGGTGCGGCTTGCGGGCGGCCAGCTCGGCCACCCCCACTTGGGTGAGTGCACGGTGAATGGCCGCATCGTCACGCGGCAGCCCGGCCGCAAAGTACGCCAGCGCCAGGTTGTCCGCCACGGTGAGTGCGCTGCTGAGATACAGCTTTTGCGGCAAGAAGCCAATGGTGCGCGCGCGCCAGGCATCGATCTCGGCCCCGCGTTGCGTGCCCAGCTGGGTGCCCGCCACAAACAGGTCGCCCCCGCTGGCGCCGCGCAAGCCCGCCATCAGCGCCAGCCAGGTGGACTTGCCAGTGCCCGAGCGCCCGCGCAGCAGCAGCGTGCCGCCTTGGCGCAGGTCCACATCCGGAAAGCGCAGCGGCGCGGCGCCCCCCGTGGCATAGGTGTAGGAAAGCCC
>NZ_JADHVT010000138.1 GCF_016783915.1 Acidovorax sp.
CCTGCTGATGGCCAGGCAGGAGGCGCTTGCGCTGTCGGACCGTCGGGACGATCTGCAGCGGGACCGGTCCAAGGCCAGGGCGATGTTGCGGCGCTGGGTTGGCGCTCGCGCCGACGAGGCGCTACAGGGCACTCCTGGGCCGCTGAGCCGCCCCTTGGACCAACTGCGGTCAGAGGTACACCGCCACGCGGAACTTGCGCAGTACCCCGCCATGCAGGCCATGGCCTTGGCGGAAACGCGCGAAGCCCAGGCAGAAACCAAGGGTGATTGGTCCTGGGAAGTCGCCTACAGCCGCCGCGACCGCCGCTGGGGCGACATGGTGTCCTTCCAGGTGAGCTTCGACCTTCCATGGCAACAGGAGCGGCGCCAGGCACCCCAGATCAAGGCCAAGCAGCTGGAGCTGCAGCGCCTGGAAGCCGAGCAGGAAGACGTGACCCGCAGGCACCTGCAGGAGCTGGAGGACAGCGCCTCAGAGCTGGCGGCGCTGAACAGTCAGATCGAGCGGCTGCAATCGGCGGGCATGGGCTTGGCACAGGGGCGTGCCGAACTCGCGTTGGCCAATTACCAGTCTGCCAAAGGCGACTTGAGCGCCGTGCTGGCGGCCAGGGCCCAAGTGCGGGAGACGCACTGGCGGCTCATTGATCTGCAGGCGCAGCGGGACACCGTGATTGCCCGTCTGAACAGCCTGATCGCGGACTGAAGGGAGAACCACATGACCAATACCGTTTTCAAGAAGACCACTGTGGCCGTGGCACTGGTGGCTGCTGGCATTGCCCTCGGTTGGGGCGTCTCCCAATGGCGCATTGCGAGCAGTCATCCATCTGGCGCTACCCCTCCATCGGCAGAAGCGGCGAAGGCCGACCGCAAGGTGCTGTACTGGTACGACCCCATGGTGCCAACGCAGAAGTTCGACAAGCCAGGCAAGTCGCCCTACATGGACATGGCGCTGGTTCCCAAGTACGCCGATGAGGACGCACAACAAAGCACCGGTTTGAATGTCTCGGCACAAGCGGTGCAAGCCCTCGGCCTGCGCACCGCCACGGTGGAGCAGCGCGACATTGGATCCGATGTGGACGTGCTGGGCACGGTCCAGCTCAATGACCGGGATGTGAGTATCGTCCAGGCGCGTTCTGCAGGATTTGTGGAGCGTGTCTATGCCCGGGCCCCGGGTGACGTGGTGGCCGCAGGCGCGCCATTGGCCGATTTACTGCTGCCTGAGTGGGTGGCTGCGCAGCGCGAGTTCCTCGCTGTCCGGGCGCTCAAGGAAGAGTCGCTGACGGCCGCTTCGCGTCATCGGTTGTCACTGCTGGGCATGCCTGCCTCGCTCGTGGCCCAGGTGGAGCGCACGGGCGAACCTCAGGGCCGCTACACGGTGACCTTCCCACAAGCAGGGATGGTGGCCGAACTGATGGTGCGCCAGGGCATGACGGTCTCTGCGGGGGCCAGCCTGGTGCGCGTGAACGGTCTGGCCAGCGTCTGGATCGAAGCGGCCGTTCCCGAAGCGCAAAGCGGTCCCTTGCAACTGGGGCAGGACGCCCAGGTGCGCCTGGCCGCGTTTCCGGGCGAAACCCTCAAAGCCCGTGTCGTGAGCATCCTCCCAGAGGCCAACCGGGACACCCGCACGGTGCGCGTGCGCCTGGAGCTTCCCAACCCCACCCAGCGCCTGAAGGCGGGCATGTCCGGGCAGATTGCCCTGGCCGGACGTATGCAACCAGCGCTGCTGGTGCCCAGCGAAGCAGTGATCCGAACCGGTAAGCGGGCACTGGTTTACGTGGTGGACGGCCCCGGCAAGTACCACCCCGTCCAGGTACAACTTGGCGCGGAAATCGATGACCGACTCGTCATTCAAAGCGGACTCACCGCAGGGCAGCAGGTGGTCGCCTCGGCGCAGTTCCTGATCGACTCGGAAGCCAGCCTGCGAGGCATCATGCCCGCTCAACCTCCCGGCAGCAGCGCACAACCCATCGCTGAACAGGGTTCCTCGGCCTCTGCGGCTCCGGCGTCCAAGAGCTTTACGGTGCGAGGGGTGGTCGATGAGGTCACGCCAACCGAGCTGACCCTTACCCACGAGGCCGTGCCTGAACTGAAGTGGCCCGGCATGACCATGCCATTCAAGCTGGCAAACCCAGAGCTGGCCAAGGCCCTGAAACCGGAGCAGCAGGTCAAGTTCACCTTCCAGCAGCAAGGCAAGGACTTCGTGATCACTGCCGTGGAAAGGATCAAGCCATGATCGCACGTCTGATCCGCTGGTCGGTGGCGAACCGACTCCTGGTTCTGCTGGCGACCGTGATGCTCACGGCCTGGGGCGTGTGGGGCGTGCGCAGCACCCCCGTGGACGCGCTCCCCGATTTGTCGGATGTCCAGGTCATCATCCGCACCTCCTACCCCGGCCAGGCGCCGCAGATCGTGGAAAACCAGGTGACCTACCCGCTGGCCACCACCATGCTGTCCGTCCCGGGCGCCAAGACGGTGCGCGGCTTCTCGTTCTTTGGCGACTCGTTTGTCTACATCCTGTTCGAGGACGGCACGGACCTGTACTGGGCACGTTCCCGGGTGCTGGAGTACATGAACCAGGTGCAGGGGCGACTACCCGCCACGGCCAAATCGTCGCTCGGCCCCGACGCCACCGGGGTCGGCTGGATCTACCAATATGCGCTGGTGGACCGCACCGGCAAGAACGATCTCGCCCAGCTGCGGGCCCTGCAGGACTGGTTCCTGAAATTCGAACTCAAGAGCCTGCCCAATGTCGCGGAAGTGGCGTCGGTGGGCGGCATGGTCAAGCAGTACCAGGTGGTGCTCGATCCGATCAAGCTCGCAGCCCAAGGGCTGACCCAGGGGCAGGTGCGTGATGCCATCCTGGGAGCGAACCAGGAAACGGGAGGGTCGGTGCTGGAGTTGTCCGGGGCCGAGTACATGGTGCGCGCCAGCGGCTACCTCAAGACGCTGGACGACTTCAGGGCCATCCCGCTGGTGTCGCGCGCCGGGATTCCCGTGCGCCTGGGCGATGTCGCAACGCTGCAGATCGGACCGGAGATGCGGCGCGGCATCGCCGAACTCGACGGCGAGGGGGAAGTGGCCGGTGGCGTGGTGGTCCTGCGCTCGGGCAAGAATGCCCAGGAAACCATCCAAGCCGTCAAGGCCAAGCTCAGCGAGCTGCAAAGCAGCCTGCCCCAGGGCGTGGAGATCGTCACAACCTACGACCGCAGTGCGCTCATTGAGCGGGCGATCCAGAACCTCACCACCAAACTCGTGGAGGAGTTCATCGTGGTGGCTGTGGTCTGTGTCTTGTTCCTCTGGCACCTGCGCTCGGCACTGGTCGCCATCATTTCTCTGCCGCTGGGGATCATGGCGGCGTTTCTGGTGATGCGCTACCAGGGCATCAACGCCAACATCATGTCTCTGGGTGGCATTGCGATCGCAGTGGGCGCCATGGTTGATGCGGCCGTGGTGATGATCGAGAACGCCCACAAGAAGCTGGAGGCCTGGCAGCACAAGCATCCCGACCGCCAACTGGTGGGGGAAGAGCGCTGGAAGGTAATCACCGAAGCCGCCGAGGAGGTAGGCCCCGCGCTGTTCTTCTCGCTGCTCATCATCACCTTGTCCTTCGTGCCCGTCTTTACGCTGGAAGCACAGGAAGGTCGCCTGTTTGGACCGCTGGCGTTCACTAAGACCTACGCGATGGCCGCAGCTGCGGCCCTCTCGGTCACGCTGATCCCGGTCCTGATGGGCTACTGGATCCGGGGCCGCATCCCAGATGAGCAAAAGAACCCGATCACGCGCGCGCTGATTGCCGTGTACCGGCCTTGCCTGGAATGGGTTCTGCACCGCCCCAAATCCACACTGGTCATCGCCGTGCTGGCGCTGACGACCACGATCTGGCCCCTCTCGCGGCTGGGGGGCGAGTTCCTGCCCAGGCTCGATGAAGGCGATCTGCTGTACATGCCTTCGGCGCTCCCGGGCCTGTCGGCACAGCGGGCGACGGAGCTTCTGCAACTGAGCAACCGGATGATCAAGACGGTTCCCGAGGTCGAGCGCGTCTTCGGCAAGGCTGGCCGCGCGGAGACCGCAACCGATCCGGCACCGCTGGAAATGTTCGAGACCACGGTGAAGCTCAAGCCCAGAGACCAATGGCGTCCAGGAATGACGCCCGAGGGTCTGATCGAGGAGCTGGACAAGGCCGTCAAGATTCCTGGCCTGTCCAACATCTGGATTCCACCCATCCGCAACCGGATTGACATGCTGGCCACCGGCATCAAGAGTCCCATCGGGGTCAAGGTGACCGGCAACGACCTGAAGGTGATCGACGGGATCGCTGCCCAAGTCGAGCAGGTCGCCAAGGGCATTCCGGGAGTGACTTCGTCGTTGGCAGAGCGCCTGACGGGGGGGCGCTACGTCGATGTCCGCATCGACCGCACGGCCGCAGGGCGCTACGGGCTGAACGTGTCCGAAATCCAGGCCGTGGTCTCCGGGGCCATCGGTGGTGAAAACGTGTCTGAAACGGTCGAGGGCCTGGCCCGCTTCCCGATCAACCTGCGCTATCCGCGTGAGTGGAGAGACTCGCCAGAGCGCCTGGCCCAGTTGCCCATCTCCACCCCCATGGGTCAGCAGATCACGCTGGGTACGGTGGCCAGCATCTCCATCACCGATGGGCCGCCCATGCTCAAGAGCGAGAACGCCCGCCCATCGGGCTGGGTGTATGTCGATGTGCGGGGGCGCGATCTGGCATCGGTGGCCAATGACCTGCGCGATGCGGTGAGCCGCCAGATCAAGCTGGAGCCCGGGGTCAGCATCACGTACTCAGGCCAGTTCGAGTACCTGGAGCGGGCCAATGCCCGCCTGAAAGTAGTGGTGCCTGCCACCTTGCTGATCATCTTCGTGCTGTTGTACTTGACCTTCTCGCGCATGGGCGAGGCGGGACTGATCATGGCGACACTGCCATTTGCGTTGACCGGGGGCATCTGGTTCCTGTACCTGATGAACTACAACCTTTCGATCGCCACAGGCGTGGGCTTCATCGCCCTGGCGGGGGTCGCGGCAGAGTTCGGGGTGGTCATGCTCATCTACCTCAAGCAGGCACTCGCAGAGAGATGTCCAGACGGCAAGCAGCCCACGCTGGAAGATCTGCTGGACGCGATCCGGGAAGGTGCTGTGCTGCGCGTGCGCCCCAAGGCCATGACCGTGGCTGTCATCCTAGCGGGCCTGGTGCCCATCGTGTGGAGCAGCGGGACAGGCTCGGAGGTCATGAGCCGCATCGCGGCACCCATGCTGGGCGGCATGGTGACGGCGCCGCTGCTGTCCCTGTTCGTGATTCCTGCGGCCTATGTGCTGATGAGAAAGCCGAGAAAACGCGATCAGCTGGACAGCCAGGTTTCGTGAGACTAGCTTAGGGTGCCCCCTTTGGGGGCATCGAGTTTGCTGATCGAGAGGCTGCGTAGCGACGCCAGGCAATGCAGCCTCAATCGAACTGGCCCCATGGCATGGTGGGTGCCGATCGAAGCGGCGCCACCGGGTCAGCGGCGTACCCCTGTTGCTGTCGCTGAAAACTGAAGACCCGATAAGAGCATCGTCGCCGCCATCAATGGCACCCAATTGAGCTATCGATCAAGCATGGATGCAAAGGAACCGAACACATTCCCACTTCTGAAATGCGTAGTGCTTGGGGGCGGCAGTAACGGGCTCAAGGGGAAAGCGCCTTGCACTGGTCGATACAGGAAGGTGGTTTACAAAATCTCAATGAGATTTTGTGGCGAGCGCCCCTCAGGACGCTCGCGGGGGTTACTTGGATGGCATGGCCGCTTGGCGGTCCACCATCATTTGCATCATCTGTTCCATCATGGCCATGCGGCGCTCCATTTGAGCGTGCATGCCCATCATGCCGCCTCCCATGCCCGAGTTTCCAGAGGCTGCAGGTGCGGCAGGTTTGGCCTGCGCCCCTTGCTGCATCATCCCCATACCCATGCCACCAGAATTACCAGCACCCATCATGGCCATGCCGGACTGCATGAGCTTCATGTGCTCGTCCATCAGAGCAGAACGTTCGGCGGGAGCCTTGGCCGCCTGCATTTTTTTGTGCATTTCCTGCATCGCCTTCATCTGACGATCAAAGGCGTCCGGTGCTGGCGGGGTAGTAGCTGCCGGGGCAGACTGGGTGGCTACGCCACCGCTCTGCGCATCACCGGGGTGGTGACCTGCGTGTTCGTCCGCAGGTTTAGGAGATTGCGCGACGGCACAGCCCGCCACGAAAAGGGTTGTCAGCAGCCCAGCGACGATATTCAGACGCATGATGGTCTCCTTGTTGGTTCAACTGCAGCATGACGACGTACGGTTCGCAGCGCCTTGATTCACATCAACAGAGGTTGTGGACCGAGACGCACAGCAGCAGCCACCGATTGTTCGGCGCGATGAAGTCCCCGCCACGGCGTCTGCTTTGTATCCGGCACGCTCAATTGCGGAGCGGACAAGCTCCACAGTGTCGTCTTCGACTTGCCCAGGAACGCGGACCTGCCGCGTGGCCACATCGATTTCTACTTCGACGCCTGCTGGCAGTTGGGCCTGAGCTATTGCTCGACGAATACGCTGAGCACAACCGCCGCACGTCATATCAAGAACATTGAAATGGACCATGTGAGCCTCCTTTGGTTGATTCACGTTTTGACTATGAACCTTGCCACGGTGGGAAGGTCAAGGTCTCACGGAATTCAATCGCATAGAAGACCGGAAAGCAGCAAACGAACCCAGTGCTGGTGGTGTCTCTACGAGCTAGAACGCTCGCGCCTTGGGTGAACGATCGTCGAAAATCTCCATCTCAGCCGAGGGGACGGACACCTGCGCCTTGCGCCTTCCCGCCGCGTGCCTAGCGCGCAGGCGCCACCATAGCGGTGGCAATTGCCAAATGCTGGGCTGGCACTGTACCTGCCTGATAGAGAAAGCCCTCGGCGAACGAGAAGTTTTTAGCAGATCGAACCACATGCGCTTGGAATGCAAGCGACTCGTTGACAAGTGCAAGGGACAAAAATTTGACCGACAACTCCAGGGTGACGACGACCTTGGAATCGTAGTGACCCAGACCGGCAAGCACGAAGGCTGCATCAAAACCTGCGGCGATAACGCCGCCATTGATTGCGGAGGTTCCTCCACCTCCCTGAAGGCCAGATTCGATTTTGGTGAAATTGATGATCGCCAAGCCTGGCTCTTTGAACGCCCCCCTAAACCCAAACCAAGCAATTTCTTTCCTGGCGTTGAATTGAGCCAATTGCTCTTCGCGCTGAGTGGAGACTAGGCGAAACGGGATGGTCGGAC
This sequence comes from Acidovorax sp., assembly GCF_016783915.1. Taxonomy (GTDB): domain Bacteria; phylum Pseudomonadota; class Gammaproteobacteria; order Burkholderiales; family Burkholderiaceae_C; genus Acidovorax. Next base: position 7,300 of record NZ_JADHVT010000138.1, read on the forward strand.
TATGCATGGGAAAGCAATGATGCGTTTACCGTCCAAATGTACATTGAGGGCTCGTCCAAATGTACATTCAGGATGCGTCCAACCTTGCATCCAAGACACTTGCGGCAGGGGATTTCTCGAATGAAGGTTCGATAGTTAGACCGTTTTTAAGTGCACCGTGCCCCGCGAGCTGCTATGGGGTTCTGGCCGACAAGGCCACATGACAGCTGCGCAATTTTTCCCTCAGTTCGTGTTGTACCTCGGGGTTTGACAAGCCCGTAGTTCCCTCGCATGCGACCAGGTTTTGCCGACAGGGGTCAGGCCAATCTTCCAGATCGTCATCGAGCGCTATCCACTGCTGGGGTTTTCTGCGCTGAGCGTCTTCTTGAACTTGCACGCCCCGGGGTGTGGTGCGAAACATGGTCAGGTTCCAGGGATCCACGCCATGGACACGCCTGTGGTACGTCCCACCAATAAACCGGGCACGCAATGAGGCCGGAAGGCGTTTGAGTGTCGCGCTGTATCCGGGGCGAATGCACCACGTGCTACTCAGTACCAGAGCGACTGCCGGGTGGGGTTGGAGCACTGACTCCAGGATTGGAATCCATTCGAACAGCGAATGCCCTGCAGCCTCATACGGGCTCATGTAGATACCCTTGCGGGGATGCCAGAGCACTTTTTCATGGTGAACAACACCATCGAGATCGAGGTACAGGACGACGTCCGCGCTGCGTGGAGTGGACGCATGGAGATATGGGGAATTTTGGCCAGAGGACATAGCCGTATGTTGGGATTGCGCTGGGTGGCGATTTAGCCAAGGACGACGGCAGGGCCAGGGCGGATTCAGAACTCGCCAACCACGTGCGTATTCCTACGAGAACGCACCAGACTGGACACGCATGAGCAAGCTCCGCACCACCTCAAGGCCGCCGGGTTCTTTGAGTACATCGAGAGGCCTTCGATCGCCCAATGCCGGGACCGCCCCCACGAGCCAGTGATGAAGCCAGTCCTTTGCGTCGAAACCAGTTGGGTCGCCACACTCGTCAACCATGCGCTGCACAAGCATAGTGAGAATAGCGATGTGGTCTTCCAGGGCGATGAGGGCAGAATCTGCGGCCATGATTTACCGATCAGTCCCGCTAACAATGGCGTAGCGGCGTCGCCGGAGCGTCGGATCTTCGGTTGCATCGCCCGAGCGCGCATATTCCCTTGCGGTGATGACAGGAAGAGCGTGCTTGACCTTGATTGTGATGACGCGCTTCGCCTTCCAGGCCGCTTGACCTGTGCAGTGCAATTCCACGGCGATGGGATCTCTCAAGAGCTGTCGCGAGCTTCGGAGAGAGATTTCATCAAAGTACCCCTCAGAAAAACGTCGCCCCCGGGGGCATGCTTTCGCAGAGGTCGCACCGGGGGCTTGCTTTGCGCTGATGATAGCAACGATGTTCAAACTCATCGCGGGGTTGTATCGGCAGGAGAACCAGCGCTGACTCACCAAAGGCCCCGCTTACTCACTTTTACCAGTGCGCTGGTAAGGGCCATCAGCGTTTCTGCATCTGTCAGCGCCTCCGCCCCCATCAACGTGGACGGCAACGCATTTTCCAGCGATCTCTTGAGTACGGTTGAGCACCTGCTCCACCAGACTGGTCCGGGGAACAAACATGTAGTGCACTTCACAGTCCAGGCCATGAGCCAAACGTGCAAGCGTATTCAGCGTGATAGTGCCGTTGGCCTCGGCATGCTCCAGTTTGCGGACTCCCTGTGCCGTCATGCCCAAACGCTCACCCAGCGCTTTAGAACTCATGCCCAAGGCCAACCTAACCGTCTTTGCCCAACCACATCTGGGCGTGGCATTCCGCTGCAGCTTCGCAAAATCGCAAAACTGCCGGTCAAGTTCGGCCAAGCGGGTGAGATCCAGGCGGTTTTTCAAGGGGGCAAACGCATGAGGCAACAGACTGGTTGCCTCTTTAAGCAGATCTGGGCAACCGGTTTATTTCCATTGGGAGACGGGCACACTTGGAAAACAAAAATGGCATTCCAGTCAGCTATCTTTGCACGCCACGGTCTCGAACGGGACTAACAGGCTGCTGAAATACTCCCGTGCGTCCGGAACCTGCTCAGCGGCTGCAACCGCATTTTTCGCAGCAGCTTTCCGCAGGCTACGCTAGAAAACTGCTGCCACCTTTTGAAAACACTCCGAAATAGAGCGGATCTAACCAAACGGGGGAGGGCCATGTAATGAGGCGCAGGAGGCCCCAAAAACAAGCTTCCAAACTCCACCGGGGGGAGAATTACTTTGGGGCTCTGAGGGCGGTTTGGGAGCTAGGAGGCCCATCGGAGAATCTTGGGGTTCTATTACGGGAGACGGAAAACCCACAGCTCGCAGAGATACCATAAAGCAGCGGTGAGCAAATCCCGCTTTATATGGTCGCGCCTTGGGGGGTTGCGCCACTGAGACCGGCAAAAGGCGGCTTGTCGGTGAAAAGGTCACAAGAGCGATTTCTGCACCGCCGCGCGTCACCGGGCCCAGAGAGCGGAATTCTCCTTGGGATACCACTGAATCAAAACCCGACGCGGACCACCGCCAGAACCGCCAAAGGCCATATGGCTTCCGCGTAGCTCGTCGTATCCAGCGCCCGCCATTCTAATCCTACTGTTGTCGTAAGTGCGGCCTGCGAATCCATATGCCAATACCATCCGGGAACCAGGGCGCTGCAAGGCAAAGCCTGGAAACAGGACAAATACCGAGCACCAAATGGTGAAGATACCGGTTCCGGGCGGAAATTAAGGCTACGGAAGTGCGGGGCGAACACTAAACGCTGTCGGGCTGATTGGGCGACGAGGGCCGTCATCAAAATCGATGCGCAACTACATAGAAATGCATCTACATAGGGCCTCAGCTATCGCCGCGATTGAGGCGATTCCGCGAGGGGCGATTCGTCCTCTCAATAACAGCCTCGAAAGACCGCAATGTGTATAGAGGAAGAGCCAGTGTGATCGCCTAACCCCGAGATCAATGGAACCAAACTACGGAGCGCTTATTTCTTCGGGGGAAAGAAGACGGGGGTCAAAGCACGGGGCCTGAAGAGCACAAACGCCGCGAGGGAAACATCCAGCGAGCACATCAATCCACCCCTGAAATGTCAAAGGCCCCATGTGCATCTACATAGGGCCCAGGTTTAAGTGCAAGTGAAAAAAGAAGATTGTGGGTCAAGCTGCGGGTTCTATTGCTTTTACATAGGCCCTAGCCGACCGCCTCTTCCTCGGACTCAACCTCATCCCCCTTCTGCGCTTTCAACACGCGGATGGCATTACGAGTATTGATGATGGCCTTGACAATGTGTTTTGACTTTCGTCTGATGGATTGAAGCTTTTTTTTCTGTCTTCATCACTTCATCAATTTCCCATTCTCTGGCAAAGGTATTCAGTCGGTCCTTTGCATAGGTCATTGATTCTTCATTGATCGCAATCCTCACTCGAATGGATTGTCGGTTGTTCTTTTGACCAAACCAACGGATTCCCGTCCATTTGAGATCCAAGTGGTTGCCCTTTCTGGTACATGACAGTTGCAGTGTTGACCTGGACTCCCAGCCTGTCGCCTTCGCCTCAACCCGATCCACAAAGCTCATGTACTCGTCTGCCGCGACCATGGCTTGGCCATAGAGCACCTCGATGCATCGCTCAAGGCCTTGGATTGCATCTTCATAGAGGGCTAGTTCGTCTTTGTTCATTTCGGGGGGTAGATCCATCTCTTTACCGTGTATGGAGATACCCGGTACATCCATCCACGGGGCCGTACTGCTCAAAACACACTTTTTCCGGGATGGAGATGCTGGTCTGGTCCATCCTAGTTGGATGAATCCACCCATCCTATAGCATCCTCAGGTGTAGGCTTGAAAAAGTGTCAATCCTAATAGGATGGATTCAGGGTGCCAATCCATCCTATTAGGATGCACAGCTTTTTGGACTTTTCATGTCGCAGGGAGCGGAGGGGGTTGGGTCTCTTTATGATCCATTATTTGCCGTTCCATCCTAATAGGATGAATCCACTAGGTCAAAGAGCCGCTGGAACAGCTGATCTTGCAGTCCGCATAAAGAGGGGTGTGAATTCATCCTATTAGGATCAAGAGGCGTAAAATGATGAAAACGTCGTTTTGTCCGGGCAATTCGTTGAAGTGAGTCATTAGTCACTCTGTACTGCTACGAGACCGTCCGACGCCAGGCGTACTTGCTGCGACTACGCTGCGGTTGACCTGCGACAAGAATTGCACGTAATTGCATTAAGTGTCTAATGGAGTGCGATTAATTGTGAAGTTTATGTAATGAAGGTGGGAGCGCAAGCGGGAACTTTTATTTCCGAAGAGCACGGAGCAAAAGTGAGTGTCGAAACGCTCGGAAATGCAATTCACTCCGGCAAGGAAAGCATCTTGCTCATGGGTGAGCGTGTCGAACTTGCTCCTTTCCTCAAGAAGGCAAGTGAAACTCTTTCCTCTGTCGCAGCCACTTCGATTCAAAAGGCTCTCCGCGTGGAAACTATGTCTCCTGACGTTATTGTTCTGGTCGGCGGTGGATCTTCCTTCTTCCAGCAGGCAATTCAGGAGGCATTCCCGCGCCTGAAAGTGGTATCGCCTAAAAATCCTGTGCTTTCGAATGCGCGTGGATTTTGGCTGCTCGGCGGTGCTTCTGTATGAGCGGCAAAAGCCTGAAAGTCGTTGTCGAAATTAACGAGGCATACCCGCTTTTGCATAGTGCTTTTGCGCGGATTCCGGCTAATGTCAGATCAGAACGGCTTAGGGCTTTGGCAA
>NZ_JADHVT010000139.1 GCF_016783915.1 Acidovorax sp.
TGCAGCGGGTGGGCCGGGTGGGTGTCAAATCGCTGATCTACTTCGAGGTGGTCACTTCCATCGCCCTGGTGCTGGGCCTGGTGCTGGCGTTCTGGTTCGAGCCCGGCGTGGGCATGAACGTGGACCCCAAGGCGCTGGACCCCAAAGCCATGGGCGCCTACGTCGAGAATGCCAGCAAGCTCACCGGGGGCGGCTTCACCGACTTCTTGCTCAAGCTCATCCCCACCACGGCCGTAAGCGCATTTGCCAACGGCGATGTCCTGCAGGTGCTGCTGTTCTCCATCGTTTTTGGCTGCGCGCTGGCGTTGATTGGCGAGCGCGGCGCACGCGTCACCATCCTGATCGACGACCTGTCGCAAGTGCTGTTCAAGACCATGGGCCTGATCATCAAGCTGGCACCGCTGGGCGTGCTGGGCGCCATTGCATTCACCGTAGGCAAGTATGGCCTGGGTTCCCTCAAGCAGCTGGGCATGCTGGTGGCACTGTTCTACGCCGCGGTGGCCATCTTCGTCGTGGTGGTGCTGGGCCTCATCATGCGGGTGTCGGGCTTCAGCCTGTTCAAGCTGCTGCGCTACCTGCGGGAGGAACTGGCTGTGGTGTTTGCCACCACGTCGTCAGACAGTGTGTTGCCGCAAATCATGGCCAAGCTCAAGCACATGGGCATCCGCGACTCCACGGTGGGCCTGGTGATCCCCACGGGCTACTCGTTCAACCTCGACGCGTTCTCGATCTACATCACGCTGGCGGCCGTGTTCATCGCCCAGGCCACCAACACGCCGATTTCCATGGCCGACCTGCTGACGATCCTGGCGATCTCGCTGGTCACCTCCAAGGGCGCACACGGCGTGCCCGGCTCGGCCATCGTGGTGCTGGCGGCCACTTTGCAGGCCATCCCTGCCATCCCGGCGATTGGCCTTGTGCTGGTGTTGTCGGTGGACTGGTTCATGGGCATTGCCCGCGCACTGGGCAACCTCATCGGCAACTGCGTCGCCACCGTGGCCGTGGCAGCCTGGGAAGGCGATATCGACCGCGAACGCGCCCACGCAGTGCTCGACGGCCGCGAGCCGCCATCGCCGCGCGCCTGATCTGGCATGGCACCTGTGCAGCACGCGACAATCCAGCCATGAGCATCAACCAGACCCAGATCGCCCAGCAGGTGGTGGAATCCATCCTTGCGCAAAAACTCTCGCCCGGCGAGCGCCTGGGCGAGCAGGAGCTGGCCGATCTGTTTGGCGTGAGCCGCACCCTGGTGCGCGAAGCCCTCATGCAGCTGCAGGCACGGGGCTTTGTGGAAGTACGCTCGCGCCGTGGCTGGTACGTGGTGGAGCCCTCGGTGGAGGATGCGCGCGACGCGTTTTCGGCCCGGCGCATCATCGAATCAGGCATCCTTGCCGACGCAGGCCGTCCGCTGCAAACCGTGACCCGCCGCCTGCGGGCGCACATTGCCGATGAGCAGCAGGCCATCGAAGGCGCCGATGCCGCCACACGCGCCTTTCTGCTCGCAGACTTCCACGTCTGCCTGGCCGAGGCGATGGGACACCGCAGCCTGAGCGACATCCTGCGCGACCTCACGGCGCGCACTACCCTGGCCGCCTCGCTGTACCAGTCGCAACACGCGGCCAGCCAATCCTGCGCCGAACATGCAGCCATCGTCGAAGCGCTGGAGGCTGACAACACCACGCTGGCCCGCGAACGCATGCTGGCCCACATCGGGCAGGTGGAGGGCGCCCTGAACCCCGGCCAGCCCCTCGTGCGCGACCGGCTGCGTGAATCCCTGGCTCCGCTGACGGGCCAACGCACCAAGGCTGCATCCATAGACCTGGGCTAGGCCAAACCACACACCCGGCACATCTAGGTCCCCAAAGTTTCCCGACGGCCTTCGTTGAAGGCGGTCGGTCGATTCACTGCGCCGTCTTCTAAGGGTTTACCGGGATAAGCGCGCCCGGTCATTTTGTATACGATTTTTGTATGGACACCTGTGCACCATCTGGCACAGGTATTCATTCCGTATCCACACCCACAACCCCCGAAGGACACCCATGAACCCGCCCGTACACCCCGTGGACGAACACCTACCCCTGGGGCGACTCACGGCGCTGGGCCTGCAGCATGTGCTGGTGATGTATGCGGGTGCCGTGGCAGTGCCCCTCATCGTGGGCCGCGCGCTCAACCTCACGCCCGACCAGGTGGCCAAGCTGATCTCGGCCGACCTGTTTGTTTGCGGGCTGGTCACGCTGATCCAGGCGCTGGGCGCCTCGCGCTGGTTTGGCATTCAGCTGCCCGTGATGATGGGGGTGACCTTCGCATCGGTGGCGCCCATGATCTCGATGGCGCAGACCACGGGCGGCACGGCCGGGGCCGGGCTGATCTTTGGTTCGGTGATCGGTGCTGGCGTGATTTCCATCCTGATCGCTCCGCTGGTGAGCCGCATGCTCCGTTTCTTCCCGCCCGTGGTGACCGGCACCATCATTGCGGTCATCGGCATCAGCCTGATGCGCGTGGGCATCAACTGGATCTTTGGCAACCCGGTGGGTCCCACGGCGCCCAGTGTGCCCAACCCCGAGCACCTCAAGTGGCTGGCCGATGCACAAGCCGCTGCCGGAGCCCCCGGCTCGTCACTGTCGCCGGTGCCCAAGGGCTTTGCGGTGGTACCCACAGTACCCAACCCGAAATACGCGGACCTGACCGGCGTAGGCATCTCGGGCCTGGTGCTGCTGTCCATCCTGCTGATTGCCAAGTTCGCCAAGGGCTTCATTGCCAACATCTCGGTGCTGCTGGGCATCGTCATTGGCGCGGTGGTGGCCGTGGCGCTGGGCATGATGAACTTCGACAAGGTGGCCAAGGCGCAGTGGTTTGACCTGGTGCTGCCGTTCGAGATTGCCGGCCCCGTGTTCGACCCCATCCTGATCCTGACCATGACCCTGGTGATGATCGTGGTGATGATCGAATCCACCGGCATGTTCCTGGCCCTGGGCGAGATGACCGACCGCAAGGTGGACCAGGCAGCCCTCACGCGCGGCCTGCGCACCGATGGCCTGGGCACGCTGCTGGGCGGCATCTTCAACACCTTTCCGTACACCAGCTTTTCGCAGAACGTGGGTCTGGTCGCCGTCACCGGCGTCAAGAGCCGCTTCGTGTGCGTGGCGGGCGGCGTGATCCTGATCGTACTGGGCGTGCTGCCCAAGATGGCCGCGCTGGTCGAGTCCCTGCCCACCATGGTACTGGGCGGCGCGGGGCTGGTGATGTTCGGCATGGTGGCGGCCACGGGCATCCGCATCCTGGGCGGGGTGGACTTCAAGACCAACCGCTTCAACGCCATGATCGTGGCCGTATCCATCGGCGTGGGCATGGTGCCGCTGATCGCGCCCAGCTTCCGCCAGTGGATGCCGCATGCCATCCACCCGCTGATCGAATCCGGTATCCTCCTGGCCTCGATCACGGCGGTAGCCCTGAACGTTTTCTTCAATGGCGCCAGCCGCGACACCTCCGCCGCTGTCAACGCCGCACGCCAGGCCGACGCCCACTAGCATCCCGCCTGCCCGCTGCCGAAAACCTGCCACCGCCCGCGTGGCCCCGCCCCCTGTCCGCCATGGCTGCCAGGGGGTTTTGGCTTCATGCTGCATACGCATAAACCTGCATGTCCGCCGCCCACGCCATCGGGTACCCTTGTTTTTGCTTTCCGCCCAGGACTTCCAGGATTTCCGCATGACACAGAACATTTCCGCCGCCGAACAGGCCCTGCGCGACGCTGCGCGCGAATACCACCGCAACCCCACCCGGGGCAAGATTTCGGTCACCCCCACCAAGCCGTTGTCCAACCAGCGCGACCTGTCGCTGGCCTACTCGCCGGGCGTGGCCTACCCGTGCCTGGACATCGCGGCCGACCCCTCCAAGGCGTTTGACTACACCTCGCGCGGCAACCTGGTCGCGGTGATCACCAACGGCACGGCGGTGCTGGGCCTGGGTGACATCGGTCCGCTGGCCAGCAAGCCGGTGATGGAAGGCAAGGGCTGCCTGTTCAAGAAGTTTGCCGGCGTCGACGTGTTCGACATCGAACTGGCCGAGCGCGACCCCGACAAGCTCATCGAGATCATCGCGGCGCTGGAGCCCACGCTGGGCGGCATCAACCTCGAAGACATCAAGGCGCCCGAGTGCTTCTACATCGAGCGCGAACTCAGCAAGCGCATGAACATCCCGGTGTTCCATGACGACCAGCACGGCACGGCCATCATCAGCAGCGCCGCGCTGCTCAACGGCCTGGAGCTGGTGGGCAAGCAGATCGGCGAGGTGAAGATTGCCGTCTCCGGCGCGGGCGCGGCCGCCATTGCCTGCCTGAACGTGATGGTGGGCCTGGGCGTGAAGATCGAGAACATCTTCGTGTGCGACTCCAAGGGCGTGATCTACGAAGGCCGCCCCGGTGGCTACGATGAGTCGAAGGCGCGCTACGCGCAAAAGACCGACGCCCGCACGCTGGCCGATGCAGTCAACGGCGCCGACGTGTTCCTGGGCTGCTCGGCCCCCGGCGTGCTCACGGCCGAGATGGTCAAGACCATGGGCCCCAAGCCCATCATCCTGGCACTGGCCAACCCCGAGCCCGAGATCCGCCCCGAACTCGCCAAGGCCATTCGCCCGGACTGCATCATCGCCACGGGCCGCTCGGACTACCCGAACCAGGTCAACAACGTCCTGTGCTTCCCGTACATCTTCCGCGGCGCGCTGGACTGCGGCGCCACCAAGATCACCGAGGCCATGAAGCTGGCATGCGTGCGCCAGATCGCCGACCTGGCCAAGGCCGATATCAGCGAAGAAGTGGCCAGCGCCTATGCCGGCAAAGAGCTGACCTTTGGCCCCGACTACCTGATCCCCACGCCGTTCGACTCGCGCCTGATCCTCAAGATCGCGCCTGCCGTGGCCAAGGCCGCTGCCGAATCGGGCGTGGCCACGCGCCCCATCGAAGACATGGAGGCCTACAGGGAGACGCTGTCGCGCTTTGTCTACCAGACCGGCATGCTGATGCGCCCCGTGATCAACGCGGCCAAGGCCCTGCCCGATGCACAAAAGCGCGTGGCCTACGCCGACGGTGAAGACGAACGCGCCCTGCGCGCCGCGCAGATGGCCATCGACGACAAGATCGCCACGCCCATCCTCATCGGCCGCCCCGCCGTGATTGCCGCGCGCATCGCCAAGGCCGGTCTGCGCATGCAGCTGGGTAAGGATGTGGAGGTGTGCAACCCCGAGGACGACCCGCGCTTCCGACAGTACTGGGAGCACTACCACCAGCTCATGAAGCGCAACGGCGCCTCGCCCGAAGTGGCCAAGGCCGCCGTGCGCCGCTCCAACACCATCATCGCCTCGCTGATGGTCAAGCTGGGCGACGCCGACGCCATGATCTGCGGCCTGGTGGGCACCTACGAAACGCACCTGGAACGAATCCACAGCATCATCGGCCGCCAGGAAGGCGCCAACAACTACGCGGCGCTGAACGCGCTGATGACCAGCCGGGGCACGCTGTTCATCGCAGACACCTACGTCAACGAAGACCCCACGGCCCAGCAGCTGGCCGACATCGCCTGGATGTCGGTGCAGGAGGTGCAACGCTTTGGCATCCCGCCCAAGGTCGCTTTCCTGTCGCACTCCAGCTATGGCTCGTCCAAGCGTGCATCGGCCCGCAAGATGCGCGAGGCTCGCGACCTGTTCGTGGCCGCCCACCCCGAGATCGAGTGTGATGGCGAGCTGCACGGCGATGCCGCGCTGGAGCCAAACATCCGCAACGCCTACATGGCGGACTCGACCCTGACGGACTCGGCCAACCTGCTGATCTGCCCCAACCTGGATGCCGCCAACATCCTCTACAACGTGCTCAAGACGACCACCAGCGGTGGCGTCACGGTGGGCCCCATCCTGATGGGCGCCGCTGCCACGGCCTACATCCTGACCCCGGCCGCCACCGTGCGCCGGGTGCTCAACATGACGGCCCTGGCCGTGGCCAGCGCTGCTGCCCGGCCACGCTGAGCGCGCTGTGCTGCGCTGGCTGTGAGCAGGCCATGCGCAGCCCAGACCACACACCGTTTCAACGGGGCCCTCGGGCCCCGTTTTTCATGGGCGCGACAGCCCCCCGCACGGTGAGCGCACCATTTCGGGAAACCCAGCATGTTGGCATGCACCACTTCGGTGAACAATGGGGCACGGCAAAACCCCCGCATGCGCAAACCGGGCATCGTTTTTGCTGACTGCTGGTACATGGCCCTGGTTGGGGCCGATACCTTCCCTCACCGCATTTCCCCTCGCCCGACAGGAGCCCCCGATGAAAAAAAGACTGTTCATGCAAACCGCCGCCGCCCTGGCCCTGATCGGCAGCACCTCGCTGGCCCAGGCGCAGGCCACCACGCCCATCAAGTTCCAGCTCGACTGGCGTTTTGAAGGCCCCGCCGCATTGTTCCTGCAGCCCGTGGCCAAGGGTTACTTCAAGGCCGCAGGCCTGGATGTGGCGGTGGATGCAGGCAACGGCTCGGGCGGCGCGGTGCAACGCGTGGCCTCGGGCACGTACGACATGGGCTTTGCCGACCTGGCCGCCGTGATGGAATTCCACGCCAACAACCCCGACGCGCAGAACAAGCCCGTGGCGGTGATGGTGGTCTACAACAACACGCCCGCTTCGGTCATGGCCCTGAAGAAGAGCGGCATCACCAAGCCCGCCGACCTGGCTGGCAAGAAGCTGGGCGCCCCCGTGTTTGACGCAGGCCGCCGCGCGTTCCCCATCTTCCAGAAGGCCAACGGCATTGGCGCCGTGACCTGGACCGCCATGGACCCCCCGCTGCGTGAAACCATGCTGGTGCGCGGTGATGTCGACGCCATCACCGGCTTCACCTTCACCTCACTGCTCAACCTGGAAGCGCGCGGCGCCAAGGCCGCCGACGTGGTGGTGCTGCCCTACGCAGACTTTGGCGTGAAGCTGTACGGCAACGTGATCATTGCGAGCCCCAAGCTCATCAAGGAGAACCCAGCCGCCATCAAGGCCTTCCTGTCAGCGTTTACCAAGGGCGCCAAGGAAGTCATCGCCAACCCTGCAGCCTCCATCGAATACGTGAAGGCGCGCGACGGCATCGTGAACGTGCCGCTCGAAACCCGCCGCCTGCAGCTGGCCATCGACACGGTGATCAACAGCCCCGACGCCCGGGCCGAAGGCTTCGGCCAGCTCAAGCCCGGCCGCCTCTCGCTGATGGCGTCGCAAGTCTCGGATGCGTTCAACACCAAGACCCGCGTGAACGCCGACGATGTGTGGAACGCCAGCTTTTTGCCCAGCGCAGCCGAGCTGAACATCCTGCCGAAGAAGTGACACCCCCTGAGTCGCTTCGCGCCTTCCCCCTCTCTCGACTCGCTGCGCGAGTCGGGTGGGGGACGCCCCCGGTGCACGCCAGCGAAGCGCCGCCTACGCGGCATGGCAGCCCTTGCACGGGGGCGCTGGCCTGGGCCGCGCCCAGCATCCACCTCGGTGCACCAACACTACTCACTACGGACCTCTGATGCAGGCTGCTGATTCCTACTTTGTGGACTTCCGCGACGTCTGGCTCGCCTACAACGACGAGCTGCGCGCCAAGAACCAGTTTGCGGTCGAAGCCATCGACCTGCAGGTACGCCAGGGCGAATTCATCGCTATCGTCGGCCCCTCGGGCTGCGGCAAGTCCACGTTCATGAAGCTGGCCACGGGTTTGAAGATGCCCTCCATGGGCAAGATCCTCATCGACGGGCAGCCGGTGACGGGGCCACTCAAGGTCTCGGGCATGGCCTTCCAGGCGCCTTCGCTGCTGCCCTGGCGCACCACGGTGGACAACGTGCTGCTGCCGCTCGAAATCGTCGAGCCCTACCGCAGCAACTTCAAGCAAAAGCGCAAGGAATACGAAGAACGCGCCCGCAAGCTGCTGCAAAAGGTGGGACTGGCGGGGTATGAGGACAAGTTCCCGTGGCAGCTGTCGGGCGGCATGCAGCAGCGCGCCAGCATCTGCCGCGCGCTGATCCACGAGCCCAAGATGCTGCTGCTGGACGAGCCCTTTGGCGCGCTCGACGCGTTCACTCGCGAGGAGCTGTGGTGCATCCTTCGCGACCTGTGGACCGAGCAGAAATTCAACGTGATCCTGGTCACACACGACCTGCGCGAGTCGGTCTTTCTGGCCGATACGGTGTATGTGATGAGCAAGAGCCCCGGCCGGTTTGTGGTGCGCAAGGAGATCGAGCTGCCGCGCCCGCGCGACCTGGAGATCACCTACACCAAGGAATTCACCGACATCGTGCACGAGCTGCGCGGCCACATTGGCGCCCTGCGTAAGGCTGGCGCGCCCATCCAGCAATAAACAAGGCGAGTCATGCACAAGAAAACCGTGGAGCGCTGGTCCCCCTGGATCCTGCTCGTCGCCATCATCCTGCTGTGGCAGATCGTCTGCTCGGCCTTCAGCGTCCCTGAATACCTTTTCCCCAGCCCCTGGGTCATTGCTACGCAACTGGTCGAGTTCAGCGGCGTAATTGCTGCCCACGCCTGGCGCACCTACTGGGTGACCATGGCGGGGTTTGGCATTGCCATCGTGGTCGGCGTGCTGCTGGGTTTTGTGATCGGCTCCTCTCGCCTGGCCTATGCCGCCGTGTACCCGCTGATGACGGCCTTCAACGCACTGCCCAAGGCCGCCTTTGTGCCCATCCTCGTGGTGTGGTTCGGCATTGGCGTGGGGCCTGCCATCCTCACGGCGTTTCTCATCAGCTTCTTCCCCATCATGGTCAACATCGCCACAGGCCTCGCCACGCTGGAGCCCGAGCTGGAAGACGTGCTGCGCGTGCTGGGCGCCAAGCGCTGGGACGTGCTGACCAAGGTAGGCCTGCCGCGCTCCATGCCGTACTTCTACGGCTCGCTCAAGGTCGCCATCACCCTGGCCTTTGTCGGTACCACGGTGTCGGAGATGACCGCTGCGAATGAAGGCATTGGCTACCTGCTGATCAGCGCAGGCTCGTCCATGCAGATGGGCCTGGCCTTTGCGGGCCTGATGGTGGTGGGTGCGATGGCCATGGTGATGTACGAGCTGTTCAGCTGGATCGAAAAGCGCACCACCGGCTGGGCGCACCGGGGCTCGCAAGGCGAATGAGTTTGCACGGGCGGGTGTGAACAAATCAGCACAAATGCCGCCCAGCGCTTGTCCATAAAGCGCCAGCAGCTACGTTTTTGGGAGCAAATAGCACCACCCACGGTGTTAGAGCAGCGCCGCCGCTATACTTCGCGCCCCGTTGCACCGCAGGATCGCCTGGCATGCGCTTGACCGCATTTTTCCACCCGCTAGCCGCCCTTGCCACCGTGTCCTTGCTGGCAGCCCTGGCCCTGGCCGCATGTGGTGGCACCACGCCCACCCGGCCCGACGCGGGCGCGCAGCCCCCTCTTTCCCCCTCCGCTCCCCCCATCCGCATCGGCATCGCCCTGGGCGGCGGCGCTGCCAAGGGTTTTGCACACATCGGCGTGATCAAGATGCTGGAAGCCAATGGCTTTGCGCCCGCCGTGATCTCTGGCACCAGTGCGGGCAGCGTGGTGGGTGCGCTGTATGCCAGCGGCATGAATGCGTTTGAGATGCAGGAAAAAGCTGTGGCGCTGGACGAAGCCAAGATCCGCGACCTGCAACTCTCGTCCGGCGGGCTGGTGCTGGGCCAGAAGCTCGAAGACTATGTGAACGAGCAGGTGCGCCGCAAGCCACTGGAGCAGATGGCCAAGCCCTTCGCAGTGGTGGCGACGCGCCTCGAAGACGGCGAGCGCACCGTGTTCGCACGCGGCAACGCGGGGCAGGCGGTGCGTGCATCGAGCAGCGTGCCCGGCGTGTTCCAGCCCGTCACCATCGGTAAATACCATTTTGTGGACGGCGGCATCGTGAGCCCCGTGCCGGTGGATGCGGCACGCCAGCTGGGCGCCGATATCGTGATTGCCGTGGACATCTCCAACAAGGCCCGGGGCCAGACGCCTGGCAACATGCTGGGCGCGCTCAACCAGTCGATTGCCATCATGGGCCAGAAGCTGGGCCAGGCGGAGCTGGCGCGGGCCGATGTGATCATCCGCCCGCAGGTGCTGGACATTGGCGCCGCCGACTTCAGCCAGCGCGCCAATGCCATTGTGGAAGGCGAAAAGGCCGCCCTGGCCGTGATGCCGCAGATCCGCGAGCGTGTGGCCCAGCTGCAGTCCGAGCGCAGCAAGGCGGCGGCGCAGGCCCAGCAGAAGGCGGCCGAGGTGCAGTACCAGGCCTGCCTGGACAACCGTAGCCGGCTCCAGAAGCTGGCGGGCCTGGCCAAACTGGACGACTCCTGCCCGGCGCCCAAGTAGCGCGGCAAACAAACGATTCAGGCGCAGTGCCCTTCAGGTAAAGTCAACTGCGCCCCCGGCCTGCCAGCACATCCCGACACCGACTTCACGCCCCACTGTCCGCCCCACCCATGTCTTCGCCTTTCTCCGCCGTCAAACCCAGCGCCAAGCTCTCCGACCAGGTGGCCAGCGCGCTGGAGGCCGAGATTCGTGCGGGCCGCATCCAGGCGGCCGACAAGCTGCCCACCGAAGCTGTGCTGGCGCAGCAGTTCCAGGTCAGCCGCACGGTGGTGCGCGAGGCGATCTCGCGCCTCAAGTCGCTGGGGCTGGTGGACTCGCGGCAGGGCAGCGGCGTGTATGTGCTTGCGCCTGGCATCGAGCCGCTGCAGTTCGATGTGCCCCTCGCGGCATCGCGCGAGGCCGTGATGCAGATCGTGGAGGTGCGCCGCGCGCTCGAATCCGAAGTGGCCGAACTCGCGGCCTTGCGGCGCAGCGACGACGACCTCGCCGCCATCCGTAAGGCCATGCAACAGATTGCCAGCGCCGTACGCGATGGCCGCGACGGGGTGGAAGAAGACGTGCTGTTCCACCGCGCCATCGCCCAGGCATCGGGCAACCCGTTCATGATCAGTACGCTGGACTACCTGGCGCAGTTCCTCAAAGGCGCCACCCGCGTGACCCGCGCCAACGAGGCGCGGCGCACCGACTTTGCCGACGCCGTGACCCACGAGCACACGCAGATCGTGCAGGCCATCGAGGCGGGTGACCCGATGGCCGCACGCGCGGCGGCGGCACAGCACATGAAGAACGCGCTGGCCCGCATCGAGCAAGCCGACCTCACGTTCTGGGCACAGGACGGCGCCCGTCTTGCGCAGCCGCTGGTGGCGGCATCGGCACCGCTGGTGTTCTGAGCTACATCCAAGAGCCAGTTTGAGGACGGGGCTTGAACAAGCCCTGACTCGGACCTCGCACATCTCTGCGTGGGGATTGCGCGATGGCGGCAGATGGGGTCGCCACCCAGCGCACAGCTGATTTGCTATCTATTTGATAGCTATCGACGCAATTTCCACTGGCGCTTCAGCCCAAAAATCGTCAAAACTGCATCACAGCCCGTGCCCACATCTCGCCAGACGCGGGTTAACCCGTACCAGCGAAGCATCGGATAATTTGTATGATAACCATATAAACACACCAACCGAGGTGCATTTCAGGCCTCGCCCGAAACGCTGCATGGGCCCATCCCATTGCGCTGCTGCACCTTCCCTCCCGGAGATATCCCGTACATGTCCACCCTCGCACTTCTCGGCATCGGCGCCGGCAGCATTGGCCTGCTCCTGCTGCTCATCATCCGCTGGCAGGTCCACGCCTTCGTGGCGATGATGCTGGTGAGCTTTCTGGTGGCGTTTGCCACGGGCATGCCGATTGGCGACATCATCAGCACGCTGATTGCAGGCATGGGCGGCACGCTGGGCTCGGTGGCCATCCTGGTGGCGCTGGGTTCCATGCTGGGGCGCATGATCGAGGTCTCGGGCGGCGCGGCCAGCCTGGCCAACCGCTTCACGCAGCTGCTGGGGCCCACACGGGTGCCCATGGCACTCACCGCCGCAGCGCTGGTGTTGGCCATCCCGGTGTTCTTTGACGTAGGCTTCATCATCCTGGTGCCCATCGTCTACGGCTTTTGCAAGGCGGCGGGCGTCA
>NZ_JADHVT010000140.1 GCF_016783915.1 Acidovorax sp.
AGGTAGTGAGCGATCTCGTGGTGGCCGTGGATCAGGCTCGCCACCAACGGCGTGCAAAGGATCTCGGGATGCTGGTAGTTGGGGTTCACGCCTGCACTGATGTGGTGGCGCACCAGCGCCAGGTCGCCCGCCACGACGGCGGCGTACATGTCTTTCCAGTCTCCAGCGGACATACCTGGGCATCCTTTGCAAGGGTTGAGCCGGGCCAGTGTAGGCAGCTGTGCGTGGGGCACAATCCGCGCCTTCCCTTATCGTCCTTTGTCTTCCACGGCGGCAACGCCCTTCTTCATGCCCCTCCCCTGCACATCCTCTGGCGCGACGAGCACCTGGTGGCCGTCTACAAGCCTGCGGGCTGGCTGGTGCACCGCACGGGGCTGGACGCGGGCGAGACGCGGTTTGTCATGCAGACCCTGCGCGACCAGCTGGGCCAGCATGTGTTCCCGGTGCACCGGCTCGACAAGGGCACCTGCGGCGTGCTGGTGATGGCGCTGCACAGCGATGCGGCGCGCGCGCTCTCACAAGCCTTTGAGCACGGAGCCACGCACAAGCGCTACCTGGCCATGGTGCGCGGCTGGGCGCCTGAGGCCATCGAGGTGGACCACGCACTCAAACCCGACGACGCCCCTGCCGATGCGGCCGTACAAGAGGCCCACACCCGCTTTCGGCGCCTGGCGCAGCTCACGCTGCCCGAGGCCAGCGACGCGCGTTTTGCCACCACCCGCGCCTCGCTGGTCGAGGCCATCCCGACCACGGGCCGGCGGCACCAGATTCGCCGCCACCTCAAGCACCTGGCGCACCCCATCATCGGCGACGCCACGCACGGCAAAGGCCCGATCAACCGCTGGTGGGCAGAGCGTCTGGCACAGCAACGGCTGTGGCTGCATGCCTGGCAACTCACAGTGCCGCACCCGGTGTCGGGGGCAGTGATGACCTTTGACAGCGGGCTGCGCTGGCCTGGGCCTGCGGACTGGGGCGGCATGCACGACCCCGCCGACGATTCCAACGCGCACCCCAGCGCCGACTGGCAGCGCCTGTTGGCACGGCTGCCCTGGGACGAGACACACGCCTTGCCCCCGTAACGCGGGCGACACGACGACGGCCTGCCCGTCGAAATAATGGACGCTCCCAAAATCAGGAGACTTTGTCCATGACCGCACCCGCCACCAACCGCGTCCTTGCCCACACCGGTGCGCGCTACCCCATCATCCAGGCACCCATGGGCTGGATCGCGCGCACGCAGCTGGCCTCGGCGGTGTCCCGCGCTGGGGGCCTGGGCATCATCGAGACCTCGTCGGGCGAAACCGCCAACTGCCAGGCCGAGATCACCAAGATGAGCGCGCTGGGTCTGCCGTTTGGCGTGAACCTGCCCATCCGCTTTTTGAAGGACGACGCCATGCTGCGCTTTGTCTGCGCGTCGGGCGTGAAGTTTGTGACCACCTCGGCGGGCAGCCCGGCCAAGTTCATCGCGCCGCTCAAGGATGCGGGTATCACCGTCTACCACGCGGTGCCCACGGTGGATGCTGCGCTCAAATGTGTGGACGCAGGCATTGACGGCCTGGTGGTGGAAGGCGGTGAAGGCGGCGGCTTCAAGAACCCCGAAGAAGTCTCCACCCTGGTCCTGCTGCAGGCCATCCGGGCGCGGGTGGACGTGCCGCTGGTCGCGGCAGGTGGCATCTGCGACGGGCGCGGCATGGCCGCAGCCTTTGCGCTGGGCGCCGAGGCGGTGCAGATGGGCACGCGTTTTGTGAGCTGCGCCGAAAGCCCCGTGCACGCCAACTACAAGAACGCCATCGTCGATGCGGGCGTGACCGGCACCTGGATGCTCAACACCAAGGCCAGCCCCTGCATCCGCGCGCTCAAATCGCAGCGCACCCAGGCCATCCACGAGGCAGGCCTCATGCCCGCCGACAGCTTTGCGGGCATCCAGCGCGTGTACTTTGACGGCGATATGGAAGCAGCGCCGGCACTGGCGGGCCAGACCGTGGGCTTGATCGACTCCGTCAAGACCGCGCAGCAGATCATTGAGGACACCGTGGCGGAGTTTTTTGCCATCAGCCAGCGCATGGGTGCCATGGGCATGGCGCGCACGTTTGGCTGAAGAACGCGGCGGTTCGGCCAGCCACGCCTGTGGCCTACGCTGCCTTGGCCCCCAGCGCGCACATGCGCGCCTTCCACTTGGCAACCCCACCCTCGCCCAGTTGATCCACGCTGCCCACCAGCGTCTCATGCACCGGCGCAACGCCCACAAAGCCCACAAAGCCCAGGATATTGCGCTCCAGCGACTTCACGCTGTGTGCACGGAAGTACCAGCGATAGACAAGCGCTGGCATTCCCATCGTGACCACTACCCGCGCACTGCACCCGGTGAGCCCCTTGCGCCCAAAGGGGTTGCTGCCTTCGGGGTTGAAGGCAAAACCGGGCCTTGCAACCTGCTCCAGAAAACCCTTGAGCAAGGCGGGCATGTCGCCCAGCCACAGCGGAAAGAACAGCACGATGTGCTGCGCCCAGCCAATGTCCGCCTGTGCAGGCTTGAGAGACGCGGGCAGCAGGCCCAGCTCCACCTCCACCGTGGTCGGCTGGGCGCACTGCCCGGTGTTTCCGTTGACGGACGCATCCCCTGAAGCAGACCGCCACGCAAAACAAGCTGCGCTGCGGTCCGCGGCACTACACCGCCACCCGCTGCGCTACACTTTTTGCCCCTGTTCGGCGCGTCGGCCGCCATGGCACCGACGCTCTCCTTTTTTCATGCAACGGCCAATGCCCTCCCTCAATGCCCTCCCTAGTGCCCTCCTTAGAGCCCTCACTGTTCGGCAGATGTGAGCACCATTCCACACCCCATGTCTTGTCGGCCATGGCGCACGCTCCGCAGCCTCTGAGGCATCCCCATGGCTGACAACGCCTCCTCCCAGTCCTCAGCATCGCCCGCCCCAGCCACACAGGCTGCACCGTCCAGCAACCTGCGCGGCATCATCGCCATGGTGGCTGCGGTGGGCTTCTTTTCGCTGATGGATGCGCTGCTCAAGACGCTGACCGCCCACTACCCGGCCATGCAGGTAGCGGCGCTGCGGGGCTGGGCCGCGCTGCCGCTGGTGGCCCTGTATGTGCTGTGGCGTGGCGAGGTGCCCCGGCTGCTGAAAGTGCGCTGGCCCCTGCACCTGCTTCGTGGCGGACTCAACGTGGCCATGCTGGCACTGTTTGCATTTGCCATCCGCGAACTGGCGCTGGCAGAGGCCTACACGCTGTTCTTCATTGCCCCACTGCTGATCACAGCGCTGTCCACCGTGGTGCTGCGCGAGAAGGTGCGCGCTGCCCACTGGGTCGCCATTGCGCTGGGCATGGTGGGCGTGCTGGTGGCTCTGCGACCCAATCAGGAGGCGTTCTTTACCCTGGGCGCGCTGGCCGTGCTGGCGGCAGCCACCTGCTATGCGGTGTCGGCCATCACGGGCCGCATGCTCACCCGCACCGACTCCAGCGCCAGCCTGGTGTTCTGGACGACCACGTTGCTCGCACTGGGCGCAGGCACGCTGGCCTGGCCTCAATGGGTGGGCGTGGCGCAGGCCCATTGGCCGCTGGTGGCGGGACTGGCCGTCACGGGGTTTGCGGGCCAGCTGGCGATCACCGAGGCGTTTCGCCATGGACAGGCCTCGGTGGTGGCGCCGTTTGAATACACGGCGCTGGCCTGGGGCATGGGGCTGGACTGGGTGCTGTGGCAGACGGTGCCGGGCTACAGCACGCTGCTGGGCGGCGCCATCATCATCGGCAGCGGGCTGTACTTGGTGCGCCAGGAACGCACACAGGCAGTGGTGCCACCCTGACCGACAGCAGCGGGTGCGAGACCGGCCACTTGCCGTCGCACCGGCGCGGCATGCGCTGACACGGCAGTCAGGCAGTTCGCCCTGTAATGAAGCGATGACCACAGCGGCACTGCCGCAAGGAAATCGCCATGACGCAACACGCCACCGTACACGGCCACGTGACCTACACCCCGGGCGACGGCGCCCCCATTGCCATCCCCGAGGGCCCGATCGAGGTGACCACCAGCGCGGACAGCACCACGCTGAGCTGGTCGGTCGAAGAGGACATCGTCGGCTCTGCTGCGCTGCCGCCCGACCAGTTCAACCAGTACGTCAAGGACGGCAAGATCCGTTTCAAGAAATAGTCCGGGCGCCCATGCCCCGGCAACCTGCCGCCCCAGCCTGATCAGATCGGCCGCGTGAGATACACCGCCTCTCGGCCCACGATGGGTTCGCGGGTGGGCATGAGGATGGTGCAGTCGTCGCACAGCGCGCGGATCTCGTGCGGACCATCGGTGGCGATGAGGTCGCCCTTGGCAAACACCTCAAACCCTTGCACGGGCCGTGTGAAGCGGAAGTCGTTCGTGCGCACCATGCAGGTCTCCAGCAGCTCGTAGCGGCGCTGTTCGGCGGGCTTGGGCTGATCGGCTACCGGGGCGATGAGGCCGAAGTGCGCCAGAAAGTCCAGCGCCACGGCCGTGGCCATGTCGGCCGCCGACTGGCGGAAGTGCTGGCCACATTCCACCACCAGTGCCACCCCATCTCCGTCGGCCTGCCCGTGGCGACCGTGCTGGATGAGCGGCGTGCCCGAACCCAGGCCGCTGGGCATCACCAGGTGCACCGGCGGGCGGCCGATGGCCAGCGCCACCTCGGCATTGCGCGGGTAGGCCGGGTACACCCAGAACGGCTGCACGTCCTGGCTGGTGGAGTGGATGTCGAGGATGTGATCGGCCGCGGCCACCACGGGGCGCAGGATGCGGGCACGCTGCAGCTCGGGGCTGTCCGCCGTGCCGTCCAGCTCGGCCGCCGACCAGATGCGGTTGAGGTTGTGCACCAGCTGGCGGCTCTCGAATGGGCGGGTCTCGTCAAACGATTCGTACGCAGCCACGTTGGCAAAGCTGATGGTCAGCGTGCCGATGAGGGGGCGCACAGCCGTGTCCAGAAGGTGGGTGGCCGCCACCATGCCGCAGATCTCGTTGCCGTGCGTGAGTGCATTGATGAGCACATGCGGTCCGGGCTTGCCCGACTCGAAGCGGTGCACGTAGTCGATGCCGACATTGCCCTGGCGGTAGGCAGAGAGGTCGCGGGGGAGGACTTCAAAAACAGGGGGGTTCTGCGTCATGGCGATGAATTAATAAGATGACACATCATTGTCAGCGCAAAGCAGGATCGTTGCTGGGCGCGGTGTACCATGCCCGCCGGTTGAGTCCCTCCTGCGCCCCGCCCCATGCCCACTGCCCGACTTTGCCCGCTGGCCGATGTGGCCCACCGCATTCCCCCCGACTGCTGGATGGCCGAGCGCCTGGCGCAGGCCCCTGAGACCCTGGCCGATGAAACCGTGCTGTGGATCACGGGCGATGTGCAATGGCCCGCACTGCACCTCGACGCCCCCCTGGCACAGGGCAGCCCGCTGCGCCAGTGGTTGCAAGAGCAACCCGACGGCCCCGGTGACCCCTCCGCACCCCGCGCACCCTTTGTGATCCTGGTAGATGGAGACCTGCGCATCGACGGCGCCTTGACCAGCGCTGACACCGACGGTACGACGCACCTGGTCGTCAACGGTAACGCGCATGTGCAGAACGCCGTGATCGGCGGACAGCTGGTGTGTGTGCAGGGCACGCTGCAGGTGGACGAGTTGCTGTGGGGCCACTACAACCATGGTGAGCTGCGCGTGCGTGGTGGGCTGAAGGCTCGGGTGGCGCTGTTCACCGACGAATACCACCTGCATACCGAAGGCCCCGAGCAGGTGGATTTTTTGCTGGATGAGGTGCGGGGGGTGCCACACCGGGCAGAGTTCTCGAGCGAAATCATCGGCGCTGTGTTCGCGCTCGACTTCCTGGATGGGGTGGATGCAGGCGAAGACGGCCTGGCTGCCATGATCAGCCGCCGCCAGGTGCTGGCCGCCGTGCGGGCAGGCCAGAGCGCGGTGCGCAGCAGCGCAGACATCCACGCCGACCAGCCTGTGGCCGACGACCTGTGCGCAGACAACTCCATCAGCATCGAGAACATCCTGGCCGTGGTGCACACACCAGTGATTGCGCACAAGGAACACAAGGCCTATGGCTGGTTCCGGCAGACTGATTTTTCACTGTGCCAGCGGCATGTGGACGACGAGGGCGACGCGCGCGACGACAACGTGTTCATCACGGTGTGGAAAACCTGGGACTTCTACCTGTCGGTGGAGCAGGTGCCCTCGCCCCGCAACTGGCTGGAGCGTGTGGCCACCAAGCTGTGGCGCCACGCGGCCCCCACGGTCGCCCAGCGCACGCTGCTCTATCGCCGCTACACGCAGGGGGAGCCCGGCGACTGGCAGGTGCTGGCGTCCCCCGCCGAGCCCGGCCACGACCCCGACGCCTGGAAGGCCTGCGAACACGCCTGGCGCGGAGTGCTGGACTATGTGCGCAAGGCCGTGGGCCAGCACCGTGCGCGTTACCCCCTTTACCAACGCCTGCAAGCCACGATGACGGCAGAGCACATCGAGGCCTTCACCAGCCTGCCCGTGTTCACCGAGCAGTACAACGACTGGTGGGACAGCGACCGCAACGGCTACTGGGAGGGCGAGGTCTGGGTGGGGGCGCGCCAGCCCTGCATGCACGACGGCGAACCCTGGGGCCGCGCGCTCAAGTACAGCTGGCGCAACGGTGACGACGCGCCGGGCGATGACGAAGACAACGCCCACAGCGCCTACCAGATCCATGTGGACGAGGCGCGCGAGGGGCCTGCCGCTGTCGAGTTCAGCTACACCCAGCGCCAGAGCGACGGCCGCGTGTCCCTGCCCCGCTGCGCCGCCGACCACATTGCACGCCTGCTGCGCTTTCATGGCTTGGTGCAGGCCCGCATCCGCGCTCGGCATCAAGAGGCGCAGGCCCAGCAGGCCGAGTCCCTCCGCATCGAAGCCGCCGTGCAACTGCTGGCCACCCCACCATTGCCCCCCGATCTACCCGATGCGGCCGTGTTTCCCGTCGAACTCATGACGCTGTCGGAGCAATGGCAGGCCGATGGGCAAGCCTATGTGGCGGCCATCCGTGCGCACCAACTGGCCAACGATGCCAACCGCGCCGAGGCCTCCGCAAAAGCCGATGGCGGCGATGAAGACGACAGAGCCGAAGAACACGACAGCGCCCTGCCCGAAGACCCGCGCAAGGCCGATGCGCCTACCGTGCTGCAACTGGCGCGCGTGGTGAGCCACTGGGCCGACGAAGAACTTGCCACGCGGTTTCGCCAGCGCTTTGCCTTCGCCCCGGATGCCTATGTGGCGCGCGCCGCCCAAGCCGGCCAATGCGTAGGCCCCGTGTTTGGGCTGGACGATGACAGTGTGATCGCGCGCATCGGCGCGGCCCATGACGAGGACGCCCACTGGGTGTTGCTGCACGGTGTTGAGTACACGCCCCTGCCCACCATCCAGGGGCTGGGCCGCTCGCCCGATCGCCGCTGCTTTGCACGTTACGATGGCCTGCACATCACCACCCACCACGGATGGGATGGCACCGTGATCGCGCAATTTGCACTACCAGGCGGGAATGAAGGCCTGCCACCGCAGGTGCAGGTTTCGGCAGGCCCGCTGGGGCAGCGCTGCGATGAAATCATCCCCTTCAACGACGGCCAGCGCGTGCTGCTGCGCAACCCCACCGGGGTGTATCTGCTGACCCGCACAGCTCAAGGCGCCGACAGCCCCATGCAACGTCTGCACCCGCAGACATTTGATGAAGACGGCCCTTACACCTGGCCCAAGAACCAGATGGATGATGAGGTGGGCGGTGCGACCGTGACAGTGCTGGCGCTGGACATGCTGCACATGGCCCTGTCGCCTGATGAGCGCCACATCGCCGTGGGCGACCAGGACAGTCGCCATATCCTGCTGGACACGCGTGGCGCTGTAGTGGCCGAGCGTGAGCCGCTATCTTCCTACCCCCACCACACAGTGTTCTCGCACGACAGCACACGCCTGTTTGCCAATTCGTGCCATCTGTACTGGGGCAGCACCCGCTCGATCCCCATCGGCGCGGTACCGCAAGAAGCGGCCCATGAGGACACCCCACCACTGGACGAACGCTGCCGCGTATACGCCTCTGCCACCCTGCCCGGCCAGGTGATCCTGGGCGACGCTGATGGCTACCTGCACGCATACGGCGACGAGGGACAAGCCCTGTGGCGCCACCACATCGGCAGCACGATCAGCGCGATTGACATATCCCCGGATGGCGAAACCCTGTGGGCGGCCAGCTATGGTGGGTACCTGGTGCGGCTGCAGCGCAACGAGGCGGGCATGGACCCATACTCCATTGGCACGTCACCGTATGTGGAGACGCGGCGGTGGATATTCTGGGGGGATGAGGTGGGGCCGGTGCGGTGGTAGCAGAGCAAGTCTGCCCACGGCGGCAACACCAGACTCTCATTCTGATCTGCAGGAAAACACATACCGACCACGTCCGTGAAAGCGCTGGAACACGGCCTCCCGCCCGCTTCCGCACGCTGCGTTGGCTAGGAGGTCTTGACGTCTTCTTCTGTCGCAAAAGCGGGCCTGGCGATCTGCACGCCGAAGTCGCAAGACTCCACAACTCGCGGTTAGCAGCCTGTCCATGCCACCGCAATGGCCAAGCCCAATCCGGCCGCAAGAAGTCTCATGCAGATCTATTGCCCGCGCGGCGAAGAAGTGGCGTTGCATGAGTGGGCACCAACGAGTGCAGTGTCCAGGTTGCGTAGTTTGTGCCCAACCCAGCTGCGTGCCCCAGCGACAAAAATCTCACTGCGGCACCAACTCCACGCGCCGGTTCTTGGCCCTGCCCTCATCGCTGCTGTTGCTGGCTACAGGTGCGAGCGAAGCCACGCCGTTGCCCACCAGGCGGTTGGCGGCAATGCCGTAGTCCTTGGCCAGCACGGCGGCCACAGCATCGGCGCGGCGCTTGGACAGGGTCAGGTTGCTGTCGAATCCGCCCACGCTGTCGGTGTGACCCACCACGTGCAGCTTGACGGCAGGCTCGGCCTTCAGAAAGGCGGCGATCTGCTCCAGCGAGGGTTTGGACTCGGGCTTCACGTCGGCCTTGCCAGTGTCGAACAGGATGCCGTAGATGGCGACCTTGCCGTTGGCGGTGATGGACTTGCTGATGTCGGAGGCGCTGACCACCACCATGTTCTGCTCCATGGCCTTGGACTCCAGGATGTCCACGGCGATATAGGCCCCCTGCCTGGATTTGTAGGTGGCGTCTTCCTTGGGCCAGTCGATGGAGACGAGGCGCACGGTGGTGTTGCCCTTCTGGAAGGTGCCGGTGCGCACGGTGCTGGCATCGGCGCCATACATCACGTATTCGCTGCGGTTGTTCTTGATGAAGTCGCGCTGGCCGCTGCTGAAGTTGGCCAAAAAGTTGGTGTAGTTGCCCGCAGCGCCGTCGCGGGTGGAGTCATACAGCACCGTGAAGCCGCTGGCGGTGAGGTCGTTGGCATAGTTGCGAAACAGCTCCAGCGACCGCGTGGCGCCGGGGGCCTCGTACCACAAGCGGGTGAGCTTGCCTTCCAGAGCGAGCGGCGGTTGCACATAGCGCCGCTTGTAGGTCTGCAGGTCGAACTCCTTGAACGTGGAAGTCTGGAACTCCACGGCGTCGAAGTTGCGCACCTCATAGCCCACGATGGTGCTGCCACCAAAACGCTTCACGGCGGGGTGGTCCTTGGCACCGGCAAGGTCCTGTGCAAACGTCGGCAACACGCTGACCGAGGCCAGGAACCCGAGGCACAGCGATGCGCCCCACTGACGAAACAGCTTCATGCTCATGGGCAATCTCCGGTTGAAAACACGCATCGCTAACTGGTGCGGCACCCGGCGCTGCGACAGGCGGCGGGCTCGCAACCATCATAGGCGAGCACCTGGAGACATACCACCCAACCTGCGTGCAGCGCCGTGGCGCAGAGACCCGTTTTTGCGAAATCCATCACAGTTTCACACCGGCTTGGTGTTTGACACCCCCCGCAGGATGCTTGTCACCCGCCAAACGCCGAAGCGGATGCCAGCGAAAATTGCAGCCCAGGCCATGGCTCATGGCACGCGCGTTGCATGCGCCCCAAGCCTGCACCTGCACCCTCCATGACTTCATCCCCCCACTCAGCCTCCTCCCCCGCACGCACCCATCCAGAGGCACCGCCACCCGGCCCCCCCGGCATCAGCACTCCCGTGCTCTTGCTCATGGCCGTGGCTTGCGGCCTGTGTGCAGGCAGCAACTACTTCAACCAGCCGCTGCTGCACTCCATTGCCATGCAGCTGCAGGTGCGGGACGCGTCGGCGGCGCTCATCGTGACGCTGGCGCAGGTGGCGTACGCAGCAGGGCTGCTGCTGTTGGTGCCGCTGGGCGACCTGCTGGAGCGGCGGCGGCTCATCACCACGCTGATGCTGCTGGCAGCTCTGGGGCTGTTTACCAGCGGGTTCGCGCACAACTACGCCATGCTGGCGCTGGGCACGCTGCTCACTGGCCTGTTTTCGGTGGCGGCACAGGTGCTGGTGCCGCTGGCAGCCACCCTGGCAGCGCCGGGCCGCAGCGGCCGGGCCGTGGGGCTGGTGATGAGCGGGCTGCTGACCGGGATTCTGGCAGCGCGCAGTGTGGCGGGACTGCTTTCGGAGGTGGGCGGCTGGACGCTGGTGTACCGCGTGGCGGGCGTCGCCATGGTGGCCGTGGCGCTGGCGTTGTGGTGGGTGATGCCCGTGTCGCGCAATGCGGCCTCGGCTCAGACGCAGGGGTATGGGCAGGTCTTGCGGTCGCTGGGCACACTGGCGCTGCGCCACCCCCGGTTGCGCAGCCGGGCCTTGCTGGGCGGGTTGTCATTTGCCTCGGTCAGTGTGTTGTTCTCCACCATGGCGCTGCTGCTGGCGGGGCCTGCACACCGACTGAGCGACGCGGGCATCGGCCTGGTGGGGCTGGCGGGCGTGGCCGGTGCGCTCATGGCCAATGTGGCGGGCCGCATGGCCGACCGTGGGCAAGCGCAGGTGGCCACCGCCGCATCGGTAGGTTTGCTGCTGCTGGGCTGGGGCGCGCTGTGGCTGGGCGCCAGCAGCCTGGTGTGGTTTGTGGTGGGCATGCTGGTGGCCGACCTGGCGCTGCAGGGTGTGCACATCAGCAACCAGAACGTGATCTACCGGCTGGACCCCACGGCCCGCGCGCGGCTGAACGCGGTGTACATGACCAGCTACTTTGTGGGCGCGGCCACGGGCTCGGCGATGGGGTCGGTGGCCTGGCTGTGGGGCGGCTGGAGCGCCACTTGCGCGCTGGGGATGGGCATTGCTGTGCTGAACGCACTGGCACTGGCCTGCGACCAGCGGCTGGCCGTGCAGGCGCGCAGTGATGCCGCACGGGGGGCCACGGAAGGCGCGGGCGCGTAGCCACCTGCAGCCGCCAACGACGCAATTTGTGACGTAACATCCTCGCACGGTCCCATCCCGAGACCTTTCAAGGAGGCCCCATGGCCAAAGGCGAACAGCGCAGCAACAAGATGGCGAAGAAACCCAAAAAGGACACCTCGCCGCCCAAGGAACACAGCGCATCGGACCGGCCCATGCCGCCGATGACCACCGTCCTGCCCAAGGGCAAAGACAAAAACAAGTAAGTCACGACAGCGCACCGCCTGGGCCAGGCGAATACGCTACCAAAACAATAGCTGCGGGCGCATATTGCATAAGCGCCTGCAGCTATTTTTTTCAAAAGCCGCAATAAGCAGCCCCTCATCCGGCGCGCACCGCCCCATGGCTCAGGCAGGCTGGGTCCACCGCGCCAGCCACTGGGCATCGGGCTCTGGCCGGCCAAACAGGTAGCCCTGGTACACGATGTCCGGCGCGCGCTGGCGCAGAAAGTCGGCCTGGGCCTGGGTCTCCACCCCCTCGGCCACTACACGCAGGCCGAAGTGCCGGGCCACCGACAAGATGCCCTCGACCAGCACACCATCGTCGGCGTTGGTGGGTGCATCGTGCACAAACGACCGGTCGATCTTGATCTCCTGGATCGGCA
>NZ_JADHVT010000141.1 GCF_016783915.1 Acidovorax sp.
TGCGTGGCGTGCTTGAGGCTGGTGGTGGCAATGCCGCTGGCCAGGCCGAAGGGCGTGTCATTGGCCAGGGCCAGCGCCTCTTCGTAGTTTTTGGCGCGCAACACGCTCACCACGGGGCCGAAGATTTCTTCGCGGTTGATGCGCATGCCGGGCGTGGTCTCTGTGAACAGGGCGGGGCGCAGGTAGTAGCCTGGGGCGCCGTCGGCGTTCTTCTCCAGTGCTTCGCCGCCAAAGGCCAGCTTGGCGCCTTCCTGCTGGCCGATGCCGATGTATTCCAGGTCTTGTGCGAGCTGGCGGTCGTCCACCACGGGGCCGATGTCGGTGCCGGTCTTGCGGGCGTCATCCACCTTCAGGGTCTTCATCTTCTCGACCATGGCGGCCACGAAGCGGTCGTGGATGCCTTCGGTCACGATCACGCGGCTGCTGGCGGTGCAGCGCTGGCCGGTGGAGAAGAAGCCGCTGTTGATGGCCGCGCCCACGGCCACGTTCAGGTCCGCGTCGTCCAGCACCACAAACGGGTTCTTGCCGCCCATCTCCAGCTGCACCTTGGCGCCACGTGGCACGCAGGCCGCTGCCACGCGCTGGCCCGTGCCGACGGAGCCGGTAAAGCTCACGCCCGCAATGCGCTCGTCTTCCAGCAGCACGGCGCCCACATCCGAGCCCCGGCCCATGACCAGGTTGAACACACCGGCAGGCAGCCCTGCGCGGTGCAGGATGTCTGCCAGCGCCCAGGCGGAGCCGGGCACCACCTCGGCGGGCTTGAACACCACCGTGTTGCCGTAGGCCAATGCGGGCGCGATCTTCCAGGCCGGGATGGCGATGGGGAAGTTCCACGGCGTGATGATGCCGATGGTGCCCAGCGGCTCGCGTGTGATCTCAATGCCCACGCCAGGGCGCACGGACGGGATCATCTCGCCACCGGGGCGCAGCGCCTCGCCGGCAAAGAACTTGAAGATGGCGGCGGCGCGGCCCACTTCGCCAATCGCTTCGGGCAGGGTCTTGCCTTCTTCGCGGGCCAGCAGGTCGCCCAGCTCGGCCTTGCGGGCGATGATCTCGTTGCCCACCGCGTCCAGGATGTCAAAGCGCTGCTGGGGCGTGGACACGCTCCAGGCCGGGAAAGCCGCGTGCGCGGCGGCAACCGCCTCCAGTGCCTGCTCACGGCTGGCCACGGCGTAGTCGCCGATCACATCACGGGTGTCAGAGGGGTTGGTGTTTTGGTAAGTGCGGACGCCGTCGGTCCAGGCGCCGCCAATCAGGTTTGCATGCATGGTGAGTTGCTCGCTCGCTCGTTCAGGTCAGTGGGTGAAAGGTGCCGGAAGCACTTTGGGCAAGGTCCGATGACACGTCCATCAGCGAACCAGCGCAGGCCGCTTGGGGTCAAAGGCCCAGCCGGGTATGAGGTACTGCATGGCGATGCTGTCGTCGCGTGCGCCCAGTCCGTGTTGTTGGTACAGCTGGTGAGCCGCTTCGACGGCGTCCATGTCCAGCTTCACGCCCAGGCCCGGCGCCGTGGGCACGGTCACCTCGCCACCGACGATCTGCAGAGGC
Source organism: Acidovorax sp. (assembly GCF_016783915.1). GTDB lineage: Bacteria > Pseudomonadota > Gammaproteobacteria > Burkholderiales > Burkholderiaceae_C > Acidovorax. Next base: position 1,549 of record NZ_JADHVT010000141.1, read on the forward strand.
TGTTGGGTCAGGCCCTGGCCGTCCTGCCAGATCCAGTGCGTGTCGATGGCGGTGATGCGCCCGGGGGCAGCAGCCGCTGCGTGGGTGAACATCGCCAGCGATACGTCGAAATGGTTGTTGGAGTGCGAACCCCAGGTCAGGCCAAAGTCGCGGCAGGTCTGCGCCACGCGCACGGCGCCCTGCATCGTCCAGAAGTGTGGGTCTGCCAGGGGGATGTCCACCGCCTGCAGCGACAGCGAATGCACCATTTGCCGCCAGTCCGTGGCGACCATGTTGGTGGCCGTGGGCAGTCCCGTGGCGCGGCGAAACTCCGCCATCACCTCGCGGCCCGAGAGCCCGCCTTCGGCGCCGCAAGGGTCTTCGGCATAGGCCAGGGTGCCATGCAGGTCGCGCAGCAGGCGCACGGCGTCGTCCAGCAGCCAGCCGCCGTTCGGGTCCAGCGTGATGCGCGCTTGCGGAAAGCGGGCTTTCAGCGCACGGATGGCTTCGACCTCAGCCTCGCCGGGCAGCACGCCGCCCTTGAGTTTGAAGTCCTGGAACCCATAGCGCGCCTGGGCGGCTTCGGCCAGCGCCACCACCGCCCCGGGCGTCATGGCCTCCTCGTGGCGCAGGTGCAGCCAGGCATCCTCGGCGTCGGGGGCGGTGTCGTAGGGCAGGGTGGTCTTGCGCCGGTCGCCCACAAAAAACAGGTAGCCCAGCATGGGCACGCTCGTGCGTTGCTGGCCTTCGCCCAGCAAGGCGCACACGGGCACTTCCAGGTGCTGGCCGAGCAGGTCGAGAAACGCGGTCTCCACGGCGGTCACCGCATGGATGGTGGTGCGCAGGTCAAAGGTCTGCAGACCGCGCCCGCCTGCATCGCGCCCGGCAAAGGTGGTGCGCACGGCGTTGAGCACGCGCTGCCAGTCGCCCACGCGGGCGTTGTCGATGAGTGCGCGCGCGTCTTCCAGCGTCTGTCGGATGGACTCGCCACCCGGCACCTCGGCCACACCGGTGCGCCCGGCGCTGTCGGTCAGTATGAGCAGGTTACGGGTGAAGAACGGAGCGTGCGCGCCCGAGAGGTTCATCAGCATGCTGTCGCGCCCCGCCACGGGGACCACGCGCACACCGGTGATGCGGGGAGTGGATGCGGCCGCCATGGTCATTGCGCCCCCAGGGGTGCCATCAGGGCACGCAGTTGCTCGACTTGCGAGGCGTTGAGGTCCGACAAGGGCGGGCGCACCGGGCCCGCACTGTGGCCCGCCAGCGTGGCGCCCGCCTTGACGATGGAGACAGCGTATCCCTGGCCCTGGTTGCGCAGCGCGATGTAGGGCAGGAAGAAGTCGCGGATCAACTGGTCGCAGGTGGCGGTGTCGCCTGCGGCGTGGGCGTTGTAGAACGCCATGGCGGTCTTGGGGATGAAGTTGAAGACCGCCGAGGAGTACACAGGGCAGCCCATGGCCTTGTAGGCGCCGGCAAACACCTCCGCCGTGGGCAGGCCACCCAGGTAGGCAAAGCGGTCGCCCAGCGTCTGGCGGATCGATACAAACGCTTCGATGTCGCCAATGCCGTCCTTGAACCCGACCAGGTTGGAGCAGCGCTCGGCCAGCGTGCGCAGGCTGGTGGGCGTGAGGCGGCAGGCGCCCCGGTTGTAGACGATGACGCCGATCTTCACGCTCCGGCACACGGCCTCGACGTGCGCCACCAGTCCGTCCTGGCTGGCTTCGGTCAGGTAGTGGGGCAGCAGCAGGATGCCCTGGGCGCCCAGGCGTTCGGCCTCTTGCGCGTACTCGATGGCCAGGCTGGTGCCTCCACCCGCTCCGGCAATGATGGGTGTGCGGCCACGACAGGTGTCCAGCGCGACCTTCACCACCTCACTGAACTCGCGCGGGGCGAGCGAGAAGAACTCCCCGGTTCCGCCTGCGGCAAAGAGCGCCGATGCGCCGTACGGCTGCAACCATTCCAGCCGCTGGGCATAGGGTTTGGGAGCAAAGCGCAACTGGCTGTCGAAGTCGGTCAGCGGAAACGACAGCAGGCCGGCTTGCAGCACACTTTTGAGTTCTTGAGGGGACATGGGCAGGGTTCCGGAGGGCGGGTTGGCAAGACTCCACACGGGTGCGGGGCCCCTGTGTGAATGACTGCACAATGGCGTCATTATGTTGTAAGTCATCGTACAACATAAATCCATATCCTGTGCTGCGGGAAACTACTGATAGGACAACTGGTGCCGCCTGCCCGACGGGGTTGTGCTCCGGGCTGCGGGGTGGCTGGAACCGGTGCTTAGCCCATAAGGCGGAGGGGTGAGGTTGCGCTGGACTATGAGGCTATGGTTGTCTCAACGGGCTTCGGTCTGCGCGCGGCGGCGGCGCTCGCGGCTGTTGGCCAGGTGGGTGCGCATGGCTGCGCGGGCTGCGTCCGGGTCCTGGCCCACGATGGCGTCATAGATGCTCTCGTGCTCGCCATTGACGCGGCGCAGGTACTGCCGTCGCTCGTCGTTGGGGGCATCGACCGAATCCAGCCGTGCGCGCGGAATGATCATGCTGCCCAGCGTGCCCATCAGCTCCGCAAAGTGGCTGTTCTGTGTGGCGCGAGCGATCTCCAGGTGGAACTGGAAATCTGCCGCCACGGCGTCGCGCCCGGCGTCCACGGCCGCAGCCACGGTGTCCAGCGCCTCGCGCATGGTCTTGAGGTTGGCGGGCGTGCGGCGCTGCGCTGCCAGGGCGGCGGCTTCGGTTTCTACGCCAATGCGCAGTTCCAGCACCGCAATCACATCGCGCAGGGTGCTGAACTGGTCGGGCGTGATCTTGAAGCCTGGGGCCTGCCCCAGGCCCAGCACAAAGGTGCCGATGCCGTGCCGTGTCTCCACCAGCCCCGACGCCTGCAGCTTGGAAATGGCCTCGCGCACCACCGTGCGGCTGACGTTGAACTCGGCCATGATGGCTGCCTCGGTGGGCAGCTTGTCGCCCAGCGCCAGGCGGCCGTCGCGGATGCGGTCGCCCAGCGAGTCCACCAGCTCCAGGGCCAGTGTGCGGGGCTTGCGGCGTGGGGCGATGTCGGTGCTCATGTCTCGGTGTTATCCCTATGTGTTGGCCGGGTTGAAAGGAGTACATTGCCTCTTCGTTGTATGACAACTGATGACGTTCAACCACTTGTAACGCCACTGTACCAAGAACCTCCGCAAAAGCCATGCCCTGTCACCCGACACCGATCCGTTTTCAACGCTTGTTACTGACCGGGGCCGCCGGGGGGCTGGGGCGCGAACTGCGCACGCGCCTCAAGGCGTATTGCACCACCTTACGCCTGTCCGACATCGCCGACCTGGGCAGCAAGGCGCCCGGCGAAGAGCTGCGCCCCGCGCGCCTGGAGAACGCCAGTGCCATGCTGCCTCTGCTGGATGGGGTGGATGCAGTGGTGCACCTGGGTGGCGTGTCCACCGAGCAGCCCTGGGACCCCATCCTGCAGGCCAACATCGTGGGGGCGTACAACCTCTATGAGGCCGTCCGCAAGCAGGGCGTCAAGCGCGTGGTGTTTGCCAGCTCCAACCACGTGACCGGCTTTTACCGCCAGGACGAAGTGGTGGGCCTGCGCGACCCCGCGCGGCCCGATGGCCTGTATGGCCTGTCCAAGGCGTTTGGCGAAGACCTTTCGCGCTTCTACTTTGACCGCTACGGCATCGAGACCGTGTGCCTGCGCATCGGGTCGTCGTTCCCCGCGCCACGCAACCGCCGCATGCTGGCCACCTGGATGAGCTACGACGACCTGGAGCGCCTGGTGGTGGCCAGCCTCACGGCGCCCGTGGTGGGCCACAGCATCATCTACGGCATGGGCGACAACACCACCACCTGGTGGGACAACACGCTGGCGCGCCACATCGGTTTCCGCCCACAGGACAGCTCCGAGCCCTTCCGCACACAGGTGGAAGCCGCCGACCCCCAGCCCGACCTGACCGACCCTGCCGTGATTTACCAGGGCGGGCCGTTTGTGCGTACGGGACCTTTTGAGTGAACGACGCCATGGAGCTCTTGCTGCCCCAGCACCATGACCAGGTGGGCGAAAGCCCCTTGTGGAGTCCTGCAGAGCAGGCGCTGTACTGGGCGGACATTGAAGGCCGCGCACTGCGCCGCCTGCGCTGGGCCGACCGGCAACTGAGCAGCTGGGCAACCCCCGAGCGACTGGCCTGCATTGCGTTGCATGCCTGTGGCGGGCTGGTGGCGGGCATGGACTCTGGCATCTTCCATTTGCAACCCGCCGACGATGGCGCCCTGGACTGCACCCTCGTCTCTGCCGTGCAACACCCGCAACCAGATATGCGCTTCAATGACGGCCGTTGTGACCGGCAGGGACGCTTTTGGGCCGGCACCATGGTTCGCGACATGTCGCTGGCGCAGCCAGCGGGCGGCCTGTACCGGCAGGACGCACGCGGCCTCTCGGCGCCGCTGATCGAAGGCCTGGTCACTCAGAACGGCCTGGCGTTCAGCCCCGATGGCGCCACCATGTACCTCAGCGACAGCCACCCCAGCGTCCAAAAGATCTGGTCGCTGGACCTGCACGCTGATGGCAGCCTGGGCCCGCGCCGTCTGTTCGTGGACATGCGCGAGCTGCCCGGCCGGCCCGACGGTGCCGCCATTGACACCGGTGGCTGCTACTGGATCTGCGCCAACGACGCTGGCATGGTGCATCGCTTCACGCCATCGGGCGTGCTGGACCGCTCGCTGGACGTGCCAGTCAGCAAGCCCTCGATGTGCAGTTTTGGCGGGCCTGACATGGACCTGCTGTTCATCACCTCCATTCGCCCCGGCCAGCCGCAGGGCAACGATGTGGCCCACGGCGGCGCGGTCTTCGTGACCCGCCCGGGCGCCCAAGGGCTCGCAGAGGCCCCGTACCAGCCCGCCTGAGCGCGGCACCCCAACCGATTCAACCCCGGAGACAAAGCACCATGAAAGTTCCACACCTCTTTGGCCGCGTGGCCTTCGCCGCTGGCATCTTGCTCGGCAGCCTGGCCGCGCAGGCCACCGAATTCCGCTCGTCCGACATCCACCCCGAGGACTATCCCACCGTGCTGGCCGTGCGCCACATGGGCGAGACGCTGTCCAAGGCCACCGGCGGCAAGCACAGCATCAAGGTCTATGCCAAGGGGTCACTGGGCATCGAGAAGGACACCATCGAGCAAACCAAGCTGGGTGCTATCGCCATGACGCGCGTGAACGTCGCGCCCATGAACAACATCTGCCCCGCCACCATGGTGCCCACCATGCCCTTCCTGTTCCGCGACAAGGAACACATGCGCAAGGTGCTGGACGGGGCGATTGGCGACGAGATCCTCAAGGACTGCGAATCGCAGGGCTTCGTGGGCCTGGCCTTCTACGACAGCGGTGCGCGTTCGATCTACACCGTGAAGAAGCCGGTCAAGACCCTGGCCGACGTCAAGGGCCTGAAGGTGCGCGTGCAGCAGAGCGACCTGTGGGTGTCCCTGCTCGAAGCCATGGGCGCCAACGCCACCCCCATGCCCTTCGGCGAGGTCTACACCGCGCTGAAGACCGGCCTGGTGGACGCTGCCGAAAACAACTACCCCAGCTACGAGAGCTCGCGCCACTTCGAAGTCGCCAAGTACTTCAACAAGACCGAGCACTCCATGGCGCCCGAGATCCTGCTGTTTTCCAAGCGCGTATGGGACACCCTGAGCGCCGATGACCAGAAGGCCATCCGCGCCGCCGCCAAGGAGTCGGTGGGCTTCATGCGCAAGATCTGGGACGAGCGCGAAGAGAAGTCCCTGGCCACCGTGAAGGCCGGCGGCGCGCAGATCGTGGAGATCGACAAGGTCGCCTTCAAGACCGCCATGAAGCCGGTGTACGACAAGTTCCTCAAGGACCCCAAGCTGCAGGACATGGTCAAGCGCATCGACGCCGTGCAGTAAGAAAAAGCCAGAGTCTCCAGGGCAGGCGGCACGGAGAGCAGCCCGCCGCCTGCCCACTTCCAGTTGTTATTGAATGTCCACTATGTACACGCGACTCTGCGCTTTCATTGCGCGCACCTGTCTTCAACTCGGGGTAGGGGGACTCGTCCTGCTGGTTTGCGCGGTGCTCTACCAGGTCATCGGCCGCTATGTGTTCAACGACACGCCCACCTGGGCCGAGAGCGGCGCGGTGCTGCTCGTGCTTTACGTGACCATGCTCGGCATGGCGGTAGGGGTGCGCGATGCAGGACACATCGGTCTCGAATCATTTCTGGTGCTGGCGCCCGATTGGCTGCGCACCAAGCTCGAGTTGCTGATCCACGCGCTGGTGCTGCTGTTCGGCATCATCATGGCCTGGAACTGCGGCGTGCTGGCCGAATCGGTGGCGCCCTACAAGATCCCCACGCTCGGTATCTCCGAAGCCTTCAAGTACGTGCCACCCGCCATGGCCGGCGTGCTGGTGGCCATGTTCTCGCTGGAACACATCATCGCCATCCTGCGTGGCACGGAAGTAGAGCCTGCCTGGCACTAAAGAGACTGGGAATCCCTTGTCCATGCCCGCCTTGCACGCCAAAACACCCCGGCTCGTCGTTGCAAATGCTCGCCATAGCACTGGCTATGGCTGCGCTTTGCGCCTAGATCCGGAGCGTTGTGGCGCGCCTTTCGGGCACGGCCAAGGAATTCCCAGCCTCTAAGCCCGCCCCTAAAACGTCTTCATAAAAATTCCATCACCATCATGGCGTTGACCATCCTGTGCGTGAGCTTCACGCTGTTGCTGCTGCTGGGCGTGCCCGTGGCCTTCTCGATCGGCCTGTCCTCGCTGGCCACCATCCTGTACGAAGGCTTGCCACTCGCCGTGGGCTTCCAGCAAATGATTTCGGGCATGAACCCGTTCTCGTTCCTGGCCATTCCGTTCTTCATCTTTGCCGGCGAGATCATGATGTATGGAGGCATCGCCGACCGCATCGTCACCTTCGCCAAGAGCGTGGCGGGTCATGTGCGCGGCGGTCTGGGCATGAGCAACGTGCTCGCCTGCACGCTGTTCGGCGGTGTCTCGGGCTCGCCGGTGGCCGACGTTTCGGCCATGGGTGCGGTGCTCATTCCGCAGATGAAGAAAGAGGGCTACCACGCCGACTACGCGGTGAACGTGACCACCCATGCCTCGCTGGTGGGCGCGCTCATGCCCACCTCGCATAACCTCATCATCTTCACGCTGGCCGCTGGCGGCAAGGTGAGCATCGCCGCGCTGATCCTCGCCGGCATCGTGCCTGCGCTGCTGCTCACGGTCTGCAACCTGGCGGCCGCGTACCTGGTGGCCGTCAAGCGTGGCTACCCCGCCGGCACCTTCCCCGGCTGGGAGATCGTGTGGATCTCGTTCCGCGCCTCCGTCCCCGGCCTGGCCGTGGTGGTCATCATCATCGCGGGCATTCTGTCGGGGGCCTTCACGGCCACTGAGTCGGCCTCCGTCGCGGTGCTGTGGGCGCTGTTGCTCTCGGTTTTCGTCTACAAGAAACTCACACGCGAGCAGTTCCTCAAGGCCGCCTCCAAGGCCGTCAAGACCACGGGCACCGTGCTGCTGCTGATCGGCATCTCGTCGATGTTCGGCTACCTGATCGGCCTGTACGGGGTGGCCGAGCTCACCGGCGAGGCACTCAAGTCCATGAGCACCTCGCCCTGGGTCATCTTCCTGAGCGTGAACATCATCCTGTTCATCCTGGGAACCTTCCTGGACATGGCGGCCACCATTCTGATCTGCACGCCGATATTTCTGCCCATCTGCCAGCAGTTCGGCATGAGCACCGAGCAGTTCGGCATCGTGATCCTGATCAACTGCGCGCTCGGCCTGAACACGCCGCCCGTAGGCACTACGCAGTTCATCGGCTGCACCATCGGCGGCATCTCCGTGGGCGAGGTGATGAAAACCATCTGGCCCTTCTACAGCGCCCTGATCGTCGCGCTGATGCTGGTGACCTATGTGCCGCAATTCTCCATGTGGCTGCCTGACCTGGTTCTCAAGGGGGGTGGGTGAAGCGCGGGGGGCTGGTCGCAAGCCGGCCCCCTGTCAGCTTGTCCACCGGGTGTGATGATGGATGCAGTGCCATGTGCGTGGCGCCTGCGATGACCAGGGAGTGGCATGGCGCGAGTTTTTGTGCAAGCTGTGCCGCGCCAGCAAGAAGTTAAAGAGGTGACAGACCCGATGCGAGAAGCCCTCACTATCCGCATGCATGCGGAAGACAACGTCGCCATCGTCGCCAACGACGGTGGTCTGCCTGTCGGTACCGTGCTGCCGCCAGGCGTGCCTGGCGCTGGCATCGCGCTGCGCGACAAGGTGCCCCAGGGCCACAAGGTGGCGCTGGCGGACATCCCTGAAGGCGACGTCGTGCGCCGCTACAACGTGCCCATCGGTTACGCGCTCAAGAACATCCCCGCTGGCAGCTGGGTGCACGAGCGCCTGCTGCAGATGCCCTCGGCCCGTGCGCTGGAGGGCTTGCCGATGGCCACCGTGAAGCCCCCGGTGCTTGAACCCCTGACGGGCTACACCTTCGAAGGCTATCGCAACGCCGATGGCTCGGTGGGCACGCGCAACATCCTGGCCATCACCACCACCGTGCAGTGTGTGGCCGGTGTGGTGGCGCAGGCCGTCCGCCGCATCAAGGCCGAGCTGCTGCCTTTGTTTCCCCATGTGGACGATGTGATCGGCCTGGAGCACACCTACGGCTGCGGCGTGGCGATTGATGCGCCCGACGCCAATATCCCCATCCGCACGCTGCGCAACATCAGCCTCAACCCCAACTTTGGGGGCGAGGTCATGGTGGTCAGCCTGGGCTGCGAAAAGCTGCAGCCCGACCGGCTGTTGCCCCCGGGCAGCTTCCCCATCACCGACGAGCGCGACGCGGCGCTGGGCCCCGAGACGGTGTGCCTGCAGGCCGACGAGCATGTGGGCTTCATGTCCATGCTCGACCACATCGTGCAAAGCGCGCGCCCGCACCTGGACCGCCTGAACGCCCGCCGCCGCGAGACCATCCCCGCCAGCGAGCTGGTGCTGGGCGTGCAGTGCGGCGGAAGCGATGCGTTTTCGGGCGTCACCGCCAACCCCGCCGTGGGCTTTTGCGCCGACCTGCTGGTGCGCGCCGGTGCCACCGTGATGTTCAGCGAGAACACCGAGGTGCGCGACGCGGTGGAGCAGCTCACCAGCCGCGCGGCCACGCCCCAGGTGGCTGACGCTATCGTGCGAGAGCTGGGCTGGTACGACCAGTACCTCGACCGGGGCCGTGTGGACCGCGCGGCCAACACCACGCCGGGCAACAAGGCGGGCGGTCTGTCCAATATCGCCGAGAAGGCCATGGGCTCCATTATCAAGAGCGGCACCGCACCGATTGCGCACGTGCTGGCCCCCGGCGAGAAGCTGCGCCGGGACCAGCGTGGCCTGGTCTACGCAGCCACGCCTGCCAGCGACTTCATCTGCGGCACGCTGCAGCTGGCCGCCGGTATGAACCTGCACGTGTTCACCACCGGCCGCGGCACGCCCTACGGCCTGGCCGAATGCCCGGTGGTCAAGGTGGCCACGCGCAGCGACCTGGCCCGCCGCTGGCACGACCTGATGGACATCAATGCCGGCAAGATCGCCGATGGCGAGGCCACTATCGAACAGCTGGGATGGGAGATGTTCCACCTGCTGCTCGACGTGGCCAGCGGTCGCAAAAAGACCTGGGCGGAGCAGTGGCAACTGCACAACGCGCTGGTGCTGTTCAACCCGGCACCGGTGACTTGAAATTTGCGGGGCTACAGCCCCTTGTGTTTCCCCTCCAACAGCCCTTGCCTGCAAGGGCTGTTGTCCTTGAAAGACCGCTTCGCATGGGATCTTCTCGCTTTTCCGACCGTAAGGTCGTGGTGGCGCTGGCGCTGCTGTGCTGCCTGCTCTGGGGCAGCTCGTACCCCGCCATCAAGACCGGGTACGCCTGGTTCGGCATCGCCCGCAATGACATTCCTACGCAGCTCGTATTCGCAGGCTGGCGGTTTCTGGGCGCCGGGCTGATCTTGCTGGCCTGGGCCGTGGTCATGCGCAAGGCCATCTGGGGCTTGGGCTTCGCAGCAGGGCGGCAGCTGATAGCGCTGGGGCTGGCACAGACCACGCTGCAGTACGTGTTCTTCTACGTAGGCCTGGCACACACCACGGGCGTCAAGGGCTCCATCATGAACGCCACCGGCACGTTTTTCAGCGTGCTGCTGGCGCACTGGGTCTATCACAACGACCGCCTCAGCCACGCCAAGCTGTGGGGCTGCCTGGTGGGCTTTGCGGGCGTGATGGTCGTCAACCTGGGGCGCGGCACGCTGGACCTGGACTTCACGCTGCTGGGCGAAGGCTTTGTGGTGATCGCCGCTTTGGTGCTGGCCGCGGCCAGCATTTACGGCAAGCAGGTGTCGCAGCGCATGGACTCCGTCGTGAGGACGGGCTGGCAGCTGGGCCTGGGCGGTGTGGCGTTGTTGGCCATTGGCTGGTCGCTGGGTGGTTCGCTCA
>NZ_JADHVT010000142.1 GCF_016783915.1 Acidovorax sp.
CCGTCGTGGCGGGCGACCTGGCGCTGGTGCGCCACCACATCAGTGCAGGCGTGAACCCCAACTACCAGCATCCCGAGATCCTTTGCACGCCGTTGGTGGCGAGCCTGATCCACGGCCACCACGAGATCGCTCACTACCTGCTGGCGCATGGGGCTGACCCAGGGCTGCGGTCGGACTTTGACGACATGACCCCGCTGGCGGCCGCGCGGCGCTACCGGCGCACCGAGTTCATCGCCTTGCTGCATACGCAGGGCGCCCAGGAAGAGCGCAAGCCGTTCTGGTGGCGCTGGTTGCCCATCTAGCCCCATGGGTTGCTTGGCGTCCTTTTCCCCAAGGGACGCCACCCGTGCGCTGCGGCGCTGACCGGGGCCGCGTCCGTCTCAATGGGGCGACTGGCCTGCGTGTGCGGTTACTTTTGCCCTGAGCTTGGCGCCGATGTACTCGCCGTGCGTCACATGCAGCAGACCCGCCACTTTGCTGATGGTGTGCATCTCGTTTTCGTCCGGGCGTGCGTCAGCGTAGGCGACCTGCCACATGGCTTCAACGAGCTGGATCTTCTCGTCCTGCGTGAAATGCTCGTTCAGCTGGCTGGTGAAGCGCTGGTAGTCGTAGGCGGTTCTGGAGGTGGCTGCGGCCTGTTCCAGCAGGCGCTGCAGTTCATCGTCACCCAGTGCAAATTGGCGGTGCAGCGCGGTTTGCATCACGCAGCGCTCCGCATCGCCCACTGCCGACTGGGTCCGTACCACCTCCACCAGCAACACGGCGGCTGCCAGTTGCACAGACCGCGCACGCTCTGCAGGAGATGGCGTGGGGTTGAATGGGGTGAGGCTTTCAAGCAGGTCTTTGAGGGCTTGGAACATCGTGTGGTTTGCTGGCTGCGTCAGTAGGGTGGAGGCGTTGGGGGTGGGGTTGGTTCCGCTGGGGTGTGCTGGCTGCGCACGTTGCGCTCGCTGCGGCACAAAGCCCCGGCGACAATCGGAGGCCATGACGAAGAAAACCATACTCCCCTTGCAACTGCTGGTTGCCCCCGACAAGAACGACCCCGCACCGCTGATCCTGTACCACGGGCGCAATTGCCCCGATGGCTTTGGCGCGGCGCTGGCGGCATGGCTGTACTACGGCGACCAGGCTGAATACGTGGGGCTGGACCACGGCGATGTCAAGACCGTGGACGACCTGCCGCCCCTGCAAGGCCGCGCGGTGTACATCCTGGACTTCTCGTTTGCCAACGAGGTGATGGCCGCCATCGACGAGCGCGCCGCCAAGCTGGTGATGCTGGACCATCACAAGAGCGCGGCCGAAAAGCTCACCGGCTTTGCCTGCCGCTGCGGCGTGGTGCACTTCGACATGAACAAGTCGGGCGCGCGCCTGGCGTGGGAGTTCTTTCACCCGCACGCACCCATCCCCGCGCTGCTGAAGTACGTGGAAGACCGCGACATCTGGAAGTGGGAGTTTGCCGAGAGCGCTGCCTTCCTGTCAGCCCTGGACATGGAAGAGCAAGGCTTTGCGCGCTGGCGCGAGATTGCCGACTTCACGCCCGATCAGCTCCAACAGTTCATGGTGCGCGGCGAGGCCATGGACCAGAAGTACCGCAAGCTCTGCGCCGACATCGCCGAAGGCGCGCAGCCGCTGGTGTTCAACGGCATCGCGGGCCTGATGGTCAATGCCCCCGGCATGTTCCACAGCCTGGTGGGCGACATCCTCTCGGCCAAAACGGGCACCTTTGCGCTGATGTGGAGTGCAGGCGAAAAGGGCGTGAAGGTGGGGCTGCGTGCACAGCGCAACTTTGACTGCATCGCGCTGGCCGAAAGCATGGGCGGCGGTGGTCATGCGCAGGCCTGCGGCTTCAAGATGAAGGTGGAGCGCCTGCCAGAGCTGCTGACAGGTACCTTCAACGCGTGATGCCCGGGCGATTTTGAGGATAAATCGCCTGTAGCGTCAGAGATATATGCCTGAGTAGCTATCAAAAATATAGTGAATGATATGGCGTGCCAGCGCGGCTAAACCAGCCGCAGGTCGGCCCCCTGGGTCCCTGGAAACACCCGCGCCACGGCCGCCGCGTTCAGCCCGTACATGCGGGCGAACAGGCCACCCAACACACTGCGGTAGTCGTTGAGCACGGGGTAGTCGCGGTTCTGGAACAGCGTGGTGGCGGTCAGTGCCTGCTGCTCGCCCGCGATGCGGCCGCCATTCACCCCGTCGCCCAGCACCCAGAACACGGTGCCGTGGCCATGGTCCGTGCCCCGGTTGCCGTTCTCGCGGAAGGTGCGGCCAAACTCGCTGATGACCACCACCACGGTGGATTTCCAGGCGGGGCCCATCTCGTCGGCAAAGCCTGCCAGGCCCCGGCCCAGTTCCTCGAGGCGGTTGGCCAGCGTGCCGGCGGCGGCGCCCTGGCCCACATGGGTGTCCCAGCCGCCCACGTCCACAAAGCCGAGCTGGTAGCGCGACTGCATGAGCCGCGCCATGCGCCGGGCCGTGCCCTCAAAGCCCTTGGTACTCAGCGCATTGCGGCTGGCGGCCTCCATCTCGCCCTGCATGGTGCGGGCCACCTCGTCGCGGGTGGCAAAGCCTTCGTTCACGGGCGTGGCCAGCGGTGTGCCCCGGTACATGGAGGCGATGAGTTCGGCCTGCCGCGCATCCACGCCGCCCTGCCCGGCGCCTGCACTCAGCGCGGTGTTGGGCACATCCACCGCCCCGCGCAGCACCAGGGGCAGGGTGCTGGTGAACGCCATCGGCTGCAGCGCCACCGGGGCACTGTCGGCGCGCGGGTTCAGCTCGGCCACCAGCCGGTTCAGAAATCCCGAACGGTAGTCGCGCCGCCCGCCCAGGGGCTGGCCCAGCTCAATGCTGTCCTGGGTGTCGAAGTGGCTGCGCGAGAGATCGTCCGTGCCTGCAAACGGAACAAAGGCGAGCTGGCGCTGCTGGTACAGCGGCAGCATCGATTCAGCCAGTGCCGGGTGCAGGCCCCAGTCGGGCGTGAGCGGCAGGGCGCCGCCCTCCTGCCCCGGCCGGGCGATGGCGATGTTGGGCCGCGTCTCGTAGTAGTAGCTGCTGGCCGTGGGCACCAGCAGGCTGGCGCAGTCGTAGCCACCGCGCAAGAACACAAGCAGAAAGCGCGCGTCCTGCGCGCGGGGTGCGGCGAGCACGCTGGCGCTGTGCATGCCCAGGCCCACACCGAGCGCGCTGGCGCCCAGGGCCTGGAGAAGGTGTCGTCTGTGAAGCATCAAAGTTTTTTCATCCGTGCATGAACTCGGGGGATGCGAGGAACAGCAGGTTCCATTCGCGCGGTGAGGTGGCCTGCGCCAATGCACTGCGCGTGGCAGGAGACCAGGTGGGCTCCATGGCGCGCACGTAAGCCGTCTGCGCCAGGGCGGGCGGCATGCGCGGCGCGGCGCGGGGTGCCGCGTCATCGTTCGCTGGTGGGGCGGCCAGGGCGCCTGCACCCAAGGCCCGCGCCATCTCAAAGCGCGTGCTCATCTGCCCCGAGCCTGACCATGTCGCGGAGTCCAGCGGGTAGCCATCGGGCGTGACACGGCCATACAAAGGCTCGGCCAGCCGTTGCAGCCATGCCAGCGCAGTGGCGGTGCTGGGCAGCACGGCATCGCCGTGGGCCAGGCGCAGGCCCGCCAGCGCGTAGTGCACCGGGTCCCGAAAACGCTGGCCCAGGGACGCGCGGAACTCTGGTGTGTGGAACAGCGTTTCCAGCACTGCCGCAATGTCGCCGTCCGTGCGCTCAAAGCTGTGGGCCAGTGTCTGCAGCAGTGCGGGGGGCGGGTTGTCGCCCACCAGAAAGAGAGCGATCTTGCGCGTGATGAAGCGCGCGGTGGCAGGCGCACGGGCCAGGCGGTCCAGCGCTTCGTCCACCTCGGCCAGGCCTTGGGCACGGAGCGGCTGGCCGAGCAGTGTTTTGGGGTCCCAGTCATGCCGCTGCGGGTTGAATTCAAACAATCCCTCGCGCACGTAGTGGCGGCGCAGCGCGGGCTTCATGCGCGGGGGCTCGTCACCCGGCGGCCGCAGCGACACGCCCACGCCGGTCAGCACCCGTGCCAGCTCCTGCACGTCCTGCTGGCTGTAGCCACCGTCCACGCCCAGCGTGTGCAGTTCCATCAGCTCGCGCGCGTAGTTTTCGTTGATGCGGCCTGCGGCGTTCTGCGCGTTATCCAGGTAGCGCAGCATGGCCGGGTGGCGCACGGTGGCGCCCAGCAGGTCGCGAAAGCGGCCCAGCGCGTGGGGGCGCACCGCGCGCTCTTCGTAGTCGCCGACCAGGGCGCGCAGGTTGCCCTTGCCTGCAAACACGTTGAAGTGGTTCATCCAGAACCAGGTCATCTTCTCGCGCAACTGGCTGGGCGAATACAGCGCGCGCAGCACAAACCGGGCGGCAGCCTCTTGCTGCAGGGCGCGCATGTCCTGCTGCCAGGCCTTGAGCGCAGCCTTGCGCTCGTCCTCGGTGGGTTGGGCCTTGGCGGCGCGGTTGCGGGCTTCCATGTCGGCCGCCAGCGCCTCGATGGGGGTGCGCGAGATGGCCATGGCGTCGATCTGCGCCTGGGCTTCGCGGGGCAGTGCGGTGTGGGCACCTGGGCGCAGTTGCGCAGCCAGATACGCACTGATGCCCAAGCCGCCCAGCGCTTGTGTGCCCTGGGCGGTGCAGCCCCAGGTCACGCGGTCCAGCAGGTGGGCCAGGGTGGGTTCGTCGGCCGCGCTCCAGGTGCCCGGGCCTGTTGTGTGGGGCACTGCGGCTGCGGGGGGCGCGGCTTGTGTGGCAAGGGGGGCGCCAAAGACGGCCCAACCCGCTAGGCCGAGCAGCAGGGTGCGGCGGTGGAGGTGCAGTGGGTACGTGGGGGTCATGGGGCCTCGCAGGCAGCCAGCCAATGGCTGTCCGCATGGTGCCGCCGCCACCACCCGCATGCAAGCCCGCACGGCGGGTTTTACCTGCGCGACACAAACGCCAGGGAGGATGTATCGAGGGGTATCTCCATACCCCCAGACATGATCGTCTAGGAGCAGGTTCTTGGTGCTACGGCGCTGCGCCCGTGGCCTGCGCCGCCTCCTCAAAACGGTCCACCTTGCGCAGGGTCTGGAACGCCAGCATCCAGCCACCCACCACACCCAGCGTGCACAGGCCGCCCACGATGGCGGCGGGCACCACGCCCAGCCATGCGGCGCTGGTGCCCGCGCGGAACTCGCCCAGTTCGTTGGACGAGCCGATGAACAGCATGTTCACCGCGTTCACCCGCCCGCGCATGGTGTCGGGCGTGGAGAACTGCACCAGAGCGCCACGGATGTACACGCTCACCATGTCGGCCGCACCCGCCACCAGCAGTGCCGCAAACGACAGCCAGAACAGAGTGGAGAGCGCAAACACCAGGTTGGCCACGCCAAACACCGCCACGGCGATGAACATGGTGCGGCCCACCTGGCGATTGAAGGGCCGCATGCTCAGGTACAGCCCGGCGCTGACTTCGCCCACAGCCATGGCACTGCGCAGCGCACCCAGGCCCGCCGGGCCCACATGCAGCACCTCTTGCGCATAGATGGGCAGCAGCGCCACCACGCCGCCCAGCAGCACGGCAAACAGGTCCAGCGAGATGGTGCCCAAAATGATGGGCCGCGTGCGGATGAAGGTGATACCCGCGCCAAAGCGCTCGAACATCGTGCCCTGCGCAGGGCCTGGCGCCGTGGCATGGGCCACCACCACACGCAGCAACAGGGCCACGCCCAGTACAAAACAGGCGCAGCAGATGGCGTAGGTCAGCTCGCCACCACCCAGCGCATACAGCAGCCCGCCCAGCAGCGGCCCGCCAATGCTGGCCACACGCATCAGCATGCTGTTGGCGGCAATGGCCTGGGCCAGCTGCGCACGCGGAACGATCTGTGGCAGCAGGCTCTGCATGGCCGGGCCCGAGAACGCGCGGGTGCAGCCATACAGCACCAGCACGGCATAGATGCCCGCCACACCGCTGCTGCCGTGGCCAGACAGCCACCACAGCAGGGCGCTGCACACGCCGCCCACCGACCAGGCAATCGCCAGGATGCGCTTGCGGTCGAAGCGGTCGATCAGGTCGCCCGCCGGCAGCAACAGGGCCAGCATGGGCAGAAACTGCGCCAGACCCACGTAGGCCAGTGCCAGCGGCTGCCGCGTCAGGTCGTACACCTGCCAGGCCACCACCACGGCCTGCACTTGGGTGGCGATCACGGCCACGACACGGGCGATCAGGAACGAAAGGAAACCCGCGTGGCGATAAACGCTGGCAGGTTCTTCTGGTACGGCAACGGCGGCGCGTGGGGCGGTCGGCTCTGGGCTGGACATGGAAGGGGTCGGAGAGTGCGGGGCGTGCCGCAGACGTTGCGCGGCCTTGTGGGTGGGAGGCCAGATGCTAGCTTTTGTGGACGCAGTCTGCTGTCAATGGCTCGCAAAGTACCTGTCCAGTGCCTCTGTGGGCGCGGCGCAGCTGGAATCAACGGCGATGCCGGTGCCGGTAGTCCCAGGGGGCCAAGGGCCGCTTTTGGGACCACAGGCCCGCATGCTGGGCCTGTGCCGAGCGCTGCAGGGGCGCCAGGTGCGGGTAGCTGCTGGCGTACGGCGTGTACACCCAGGCCATGCCCGCGCGCACCTGTGCTGTGGCGACATCGGTGCCACCGCAACGCACCTGCGCCACCATACGGCCATAGCTGTCCTCGTCCACGGGTTGCAGCGTGGCGCGTTGCCGAAAACACAGCTGGGCCAGATGCTGCCGTGCCTTTTGTCCAAAGGCCTGGCGCGACTCGGGCGCATCGATGGCGGCGATGCGCACCTTCACCTGCTGATAGGCGCCGGGCGTGCCGCAGCGGGCGGTGAGGGTGTCGCCGTCGCTGATGGCGACGACCAGGCAAAACAGGGAAGCGAGGGGCACGGGGGGCTTGATAGTGGGTTGCAGGCGCTGGCGGCGGTGTTTTTGCTGCAGTGAGCCAATTTTGGCTAGATGCGCTACTTCAGCGTGCCTTTGTAGCTATGAATGGTATAGCGCTTTGCATGGGTGCAAGAGCGTCGTGGCAGGTGCTGGTGCGCGGGGCATGTTCTGTGCCAAGCCCCCGGCGTATCACCGGACCGCTTTGCTTCAAGGTGTTACCACGCCAGTTTGTGCATGGCATGAAGAATGTGGGGAACCGGGAGCGGTTACTACCGTCAGACACCCCAGGCGCTGTGACAATGGGGCGCATTGTCGAATGCGCTTGTAACGTGCTTGTTATTGTCGGCGGTAGCTACCCACCACCCAAGGAGTCCCGGTTTTGCGTTTCCCCTGGTCCACAGAATCCCATGCACCCCAACCAGCGCCCCTGCGCGCCGCCGTAATGGCCCTGGCCTGTAGCGCGACTTTGGTCATGGCAGGCTGCACCAGCACGGGGGCCAAGACGTTTGGGGTGCAAGAGAACTTTGGCTCGGTCGCCACCTACTCGCGCCTGTTTGACGCCACGCCTGCCCAGACTTGCGAGGCCTCGCGCCGCGCGCTGCTCAGCCAGGGCTACGTCATCTCGTCCAGTGCGGCCGACCTGGTGGAAGGCAAGAAGAGCTTCCAGCCCGAGCCCGAGTCGCACCTGCAGATGGTGGTGCGCGTGGTGTGCGTGCCCGAGGTCAACGACGGCAAGGTCAGCCTGGGCTTTGTGACGGCCACCCAGGACACCTACGCATTGCGCAAGACCAACAACTCGGCCAGCGTGGGCGTGGGCGCCATCGGTTCGGTGTCGCTGCCGTTCTCATCCAGCAGCGAGTCCCTGGTCAAGGTGGGTAGCGAGACCATCGCCAAAGACACCTTCTACGACAGCTTTTTTGACCTGGTCAAACGCTACCTGGTCATCGACCAGGCGCTGGCGGACTGAGCAGCCCTAGCGGGACGACCGGCCGCACTCACCGGGCAAAGCGTGACGGCACCCGGTAGCGCAACTCTGCAAACACGCCACCCAGCGTGGTCACCGACTGCAGCTGCAGCGGCGGCTGCACCACGCGGCGCGGAAACAGCGGGGTGCCCGCACCCAGCGTGACCGGCGCCACCTGCACGATCAGCTCGTGCAGCAGGTCCGCGTCGTCAAACTGTCCCACCAGGTCACCCCCGCCCACCACCCACACATTGCGCCCCGCTGCGGCCTGCACCAGTGCCTGGTGCACAGGGCGCACATTGCCACGCACAAAACGCACATCGGCACCGGCAATGCTGCGGAGTGTGCGCGTGCTGAACACCCAGGTGGGCTGTGTGTACGGCCAAGGCTGCCCCTCATCGATGGCATGTTTCAGCATCCATTCGTAGGTGTGTGATCCCATGGCCAGCGCGCCCACGTCGCGGATGAATGCCGGGTAGCTGGAGCCCTCGATTTCGCCAAACTGCAGCAACCAGCCCAGGTCATGGTCGGGCGTTGCGATGAAGCCGTCGAGGCTGGATGCGCCGTAGAACTGTGTGAGGGTCATGGCCGCGCACTGTAGAGACCGGCTGCTGACAACGTGCTGGCAGCAGGCGCGGAGCGCGGTTGCCCAGCGCATCCATGGGCCCCAAGGCCCAAGTGCCTCAAGGCAGCCGCACCGTCTCCGCCAGATGCCCGTACACCGCTGCAATGCGCCGCAGGTGCCGCGACTCCGGGTGGGTCAGCAGCCACAGCTCGGTCTCGCCGTCGGCCAGCGCGCCCGTGAGCGGGCGCAGGTCGCTGCGGCCCTGGGCCAGAAAGAGGGGCAACACCCCCACGCCCATGCCCAGGGCCACCAGTTCCATCACCGTGAGCAGGCTGTTGACGCGGTAGGTGGGCTGTGCCCTGGGGTATTGCTTCTTGCGCCAGCGCACCGAGGGGTGGTCGGGCAGGGCGTCGTCGGGCGCAATCCAGGCGGCGCGGCCTGCCTCCACATCTGATAGGGCCAGCGGGCTGGCGGTGCCTGCGTAGAGGGCCGAGCGGATCATGCCCAGCTGCCGCCCCACCAGGTGCTGCGGCGGGCGCTTGGTGGCGCGCACGGCGATGTCGGTGTCGCGCCGCGTCAGGCTCACCAGCTCGTTGCCGGCGTGCAGCTCGTACACCAGGGCCGGGTGCCGGGGCTGCAGCATCTGCAGGGCCGGGGCGATGAGGCCGTGCAGGATGGTGTCGGTGGTGGAGATTCGCACCGTGCCCGACACCTGTTCGGGCTGCGCCTGTGCGGCAGAGCGCGCGGCCTCCAGGGCGGCTTCCACCCGCTCGGCCTGTTCGGCCAATGCCTGGGCCAGTTCGGAGGGGCGGTAGCCGGCGCGCGACCGGTCGAACAGCGACTGGCCCAGCCCCCGTTCGATGCGCTGGATGGCGCGGAACACCGTGGACGCATCCACCCCCAGTCGCTCACCGGCGGCCGCCAGGGTGCCGGTGCGCACCATGGCCAGCAGCACTTCCAGCTCGGCGGCGCCCAGTTGGTATTGCGCTGATGCAACGGTTGATTTCATAAGTGCTTATTTTATTTGCGTTGTTGCAAGCATAGATTCTGCCTGTCGCCGGGCCTTGCCGTGTACCGATGGGTGTCCGTGGGTGCTAGTGGGTAGCAACGGCGACACATTCCAGCCGTTTTTTCCAGAAAGCCCCGTTCCCATGAAGCTCTACTACGCCCCCGGTGCCTGCTCGCTCGCCGTCCACATTGCCCTGCGCGAGGTCGGCGTTCCGTTCGATCTGGTCAAGGTGGACCTGGTGCGCCACACCACCGAGACCGGTGCCAACTACCTCGAAATTTCCCCGCGCGGCTATGTGCCCCTGCTGGAGCTGGCCGACCAGTCGCGCCACACCGAAGCAGCGGCGCTGCTGCAGTACGTGGCCGACCTGGACCCGGCGCGCGCACTCATCGGTCAGCCCGGCTCCAGCGAGCGGCTGGCCGTGCTGGAGTGGCTCACCTTCGTCAGCACCGAACTGCACAAGGGCTTCAGCCCCTGGCTGTGGCACAAGGAGACGGCCGACTCCACGCGCCAGGCCGTCAAGGCCAAGCTGGCCGTGCGTTTTGCCGAGATGGAGGCCGTGCTGTCGCGCAGCGATTTTCTGGCAGGCGGCTACAGCGTGGCCGACGCGTATGGCTTCACCATCGTCAACTGGTCGCACCTGCTGGGCATCCCGCTCACTGCCTACCCGCACCTGCAGGCCTGGATGGCACGCGTGGCGGCCCGCCCGCAGGTGCAGGCCGCGCTGCAGGCTGAGGGGTTGTTGTCGTGATGGCCCAGACCACAGCGCCCGCTGCGCTCACTCTGGTCTCGCACGCGCTGTGCCCCTATGTGCAGCGCGTGGCCATCGTGCTGCACGAAAAGGGCCTGGCGTTCGAGCGCCGCACCATCGACCTGGCCCGCAAGCCCGACTGGTTCCTGGCCCTCTCGCCGCTGGGCAAGACCCCGGTCCTGCAGGTGCGCGGCCAGAGCCTGTTTGAGTCGGCCGTGATCTGCGAATACCTGGACGAGGTGGCCATGCCCGTGCTGCACCCGCCAGATCCGCTGCAGCGCGCACGCCACCGGGCGTGGATGGAGTTTGGCTCTGCGGTGCTGAACACCATCGGCGGCTTCTACGCCGCGCCGGATGAGGCCACGCTGCAGGCCCGCGCGCAAGACCTGCGCAGCCGTTTTGTGCAGATCGAAGAGGCCCTGGGCCAGCGCAGCGTGCCGGGGCCGTACTTTGCCGGGCCGGACTTTGGCATGGTGGACGCGGTGTTCGGCCCGGTGTTCCGGTACTTCGACGTCATCGACACCTTGCCGGGTGTGGATGACCTGGGGCTCTGGCAAGGCTTGCCGCTGGTGCATCAGTGGCGCGCCGCGCTGGCGGCACGCCCTTCGGTGCAGCAGGCCGTGGGTGTGGACTATGCCGAGGGCTTGCGGGCCTTTTTGCGCGCGCGTGGGTCCGCGTTGTCGCGGCGCATGCAGGCGGTGGCCGCCTAGGCCCTTCTCGCCTGCCGGCTCAATCCGCCCAGGTGCCCGGTGCCAGCCCGTCCAGCGTGTACGGCCCGATGGCCGCGCGGATCAGCCGCAGCGTGGGGTGGCCCACGGCGGCCGTCATGCGGCGCACCTGGCGGTTGCGGCCTTCGCGGATGATGAGTTCGATCCAGGTGGTGGGGATGGCCTTGCGCTCGCGGATGGGCGGGGTGCGGTCCCACACCGCAGGGGCGGGCTCCAGCAGCCGCGCGCGGGCGGGCAGGGTGGGGCCGTCGTTCAGCACCACGCCGCTGCGTAGCGCGGCCAGCGCGGCCTCACTGGGGATGCCCTCCAGCTGCACCCAGTAGGTCTTCTCCATCTTGAAGCGCGGGTCGGCAATGCGGGCCTGTTGCTTGCCGTCGTTGGTCAGCAGCAGCAGCCCTTCGCTGTCGGCGTCCAGGCGCCCGGCCACGTACACGCCGGGCAGGTCGATGTAGTCCTTCAGGCCCTGCCACTTGCCCTCGGGCGTGAACTGGCTCAGCACGCCGTAGGGTTTGTTGAAACGGATCAGGCGCGGGGTCATGGGGTCGGTTTCAAACAAAAAGGGCCGGATGCGCTAGTGCAATATGCACTGGGTGCTATCAATTGCATAGTAATGAAGCCCTGCGCCATCAGGCCGGCACGAACAGCGCCGGGTCCACCATGGTGCGGTTCAGCATCACGCCCCAGTGCAGGTGCGGGCCGGTCACGCGGCCGGTGGCGCCCACCTTGCAGAACGCGTCGCCCGCCTGCAGCACATCGCCCACGCGCACCTCCATGCTGCTCAGGTGGCAGTACATGGTGAGCAGGCCCTGCCCGTGGTCCAGCCACACCGTGCCGCCGTTGAAGAAGTAGTCGCCCACGTCTATCACCCGGCCCGGCAGCGGCGCCACGATGGGCGTGCCCGTGGCAGCGGCAATGTCCATGCCGCTGTGCGGGTTGCGCGGCTGGCCGTTGAACACGCGGCGCAGCCCGAACGAGCTGGACCGCCGCCCAGGCACGGGCACGCGCATGCGCAGCGATGCCAGCGCCACGCCGGCGGGCTGCTCGGTGAAGGTGGCCATCACCTGCGCCTGGTGGTCGCGCTCGCGCT
>NZ_JADHVT010000033.1 GCF_016783915.1 Acidovorax sp.
GGTTCTGTTGAGCTGCCTTTACCACCCACTGTCCTGCAAGAGCATAATCTTTGGACACAGCAACGCCCTGCGCATAGATATTTCCAAGATTATATTGCGCTGATGCGTAGCCCATGGCTGCAGAGATTTCATACCAATAGATGGCTTTCTGAATATCCTGGGGAAAATCGTTCCTTCCCGTAGCATAGATATGCCCCAGGTTGAATGCAGCGACAGCATCTCGCTGCTGTGCCAGCTCTTCCAGCAGACTGACCGCCTTGCGAATGTCCTGCGGGACACCACGCCCTTCCTCATAAAAATTGGAAAGATTGAATTTTGCGGCCGATACCCCGGCCGCTGCAGCTTTCTCGAACCATTTGGCTGCCAGGGCATCACTACGCTCTCCACCCAGGCCTTCCGCATAAAAACCTGCCAAATTGTTCTGGGCATTCGCATCGCCCGTATAGGCCGCGACTTGATACCAGATTTTTGCCACGCCATACATGGAATTCCTTTGCGCCTGATTACCTATCCGCATAGCATTCTTCCAGGAAAAAAGCATGAGGCTCAGCAGAAGCAAAAAAAGCAGAATATTGATAATTTTTTGGCGCTTGTAAGTCATCCATATCCCTATTTATTTTCGACCGACAGATATATAAAAAATGCACACTGGTGCCGCGCACCACTTCCTTGGTGTCCGCTGAGGGTGGGTTGAACGTGAGCCCCGAGGCGCGCAGCACACCGAGCCGGGCTCTGGCGGCGTGCTGGATTGTGGTCGAACCAACGCAGGGCCCAAGCGAATACTGCCCAGATCATTCCAGTAACAGGAACACACCATTTACAAAATGAAAGGGTTGAGCGCACGCGTCCACTGCGGGGCCAGTGGGTATGATCACTCGGGTTTTTACTGAGGCCGCGCGCTTGCGCCACGCCTTTAACGCAGAGTCTGATGCCCCCTATTCCTTCTGACATCTCCAGCGTTCAGACGCTGCCACAGCTTCTCGCCTACCGCGCTGCCAGCACCCCCGACGCCGAGGCCTACCGGGCTTTTGACTCCTCCCGTCAGACATGGGCCAGCCTGACCTGGGCACAGACCGCAGAGCGCGTGAGCACGTGGACCCACGCCCTGGCCGCAATGCAGTTGCCCCCGGCGGCCCGCGTGGCCATCTTGCTGCCCAACAGCCTCAATGCCATGTGTGCAGACCAGGCCACGCTGGCCGCCGGCGACGTGCCCGTGCCTCTGCACGCCATCGACAACCCCGGCAGCATCGCCTACATCCTGGCGGACTGCGAGGCCTCGATGCTGTTCGTGAGCCAGGCCGAGCAATGGGAAAAGATCCGCGCCGTGGGCACGTCCTTCCCGGCCCTGCGCGCCGTGGTGATTACCGATGACGACGACGCGTTCAAGCCCACCCCAGCGTCGAGCGATAACCCGGCCGTGGGGTCGCTGGCGCAATGGCTGACGGGCGCGGCGCAAACGGACGCATCCACCGCGGCCACAGGCCCGCAGGCCGATGACTTAGCGGCCATCGTCTATACCTCTGGCACCACCGGCAAACCCAAGGGCGTGATGCTGACCCACCGTAACGTGGTCAGCGACGTGAAGGCCGTGCTGGAGCGCATTGCACCCACGGTGGACGACGTGTTCCTGTCGTTCCTGCCGCTGTCGCACACCTTTGAGCGCACGGGCGGCTACTACCTGCCGATTGCAGCGGGCAGTTGCGTGGCCTATGCCCGCTCGGTGGCCCAGCTGGCGGAAGACCTGAAAACCATACGCCCCACCGTGCTGGTGTCGGTGCCGCGCATCTACGAGCGCATTCACGCTAAGCTGCTCGAAAAGCTCTCGCCCACGCCCTGGAAGATGCAGCTGTACGAAGCCGCGCAGAACAAGGGCTGGGCCCGCTTCTGTGCCGTGCAAGGCCTGCCCGCCCCGGCAGCCAGCGAAGGCCAGGCCGCAGGCTGGATGGCCGCCCTGCCCTGGCCCCTGCTGCAAGCGCTGGTCGCCAAGCCGCTGCTGGCCCAGTTTGGCGGCCGCGTGCGTGTGGCGGTGAGTGGCGGCGCACCGCTGTCGCCCACCATTGCGAAGTGTTTTCTGGGCCTGGGCCTGCCGCTGATCCAGGGCTACGGCATGACCGAGACCGCACCGGTGGTGTCGGTCAACGCACTGGACGACAACGACCCCGCCTGCGTAGGCAAGGCCCTGCCCGGCGTGGAAGTGCGTATCGGCGACAACCACGAGCTGCAGGTGCGCGGCCCCATCGTGATGAAGGGCTACTGGAAGCGCCCCGAAGACACCGCACGCATCCTGAGCACCGACGGCTGGTTGGGCACCGGCGACCAGGCCGACATCGTGAACGGCCGCATTTACATCAAGGGCCGCATCAAGGAAATCATCGTCACATCCACCGGCGAAAAGATCCCACCGGGCGACCTGGAACTGGCCCTGCTGGCCGACCCCCTGCTGGAGCAGGCCTTTGTGGTGGGCGAAAACCGCCCCTTCATTGCCTGTGTGGCCGTGCTGAACCCGGGCGAGTGGCAGCGGCTGGCCGCTGACCTGGGCCTGAACCCCCAGGCCGCCGACAGCCTGAACCACCCCAGCGTGCACCGTGCTGTGCTGGCGCGCATCGAAAAGAACACCGCCAGCTTTGCCCGCTATGCCGTGCCGCGCACGGTGCACCTGACGCTTGATCCCTGGACGATTGAGAACACCTTCATGACGCCCACGCTCAAGCTCAAGCGCAACAACCTGATGGCGCACTTTGCCGAGGCCATTGAGGGCATGTACCAGAAGCCGGGGCGCTGAGCCTCGGCTTGCTTCTTACAACACCAACTCGCCCTCCCGGGCGTAGGCGGAACCAAAGCGGTTGGCCAGAAAGTCCGCAAGCGCCACGGACTCCTGCCCGACAAAGCCCTGCTGCGGCAACTTGCCTTGCGCCACCAGGTCCAGCGCCGTGCAGATGCCTGCGGCCGTGGTGAGCTGGATGGCGCTCAGCGTGTGCCCGGCCACTTGCGTGCCCACGATATGGGCCGAGTACGAGTCCTGCACCAGCCGCCCGCCCCTGAGGCCTGATGCGGTGGCAAACACCACGATCACGTCCTGATCGGTGGTGGGGATGGCGGTTTCGAGAATGTCCTTGAGCAGATCGCGCCGGTCGCGCAGGCGCAGGTCGTTGAGCAGCAGCTTCAGGATGGCGTTGTGGCCGGGGTAGCGGATGGACTGGTAGTCCACCTGCCGCGCCTTGCCCGCCCACGTTTCTGTCAGCGTGCCCAGCCCGCCCGAGGTGTTGAAGGCCTCGTACTCCACGCCGTCCAGCGCAAAGGTTTCCAGCCCCTCCAGCGCAGGCACCGTGGTGCGCACGCCGTCCACAATCGCCTCGCAAGGGTTGCAGTATTCGTTGATGAGGCCCTCGGTGCTCCAGGTGAGGTTGTAGCGCAGGGCGCCCTGCGGATAGCGGGGCAGCGCGCCCACGCGCATGCGCAAGGTGTGCAGGGTGTCAAAACGGCGAGCCAGATCGTTGCCCACGATGCCGATGAACCCGGGAGCCAGGCCGCACTGGGGCATGAGCACGCTGCGGGCATTGGCGGCGAGTGCGCGAATGGCCTGGGTGCTGGCCACGTCCTCGGTCAAGTCAAAGTAATGCACTCCGGCTGCGGCGCAAAGCGTCGCAACCGGCACGGCGCGGTGAAACGGCAGCGCGTTCAACACGGCAAAACGGCCATCGATGGCGGCCTTCAGGCCTGCGTCGTCAGTCGCCAACTCGGTGGATACGCCCAAAGCCGCCACTTCGGCCAGACGCGCCGGGTCGCGGTCCACCACCAGGATGTCGTAGTCGCCGGCCTGCTGCAGCAGCAGCGCCATGGCAAAACCGATGTGGCCAGCCCCCAGGACGGTGATGGAGTGGCGGGCGGTGGTGTTGGAATGGGTGGAAAAGGTGGTCATGGCAGCGCTCCCGGTAGTGCTCACCGCATGCAGCGGAGAGGTGTTGTGGATGCCTTGATGCTAGGCAATGGCACTGTCAATGTGTAGCGTTCAAAACGTCGAAAGCTGCTTTCTTTTTTGCCACAACGGCGAATATGATGGGCGTTATGACTTTTTGAAGAAACGCGCATGAACCAGACCTTGGATGACACCGACCGGCAACTGCTCAGCCTGCTGCAGACCAATGCGCGCGAGGGCACAGCCACGCTGGCGCGCAAGCTCGGCCTGGCCCGCACCACCGTGGTGGCACGCATCGCGCGGCTGGAGCGCTCTGGTATGGTGGCCGGTTATGGGGTGCGGCTGGGCACCCGGCTCGATGCCACCACCGTACGGGCCTGGTGCAGCATCAGCGTGTTGCCCAAAACAGCGCCCACTGTGCTGCGCGCGCTGGAGGCTATGGCGGAAGTCGAAGAAGTGTCGGCCGTGAGCGGGCCGTTTGACTACCTGGTGTTCTTGCGCTGCGCGAGCCATGAGCAGCTGGACACCCTGCTGGACAAGGTGGGGCAACTCGATGGCGTGCACCAGACGCAGACCAGCATCGTGCTCAGCCGCAAAATCGATCGGCGAAGTGTGGGGGCGTGAAGGCGGCTGCCACCAACGCAGCAACTACATTTTTGATAGCATTCGGTGCTTTCTATATAAGCACCAGAGGCCGATTTCATTCAACAATTTGACGACCCACATCAGGTCTCAAATTGCTTGGGGTTCTTGCCCTGGATGGGCGCATAAAACGCCTTGATACGCGCCATGTCGCTGTCGAGGTCACCCGTGGGCTCGAACACCGGGCCCAGGCCGCCTACCTTGCGACCATAGTCCACAAACGCAAGCACGATGGGCACGCCCGCCTGCTGAGCGATGAAGTAAAAGCCTGTCTTCCAATGCCGCGTTTTGCCGCGTGTGCCCTCGGGCGGCACGATGAGTTGCATGGGGCCATCGGCCTCCCGCATCGCCTGGGCCGACGTGGCGACCAGGTTGCCGGACTGCTCCCGGTTCACCGGAATGCCGCCCAGCCAGCGCATCACGCCACCGAACGGCGCCTTGAACAGGCTGTGTTTGCCCATCCAGTACACCCGCAAGCGCAGCGAGAAGGCCAGCATCAGCGTGTATGGTAGGTCCCAGTTGCTGGTGTGGGGCGCGGCAATCAGCACACTTTTGGCGGCGTGGGTGGGCAAAGCGCCTTCAATCTTCCAGCCGGTGATGCGCAATGTGAAACGGGAAAAAGCGCGCAAAAGCGTGTTGACAACCGGCGTGTCAAAAATGGTGTGGTGCATGGGAAACGGGGTGACAAAACGGAGCCCGGGGCGCTGAAACAGGCGGTGGGCCCGTGGCTCCGCAGGCATCGAGAGCGCCGCGAGTATCGCTGATAGCGCCAATGCCCCGTCTTGACGCAAGGCAAAGTGCAGCAGCCGCTGCTTGCAAGCACCCAGTGCAGAGCACTCACTATTTCACGGCAACCAGGGCAATCAATACTGGCGCTATCGGTTGTTTTTAGCCAGTTTTCCGTAGCAAATGCAGAATGCCAAATAAAACTGGCATTTGCTCCCCGCCCGTCCAGAATGCACCATTTGCAGGCCCGTGTTGTCAACGCCGCCCCATGCTGCAAGCCCCATTGCCCACCACCCCGCCCTACTGCGACCGCAAGCGGTATGCGTGGCTGCTGTCACTGGTGGTGCCATGCACCGTTGGCGTGGGCCCGGCGCTGATGGGGTGGACAGGCGACCCACTGGCGCTGTGGGCGCCGGTGGCCTTTTTCTACCTCGTCGCCCCGTTGCTCGACTGGCTGCTGGGCGTAGACCGAAGCAACCCGCCCGAGTCCGCCGTGCCCGCACTGGAGCGTGACCGCTACTACCGCCGCATCACCTACCTGCTGGTGCCGGTGCTTTGGGCGGCTTTCGTCTTCAGCGCCTGGTGGGTGGCCACGCAGCCCCTGCCCTGGCATGGCGTGCTGGCGATGGTGCTGACCACCGGCACGGTGGGTGGGTTCTGCATCAACCTGGGGCATGAGCTGGGCCACAAGAACACGGCGCTGGAGCGCTGGCTGGCCAAGCTGGTGCTGGCGCCCACGGCCTATGGGCACTTCTTCATCGAACACAACCGAGGCCACCACCGCGATGTGGCCACGCCGGCCGACCCGGCATCATCGCGCATGGGCGAGTCCATCTACCGCTTTGTGCTGCGTGAAATGCCCGGGGCTGCACGCCGCGCCTGGGCGCTGGAAAAAGACCGACTGGCCCGCCAGCACCAGCCGGTGCTGTCGTGGCACAACGAGATCCTGCAGCCCGCGCTGATCACCGTGCTGCTCTGGGTCAGCCTGACTTTTTGGCTGGGTGCGGGCATCCTGCCCTTTTTGCTGGTGGCGTCGTTCTGGGCCAACTTTCAGCTCACTTCGGCCAACTATGTCGAGCACTACGGCCTGCTGCGCAGGCGCGATGCCCGTGGCCGTTACGAACCCTGCCGCCCGCAGCATTCGTGGAACAGCAACCATGCGTTCTCCAACTGGGCACTGTTCCATCTGCAGCGGCACTCCGACCACCATGCCCACCCGCTGCGCCGTTACCAGTCGTTGCGGCACTTTGACGATGTGCCGCAACTTCCCATCGGCTACTTCGGCATGTTTACCCTGGCCTATGTGCCGCCGCTGTGGCGCCGCGTGATGGACCCGAGGCTAATGGCCCAGGTGGGCCACGACGCCGCCCACATCAACATCGACCCACGCCAGCGGGCAAGGATCGTGCGGAAATACGGGTTGCAAGAGTTGAGGCAGAGCGAGTATTGATGCCCTGGCACCCGGGCGCATGAACCCTGCAGGCCACAACTCACGGCCTCATGCACTCCATATTTGATAGCAACCAGAGCAAATAGCACTGGCGCTTGCGCCCGTTTTGATCCAAAACCCTGCTCCAACACCCTCTGCGCAGGCAGTGGGATAATTACGGCTTCGCGACTGCAGCCCCGCAGCGCCCCCGACCAGAGGGGCGTTCTGCTGCAGAACCTCCCCTCCCCGCCCTTCGTTGTTTGCCTGTGGAACCCACCTTGAGCCCCTGGCGCATGTCCGTCGCCCCCATGATGGACTGGACCGACCGCCACTGCCGTTACTTTCACCGGCTGCTGACCCGCCAGACCCTGCTGTACACCGAGATGGTGAACGCGGGCGCCATCATCCACGGCGGTACCGAGCGCCACCTGCGCTTCAACGCCGAAGAGCATCCCGTGGCCCTGCAACTGGGCGGCAATGAGCCCGACAAGCTGGCTGAGGCCGCACGCCTGGGCGCGCAGTGGGGCTATGGCGAAATCAACCTCAATTGCGGCTGCCCCAGCGACCGCGTGCAGCGCGGCGCGTTCGGTGCCAGCCTGATGAAGTCGCCCCAGCTGGTGGCCGACTGCGTGAAGGCCATGAAGGACGTGGTGGATGTGCCTGTCACCGTCAAGCACCGCATTGGCATCGACAAGGTGGAGGACTACGGCTTCGTGCGCGACTTCATCGGCACGGTGGCTGAGGCCGGGTGCACCGTGTTCATCGTCCATGCGCGCAATGCCTGGCTGCAGGGCCTGAGCCCGAAGGAAAACCGCGATGTGCCGCCCCTGCGCTACGAGGTGGTGCACCGCCTCAAGGCCGAATTTCCGCAGTTCACCATCGCCATCAACGGCGGCATCACCACCGACGCGGTGGTTCAGGAGCAGCTCATGCACCTGGACGGCGTGATGATTGGCCGCGAGGCGTACCACAACCCCTGGTGGCTGGCCCGCTGGGACCAGCTCTACTACGGCGAACAAGGTGGTGTGCCCTGCCCCCTGACGCGCGAAGAGGTCGAAATCAAGATGGTCGAGTACATGGAGCGCGAGGCCGCCCAATACGGCACCCCCTGGCCCCACATCGCCCGCCACATGCTGGGCCTGCGCCACAGTCTGCCGGGCGCCCGCATCTGGCGCCAGGTGTGGAGCAACCATCTGCTCAAGGACCGCCCCGCGCGGGAGGTACATGCGCTGGCGGTGCAGTCGTATGCGAGCGCTGCGCCCGAACAAAGCGTTGGGCCTGGCGCACTGGCCACTGCGGCTACGTAATCAGCCGCCCCAGCCAGGCGGCCAGCGGCTCGGGCCGCGCGAACAGGTAGCCCTGCAGGCATTCGCAGTGGCTCTCCACCAGAAAGTCCGCCTGGGCGCGTGTCTCCACACCCTCGGCCACCACGCGCAGGTGGAGGTGACGGGCCACCGAGATGATGGACTGCACGATGGCCGTGTCATTGGGGTCGTCTGGTGTGTCGTCCACAAAGCTCTTGTCGATCTTGAGCTCGTAAAGCGGCAACCGCTTGAGATAGGCCAGGCTCGAATAGCCGGTGCCAAAGTCGTCAATGGAGAACCGCACGCCCAGACCCACGATTTCGGTCATGCGGGCGATGGTGTCGTCCAGGTCCTCAATCAGCAGGCTTTCGGTCACCTCCAGGATCAGGAGGGCCGGGTTGGCGCCGGTGTGGGCCAGGATGTGGCGCACGCGCTCCACAAAGTCGTCCTGGCGGAACTGCCGCTCGCTCACATTGACGGACAGCGAAAGCTCGCGCCCCGCTGCCTGCAAGCGCGCCAGGGTTTCGCAGGCCTGCTGGATCATCCAGTCGCCCATGCGCAGGATCAAGCCGGAGGCCTCGGCGATGGGGATAAAGCGGCTGGGGGGCACATTGCCTCGCACGGGGTGCTCCCAGCGCATCAGCAGCTCGCCGCCCACCACGGCGCCGGATGCGTCCACCTGGCTCTGCACGAATGCAGCCAACTGGCCCAGAGCGTGGGCTTTCTTCAGGTCCTGCTCCAGCGCCAGGCGTTCCTGCACATCAGCCTGCATGGCCGCTTCATAAAAACGAATGCGGTTGCGGCCCAGGTCCTTGGCGCGGTACATGGCGGTGTCGGCCTCGCGCAGCAGGTCTTCAACGCCCTCGCCACGCTTGGGGAACAGCGTGATGCCGATGCTGCCGGTGGTGCTGTAGAGGTGGGTGTCGATGGTGTAAGGCGCCTCCAGCGCTGCGCGCATCTCTTCAGCCACCAGCAGCGCGGCACGCCCGGCGGACTCCATGTCCGACGCCACGTTGTGCACCAGCACCACAAACTCGTCACCGCCCAGGCGCGCCACGGTGTCTCCAGGGCGTTGCAAATGTGTGAGCCTCTGGGCCACCTGCATGAGCAGCGTATCGCCCACCGTGTGGCCCCGCGCGTCGTTGATCTGCTTGAAGTTGTCGAGGTCGATGTAAAGCACAGCGCCCACCTGCGCGGCCTTTTGGGCGTTGGCCAGCGCATGCTCCATGCGGTCCAGCAGCATGCGTCGGTTGGGCAGACCAGTGAGCGCATCAAAGTACGCCAGCTGGTGTGACCGCGCCTCGGCTTGCTTGCGTTCGGTAATGTCGCGCGACAGTGCGATGAACCGCGGTTCGTCGCCAGGCGCTGCACTCTCCTTGCGCGCAATCGACAACTCAAACCAGTGCGTGGCACCGCGCAGCTCCAGCCGGAACTGGTGGCCGGATGAATACCCGGTGCGGTGCGCGGCCTCCAGCGCCGCATGGCACCCGGCAGCGGCTTCGGGGGGGACTACGTCGCGCAGCAGACGGCCTAGAAACATCTCGGGTGGCACGGCCAGTTCTTCGGAACGCGCCGAACGGTAGTGGTAGATGCAGCCATCCAGCCCCAGTTCGAACAACAGGTCGGGAATGGCGCTGAGCGTGCTTTCCAGATCGTCGCGAGTCGCGCGCAGTTCGGCCGTCATGTCCCGCGCCAGGACCACGGCACGCTCACGCCCCGTGGCCAGCAGCCAGGTGAACCACGCCAGAATCAGGCTCAGCACGGAGCCCAGCAACGCCACCGGGTGGTGTCCATCGTCCTGAAAGCGCTTGGAGAAGCCCGGTAGGGGAGCCATCTGCAAGGTCCAGCGGCGACCACCCAGTTCCAGTTCACGCCGCGCCTGCAAGCTCAATCCGTCAGCAGTGCGGAGCGAGGTCTTGAGGTTGCTGAACAGCAGCGCGGGTTGTGCACTCCCCGGGGCATCCACCTCCGACCCCGGTCCCACCGGGGCAGCGCCTGGGGTGGTGTCGATGATCTGCAAGCCAATGTCGGCGTCGAATTCGCGGGACATGCCATGGATCACATCCTCCATGAGAAACGGTGCGGATACCCATCCCGCCAGCCCCAGTCGCCGCCCTTGTACGGTGCCGCTGTCTGCGTTGGCCGCGTACAAAGGCAAGTACATCACCAGCCCTGACGTACCGTTCTGCATGAGTGTCAGGCGGCCGGACAATGCCAGCGCACCGGTATCGCGTGCGCGGTCCAGCGCTTCCTTGGCGGGGGGAATGGTCAGCACATCAAAGCCCAGTGCCTTGAGGTTGGGGCCCTCCAACGGCTCGATGTGGGTGATGGGGGCCATCAGGTCGCGCTCGCCAGGCGGGCGCACTGCGTATTGGTCGAAGCCACGTTGGCGCATGTCCTCCAAGTGGGCGGACAGCGCCTTGCCTGGGAACTGCAAGATCAGCGACACCCCTTGAAGCCCAGGCCGGGTGGCCTGCAACTGCAGAGCACTCACATAGGCCTGGAACTCTGCGCGGTCAATGCGTTCCGAACCCTCAAAGTAGCCCTTGACGCCGCGCAACACCACTTCGTAGGTCGCCATGCGGTCCTTGAGGTTGTAGGCGATCTGGTCGGCCGCCACCTCAAAGTTCTGTTCGCGCTTGGTCCGCGTGTTCTTCTCTTCGCTTTGCCAGTACAGAAAGGTGAGGCCCAGCGTCAGCAGCGCAATCAACGGGGGCAACACCACGGGCAGCCAGCGGTGGTTGCTGGTGCCAGCCACTCCGTCAGACACCCACAGCCCCTGCCGAGGTCCGGCGGTTGCATCGTTGTCGGGGGGCGGGTGGGGTGTCATGGTAGGCGGTGTGTGTTGGATGCACAGGCATCTTGAATCGGCGGTGCTGCACCATTATGAGCATCTGTCCTGCGCCGAAAAGAGGCATTCGCGCGCAAACTCCACGGGACGGGTCACGGCATGGCGTTTATGCTCGCACCCGCTGGGCCACAGGCGTATGCGCCCGCACCCACTTTCCGTATCAACCCTGGCAACACCCACCACAAAGGCCTGGCATGGCATCGCTTGATTTCGACCTGGAGGAATCCCAATTTCGCGCTTGGTACGCCGGGCAAGCGGTGGCGCTGGAAGACACCTGCGCTACGCTCACTGCGCGGGTGGCGGCGGTGGTGACCCAGGCGGGGGGCGTGGACATCACCAAGGTGGAGGGCCGCGTCAAGGATGTGGACGAATGTGTGCGCAAGTTCGTGCGCAAGTACCGTCCGGCGCTGGAAGAGAGCAACACCCCCTACGACATAGAGACCTACATCACCGACCTGATTGGTGTGCGGGTGGTGTGCCTGTATGAAGACGAGCTGGAAAAGGTCGCCCAGATAGTGCGCGCCCATTTCGCCGTGATCGATGTGACCGACAAGGTGTCGGCGGTGGAAAGCACGGAAGCGTCGTTTGGCTACAAGGGGCTGCACCTGGACCTGCGGCTGAGCGTGGCCGAGCGCGACCTGCCAGAGCACGCCGCCTATGCGCCGTGGCCCTTTGAGCTGCAAGTGCGCACCATCATCCAGGACTCGTGGAGCGTGCTGGACCACAAGATCAAGTACAAAAAATCCATTCCGGGCCAGCTCAAGCGGCGCATCAACGTGTTGTCGGCCTTGTTCGAGCTGGCCGACCGCGAGTTCCGCCAGATCCGGGATGCCACAGCGGCCGAACTGCTGCAGGCACCTGACGAAACTGCCGAGCCGGCACCCGATGTCGCCGCAGATTTGCAGGCCCCCGCCCGCTCAGCAGCCACCAGCAGCGAACTGAACGCGTTCACTTTCTTGAAGATCGCAACGCATTTCTTCAAGGACTTCGAGTTCGAGCCGTCCAAGGTCGATGGGTTTGTGGACGACATCCAGGCCTGGTCGGCAGGCATGACACGTGCGCGCTTCAACAGCCTGATGCGCGAGACGATCGGGGTGGTCAAACGCTACAAGCAGCACTTTGAAGAACAAAACCCGCAGGCAAGCTTCAACCCGTACACCGTGATCCGGCACTGTCTTTACTTGAGTAACAAGACCGCTTTCCGCCCCGCATTGCGCAATTCCGCCCGGGAGTCGTTCGAGGCCTGGCTGAACGACAACGCGGAGCCCAAAGTGCAGGGATAAGACAAAAATCGGCACAAGCGCTGGTACTCATTGCCTGGATTGCTATCGTTTTTGATAGCGCAATATTTGTTCTTCCGCACACCGAGGCCTGCACCCGAGCGCTGCCGCCTGTCACATTAGCGACTCTGCATTGGTGGTTTTACTCCATGCGCTTGTTACCAAGTGCTGCTATATTGCACTGCAACAAATCGGAGTTTCGCCCCATGCTGTACCACCTCTACGAAACCCAGCGCTCCCTGATGGAGCCCTTCACAGATTTTGCGCAGGCGGCTTCCAAGTTATTCAGCAACCCCGTGTCGCCGCTGAGCCAAACCTCGGTGGCCCAGCGCATGGCTGCGGGCTACGACCTGCTGTACCGCCTGGGCAAGGACTACGAAAAGCCCGCCTTTGACATACACACGGTGGATGTGGACGGCATCGGCGTCGCCATCCATGAGCGTATCGAGGTCAACAAGCCCTTTTGCGAACTGCGCCGGTTCAAGCGCTTTTCGGACGACCCTGCCACGCTGACCAAGCTCAAGGGCCAGCCCGTGGTGCTCATTGTGGCTCCGCTGTCAGGCCACTACGCCACGCTGCTGCGCGACACCGTGCGCACCATGCTCAAGGACCACAAGGTCTACATCACCGATTGGAAGAATGCACGTCTGGTGCCGATGTCGGAGGGTGAATTCCACCTGGACGACTACGTCAACTACGTTCAGGATTTCATCCGTCACCTGCAGGGCATCTACGGCAACTGCCACGTGATCAGCGTCTGCCAACCCACGGTGCCCGTGCTGGCAGCCGTGTCGCTGATGGCCAGCCGGGGCGAAAAAACGCCCCTGACCATGACCATGATGGGTGGCCCCATCGACGCCCGCAAGTCGCCCACGGCGGTGAACAACCTGGCCACCAATCGCAGCTACGAGTGGTTCGAGAACAACGTGATCTATCGCGTGCCGGAGAAATTCCCAGGCGCGGGTCGCCGCGTGTACCCTGGCTTTTTGCAGTACACCGGGTTTGTGGCCATGAACCCGGACCGGCATGCGACCAGCCACTACGATTATTTCAAGGACCTGATCAAGGGCGATGACGCCAGTGCCGAGGCCCACCGCAAGTTCTACGACGAGTACAACGCCGTGCTGGACATGGATGCGGACTACTACCTGGAAACCATCCAGACCGTGTTCCAGGACTACAAGCTGGTAAACGGCACCTGGGATGTGCGCTCGCCGGACGGCAAGATCGAGCGCGTGCGCCCGCAAGACATCAAGACCACCGCCCTCTTCACGGTGGAGGGCGAACTGGATGACATTTCTGGTTCGGGCCAGACCGAAGCCGCCCACGACCTGTGCAGCGGCATCGTGCGCAAGGAGCAGCGCCATCTCGAAGCCAAGGGAGCCGGACACTACGGCATCTTCAGCGGCCGCCGCTGGCGCGACATCGTGTACCCCAAGGTACGCGCATTCATCCTGGAGCACGAGTTGCCTGCCAAGCCAGCCACAGCGGCCGCAGCCACCACACCTGCGCACAAGCTCTCCAGCCCAACACCCGCTCCTGCCAGGGTTGTCAGCAAGCCCGCACCGGCAGCCAAAACCGCCGTGACCAAGGCGACCAAGGCGCCTACGGCAGCAGCCAAGCCTGCCCCAGACCGCGCTGCAGCCAAGCCCGTTGCGGCCACCTCTGTGGCCACGCGCTGGGTGCAGCCCGCCGCAGCCCCCACAGGTGCAGCGCAGGCGCCCACCGCTGATCTGGCCACGGCCCAGACCAGCGCCACGGCGGCGCCGTCCACCCGCAGTGGCAGCAAGAGCAAGGCGCGCAAGGCTTGAGCCACCCCGTCTCTGCCAGCTCCACCCCATCCCACGCTGCCCCCGCCGACCTCGCAGCGCGGATTGATGCCGCCCTGCCCCAGACGCAGTGCACGCGCTGCGGCTATCCCGACTGCGCCAGCTATGCGCAGGCCATCGCCCAGGGGGAGGCGGCCATCAACCAGTGCCCTCCGGGCGGTGCTGAGGGCATCGCCCGCCTGGCCGCCATCACGGGCCATGCCGTGACGCCGTTGAGTGCAGACCACGGGGTGGAGGCACCGCGCAGCGTGGCCTTCATTGACGAGGCGTGGTGCATTGGCTGTACCCTGTGCATCAAGGCCTGCCCCACCGATGCCATCGTGGGCTCCAACAAGAAAATGCACACCGTCCTCGAGCCTTACTGCACGGGCTGCGAGCTGTGCATCCCGGTCTGCCCGGTGGACTGCATCCAGCTTGACAGCGCCAGCGGCACGGCAACCGGGTGGGCCGCGTGGTCTGATTCGCTCGCGCACCAAGCCAAGCAGCGTTATCTGCAACACCGTCAGCGGGTGCCGCTGGAGGATATAGAGGACGAGGGCTCTGGCGCAAAGGCCGATTCGACATCGGCCGCCAGATCCAACCCGGCGGCCGCTGCGGTGGCCGCCGAGGGCATGGAGGCACGCAAGGCGGCCATTGCCGCCGCGATGGAGCGCGCGCGGCAACTACGTGAAAAGGGCGCGCGCTGAGAGCGGTGCCTAGTCCGCCAGACTAGCCACCGCCTGTCTGCTAGTTATCGCGCGGCCAGCGATTTGTACACGCCGCAGCCCACGTACCAGTCCCCCACCCGGCTCACGTAGGACATCTTGGTTTGCACCGCGCCGGTGGCCGGGTTGTTGATGTCGTACTCCACCCAACCCGGTGCACGGTCGGCCTGGGTCACGATGTCGCTCACCAGGCGGTCGCCTGCAATGCCTGGAATGTCCTGGACGCGGGTACCGACCTTGGCCGGGTTGCCGCCAAAGGCCAGATAGGTGCCAGCCGTGTCCAGCACAAACACATACATGTCGCGGTCATGGTAGGGCTGGGTCTTGTCGGTGATGCTGCGCAGGAATTGATCGCGCGAACTGGTCTTGTGCAGCGCCACCGCCTTGTTCACCAGGGACACCGCTTCATCGGCTGTGCCCTGCTGCAGGCGAAATGCCGCCACCGCCTGCGACAGGGTGGACGCGCGGTGCTCCAGTGCCTCTGCCTGCGAGACTGCATGCCCCACCATCTGGGCGTTGTGCTGCGTGATCTGGTCGAGTTGCTGCACGGCAGAACTGACTTCGCTCAGGCCCGTGCTCTGCTCAGCGCTGGAGCCGGATATCTCGGTCATGCTGACCGCCACGCTGCGGATGCCGCTGGCCATGTTGGCAATGCCTTCGCCCGCCGACCGGATCAGCCCTGCGCTGGCCTCCACCTGGCTGACCGAGGCGCCGATCAGCTCGCGGATCTCCCGCGCAGCGTCGCCCGAGCGCTTGGCCAGGGTGCGCACTTCGCCCGCCACCACGGCAAAGCCCCGGCCCTGCTCACCCGCACGGGCGGCCTCCACCGCAGCATTCAGGGCCAGGATGTTGGTTTGAAAGGCAATGCTGTCGATGACGCCAATGATCTCGGTCATGCGGCGTGCGCTTTGCTGGATGGCTTCCACCGACTGCACTGCACGGGCCATGGCCTCGGCACCGGTGTCGGCAGCCTTGCGCACATCGGCGGCACGGGCATCGGCGCTGCGCGCGGTCTGTGCGTTGTTCTGCACGGCGGACGATAGCTGCTCCACGCTGGCTGCCGTCTGCTCCAGGTTGGCCGCCTGCTGTTCGGTGCGGTCGGCCAGCGACCGGTTACCCTGAGCCAGGCTTTGTCCTGCATGGGCCACCAGCGCGGCATTGCTGCGGATATCGGCCACCATGGACGACAGCGTCAGCACCATGCGGTCGAGCGACTGGGCCATGGAGCCGATCTCGTCGCGCCCATAGACGCCCGCCCGAGCGCACAAGTCGCCACGTGTGGTCTGCTCCATCGCATGCGCCAGTCCTTGTAAGTCAGACGCCAGGCCCGCATACAACGCGCAAAGGGCATATAGAACCACAGAGGCAGCCAGTGCCACACCCCACCACGGAGCATCCACGGCCGCTAACGCCAGGGCGGCCCCCATCAGCACGCCCAGCGTCATCAGTTTGCCCGGCAGGTGCCACCTGCGCATCCACCAAAGCCCGGGGCGCAGCGGTAGGAATCCAGACATCTTGTCTCCGTTATCGTTTTTGAATGTGGGCCATGCTATGTGCCCGCTCTTACGTCGGATTGACAACTCTGCGCGGTGTAAACAGTGCTTGACTCCGCGCCTCGCCCCGACCCTCGCCATAGACGGCGCGACACCCTGCACCGCGCCGTGTGCGTATGCCCTTCGCCCATAATGTCGCTCCATGAATCCCCTGCTCTCCCAACTCCAGCCTTACCCCTTCGAGCGGCTGCGGCAACTCTTTGCGGGAGTCACTCTCCCGGCGGCTTACAGCCCCATCAGCCTGGGCATGGGTGAGCCGCGCCATCCTACACCGCAGTTCATCAAAGATGCACTCAGTAACAACCTGGGCGGACTGGCCAGTTACCCTGCCACCGCCGGTGAACCCAAGCTGCGCGAGGCGTTCACCCAATGGATACGGCAGCGCTATGCGCTGACCCTGGACCCTGGCACCCAGGTGCTGCCCGTCAACGGCTCGCGTGAGGCACTGTTTGCGTTTGCGCAGACGATCATCGATCCCTCGCAAGGCCAACCGCTGGTCGTCTGCCCCAATCCGTTCTACCAAATCTACG
This sequence comes from Acidovorax sp., assembly GCF_016783915.1. GTDB lineage: Bacteria > Pseudomonadota > Gammaproteobacteria > Burkholderiales > Burkholderiaceae_C > Acidovorax. The sequence goes on from NZ_JADHVT010000033.1 coordinate 16,765, forward strand.
AAGGTGCCGCCTTGCTGGCGGGGGCCCAGCCGTACTACGCAGCCAGCGACCCAGGCCGCAACTTTGCAGTGAACTGGGACGCTGTGCCCGAGGCTGTGTGGCAACGCACCCAGCTGCTCTTCGTCTGCTCCCCTGGCAACCCCACCGGCGCCGTGATGCCGCTCAGCGAGTGGAAGAAACTGTTTGAGCTGAGCGACCGCTACGGCTTTGTGATTGCCTCGGACGAGTGCTACAGCGAGATCTATTTCCGCGACGAGCCGCCCCTGGGCGGCCTGCAGGCTGCGGCGCAGCTGGGGCGTGGCGACTTCAAGAACCTGATCTCCTTCACCAGTCTGTCCAAACGCAGCAATGTGCCCGGCATGCGCAGCGGCTTCGTGGCTGGCGACGCAGCGCTGATCAAGTCTTTCTTGCTCTACCGCACCTACCACGGCAGCGCCATGAGCCCCATCGTGCAGGCCGCCAGCATCGCGGCCTGGAGTGATGAAAAGCACGTGGTGGAAAACCGGGCGCTGTACCGCAAGAAGTTTGCCCAGGTCACGCCGCTGCTGGCTGGCGTGATGGAAGTCGCCCTGCCGGATGCCGGTTTTTACCTGTGGGCCAAAGTACCGGAAGCCCTGGGCATGGACGATGCCGAGTTCGCGCGCGCCCTGCTGGCTCAATACAATGTCACGGTGCTGCCCGGCAGCTACCTGGCCCGCGAGGCCCAAGGGAGCAACCCCGGCGCCCAGCGCGTGCGCATGGCCCTGGTGGCCGAAGCCGAAGAATGCGTGGAAGCTGCGCTGCGCATCGTGCAATTCATCCAATCCCGTACTGCCTGATCTGATCGACAACAACATGACCCAACAACTCCAAACCCTCATCGACAACGCCTGGGAAAACCGCGCCAGCCTCTCGCCAGCCGCCGCCCCCAAGGAGATTCAGGACGCCGTCGAGCATGTGATTGCCGAGCTGAACAACGGCAAGCTGCGCGTGGCCACCCGCGAAGGCGTGGGCCAGTGGACCGTGCACCAGTGGATCAAGAAGGCCGTGCTGCTGTCGTTCCGTCTGAAGGACAACGAAGTCGTCAAGGCTGGCGACCTGGGCTTTTACGACAAGGTGCAGACCAAGTTTGCCCACCTGTCCGAAGAAGAAATGAAAGCCACCGGCGTGCGCGTGGTGCCTCCTGCTGTGGCCCGCCGTGGCAGCTTCATCGCCAAGGGCGCGATCCTGATGCCGTCGTACGTGAACATCGGCGCCTACGTGGGCGAAGGCACCATGGTCGACACCTGGGCCACCGTGGGTTCGTGCGCACAGATTGGCTCCAACGTGCACCTGTCGGGTGGCGTGGGCATTGGCGGTGTGCTGGAGCCTCTGCAGGCCGGCCCCACCATCATTGAAGACAACTGCTTCATCGGAGCCCGCTCCGAGGTGGTCGAAGGCGTGGTGGTCGAAGAAAACTCCGTACTGGGCATGGGTGTCTACCTGGGCCAGAGCACCCCGATCTTCAACCGTGCCACCGGCGAAATCAGCTACGGCCGCGTGCCCTCGGGCTCGGTGGTGGTCAGCGGCAACCTGCCCAAGACGGCCGCCAACGGCACGCCCTACAGCATGTACGCTGCCATCATCGTCAAGCAGGTGGACGCGCAAACCCGCTCCAAGACCAGCATCAACGACCTGCTGCGCGACTGATTTGATGGCATGAAGGTGGCCCGTTCGGCCGCCTTGCCGACAGAGACTGACAACAAGAGGGAAACACCATGAGCACGATGGAACGAATTCTTCGCCTGATGGCAGAGAAAAAGGCCTCCGACGTCTACCTGTCGGCCAACGCGCCCGCGCTGATCAAGATCAACGGCGAGTGCGTGCCCATCAACAACCAGATCCTGCCGCCCGATGCGCCGCGCAACCTGCTGTCCGAGGTGGTCCCCCCGGACCGCATCGAAGAGCTGGAAGAAACCGGCGAACTCAACATGGGTGTGCCGCTCAGCGGCGTGGGCCGTTTCCGGGTCAGCGCCATGCGCCAGCGTGGCAGCTATGCAGTGGTGATCCGCTTCATCTCGCAGCAGATTCCCGAGTTCGATTCCTTGGGCCTGCCCCCGGTGATGCGCGAACTCATCCTGGAAAAGCGTGGACTGATCCTGATGGTGGGAGCCACCGGTTCCGGCAAGAGCACCTCACTGGCATCGATGATCGATACCCGCAACGAGGCGCTCACGGGGCACATCCTCACCATCGAGGACCCAGTCGAGTACCAGTTCAAGAACAAAAAATCCATCGTCAACCAGCGCGAGATCGGCAGCGACACCCAGTCCCTGCAGACCGCCCTGAAAAACGCGCTGCGCCAGGCCCCCGACGTGATCCTGATCGGTGAAATCCGCGACCGTGAAACCATGTCGGCCGCCATTGCCTATGCTCAGTCGGGCCACCTGTGCCTGGCCACGCTGCACGGCAACAACAGCTACCACGCGCTCAACCGTATCCTGAGCTTCTACCCGGTCGAGGTGCGCCCCACCATGTTGGGAGACTTGGCATCGGCCCTCAAGGCCGTGGTGTCGCAGCGCCTGGTACGCAAGACCGACGGTGGCCGGGTCCCTGCGGTCGAGGTCATGCTCAACACCAAGCTGGTGTCCGACCTCATCGAAAAAGGCGATTTCTCGGGCGTGCGCGAGGCCATGGAAAAATCCATGGCCGAAGGATCGCAGACTTTTGAAGAAGCGCTGGCCCGCCTCATCATGGACGCACAGATCGACCGCAAGGAAGGCATGGCCTATGCCGATTCGCCCACCAACCTGATGTGGCGCCTGCAAAACGACTTTTCCCTGGCCGCCAACGCCGCCAAGGCCCAGAAAGAGGCACGCGATGCACCCGACGATACGCCGTCGTTCACCGAGATCGTGCTGGACGTCAAGCCGGCGGCGTGATGTGACGCCGTTTGAGCGGCCTGCGGAGCTCTCTATCAAGGGGACGACGCGCGCAGGGCCAAGTGCTTCTTGCTTGGCAGCTCTCTCCTGGGCCACGCAGTGCCAATGCCTGTACCCATGATCGCAGTCCGGCTGCCTATCTCCATTCCCTCACCCCATCCCATGTCCCGTACCCTGCACCTGGCTGAACAGCTCATCTCCCTCCCTTCCATCACGCCGGAGGACGCCGGCTGCCTGGATTTGCTGGCCGCACGCCTTGCCCAGCTCGGGTTTGTGTGCGAACGACTGGACAGTGGTCCCACAGACTTCCGTGTCAGCAATTTGTGGGCAAAACGGCCAGTAGCGCCAGTGAATCGTGCCTCATCCGCTATCAAAACAGTAGTATTTGCAGGCCACACCGATGTCGTCCCCACTGGCCCGCTGGCCCAGTGGAGCAGCGACCCGTTCGTGCCCACCCACAAGGACGGCAAGCTCTATGGCCGGGGTGCGAGCGACATGAAAACCTCCATCGCAGCCTTTGTGGTCGCGGTGGAAGAGTTCCTGGCGGCCACGCCCGCACCGCTGATCGAGCTGGCCTTCTTGCTGACCAGCGACGAGGAAGGTCCTTCCGTTGACGGCACCAAGGTCGTGGTCGAACAGCTCAAGGCGCGGGGCGAAAAGCTCGACTACTGCATCGTGGGCGAACCGACCTCCGTCGAAAAAACCGGCGACATGATCAAGAACGGACGGCGTGGCACCTTGAGTGGCAAGCTCAGCGTGCGCGGCATCCAGGGCCACATCGCATACCCACAACTGGCCCGCAACCCCATCCACCAGGCCCTGCCCGCCCTGGCAGAACTGGCTTCCACCGCGTGGGACAACGGCAATGCGTTCTTTCCGCCCACCAGCTGGCAGATCAGCAACATGCATGGCGGTACCGGCGCCACCAACGTGATCCCGGGAGATGTGGTGATCGACTTCAATTTCCGCTTCTCGACCGAATCGACGGCCGAGGGCCTGCAGCAGCGCGTGCACGCCGTGCTCGACCGCCACGGCCTCGAATATGACCTGCGCTGGACGCTGGGCGGCCAGCCCTTCCTCACCACGCCCGGTGAGCTGGTGGGAGCTGTGCAACAGGCCATCACGGCAGAAACCGGCCTGACCACGGAACTGTCCACCACCGGCGGCACCAGCGACGGCCGTTTTATTGCACAGGTGTGTGCGCAGGTAATCGAACTGGGCCCACCCAACGCCACGATCCACAAGATCGACGAGCATGTGGTGGTGGCCGATATCGAGCCGCTCAAGAACATTTACCGCCGCACGCTGGAGAATTTGGACGCAGCGGCAAGGACCAGCATATGAGGACCGTTCTGGAACTGATCGAGTCTGTCGCTGCGCGCCTGGATGCGGCCGGGGTAGCTTTTGGCCATGGCACCACCAACGCCTTCGATGAAGCCGCGTGGCTGGTGCTCTGGGGGCTGGGCCTGCCCCTCGATGAGCTTGACAGTGTCGAAGCCATGCCAGTCTCAGGAGAGCAGCGAGACGCAGTGGAGGCGCTACTGAACGAACGTATCGGAACGCGCAAGCCCGTTGCCTACCTCACCCGAGAGGCCTGGCTCCAGGGTGTGCCCTTCTATGTGGACGAACGCGCCATCGTGCCGCGCAGCTTTATAGCCGAGCTGCTCGTGGACGGCAGTGTGGACGACTTCCTGAGTGACCGCACCCATCGGGTGCTGGACCTTTGCACGGGCAACGGCAGCCTGGCTGTTCTGGCGGCCATGGCCTGGCCTGAAGTCGAAGTGACGGGCGCCGACATCTCGCCCGACGCCCTTGCTGTAGCCCGTATCAATGTGGACAAACATGGGCTGCAGGACCGTATCACCTTGCAGTTGTCCGATGGACTGAGTGCCCTGCCCGGCCCCTGGGACCTGATCCTGTGCAACCCGCCCTACGTCAACGCTGCCAGCATGGCCGCACTGCCCAGCGAGTACCGCGCCGAGCCCGAACTGGCCCTGGCCGGTGGCACGGACGGCATGGACTTCGTGCGCCAGCTGTTTGCCGCCGCGCCCGCATGCATGACAGAAGACGCCGTGATCATCCTGGAGATCGGCAACGAGCGCGCGTACTTCGAAGCGGCGTTCCCCCAACTGCCTGTTTTCTGGCTGGATACCAGTGCAGGAGAAGACCAGGTTTTGCTGGTCACCCGGCAGGCGCTGGCTGCCCAAACCCGGCTCACGGCACAATAGAGCCCTTTACGCCACCTTTGGCAGCTGCAGCGGCTGTGCCGTTGGCAGTTGCGCTGGCCCCCAGAGTTTTGCATGCCACCCGCCTCGTGCGGGTGCGCTTTTTTCTGATTCCCGGATGATCACCCTCAAGAACGTTACCCTGCGCCGAGGCACGAAAGTCGTGCTCGACAGCGTGTCCACCACCATCAACCCCGGCGAAAGCGTCGGGCTCGTGGGCCGCAATGGCGCGGGCAAGTCCAGCCTGTTTGCGCTGCTCAGCGGCAAGCTCCATGAAGATGGCGGGGATTTTCACATCCCGTCGAGTTGGCGGATGGCCGAGGTCGCGCAGAACATGCCCGAGACCGACCAGTCGGCCACCGATTTTGTCCTCGAAGGCGACACGCGTCTGGCCGAAGTGCAACGCCAGTTGGCCGAAGCCGAGGCCAGCGACGATGGGATGGCCATTGCCCATGCCTATTCGGACCTGCATGACGCCGGCGCGCACGATGCCATGGCGCGTGCCCAGGCGCTGATCCTGGGCCTGGGTTTTCGCGTGAGCGAACTCGACCAGCCCGTCAACAGCTTTTCCGGCGGCTGGCGCATGCGGCTACAACTGGCGCGCGCACTGATGTGCCCCAGCGATCTGCTGCTGCTGGATGAGCCAACCAACCACTTGGACCTGGACGCTCTGGTCTGGCTTGAAGCTTGGCTCAAGCGCTACGCGGGCACCATGATCGTGATCAGCCATGACCGCGAGTTCCTGGACGCCATCACCAACGTCACCCTGCAAATTCAGCAAGGCGAGTTGAACCGCTACGGCGGCAACTACAGCAAGTTCGAAGAGTTGCGCGCCCAGCAGTTGGAGCTGCAACAGGCCAGCTTTGCCAAGCAGCAAGAGAAGATGGCCCACCTGCAGAAGTTCATCGACCGCTTCAAGGCCAAAGCCAGCAAGGCCAAACAGGCGCAAAGCCGGGTCAAGCAACTCGAACGCATGGAGAAGATTGGGCCTGTGCTGGCTGAAGCGGACTTCACCTTCGAGTTCAAGGAGCCGGCCAACCTGCCCAACCCGATGTTGGCCATCAGCGACGCCTCGTTCGGCTATGTGGACGACGAGGGTACGCCCACCACCATCCTCACGGGCGTTAACCGGTCGGTGCTGGCCGGGCAGCGCATAGGCATCCTGGGCGCAAACGGCCAGGGCAAGTCCACGCTGGTCAAGACCATTGCTCGCACCATGAAAGCGCTCACCGGCAGTATCACCGAGGGCAAGGGCCTGAACATTGGCTACTTTGCCCAGCAGGAACTCGACGTGCTGCGCCCCAGCGAAAACCCGCTGGAGCACATGATCCGCCTGGCCAAAGAGCTGGGGCCTGATGCCAAGCAACCCAGCCGGGAGCAGGATCTGCGCAGCTACCTGGGCAGCTTCAACTTTACCGGGGACATGGTCAAGCAGGCCGTGGGCACCATGAGCGGCGGTGAAAAGGCGCGCCTGGTGCTGGCCATGATCGTATGGCAGCGCCCCAACCTGCTGCTGCTGGACGAGCCTACCAACCACCTGGACCTGGCCACCCGCGAGGCCCTTGCCATGGCCCTCAACGATTTCGATGGCACTGTCATGCTGGTCAGCCACGACCGCGCCTTGTTGCGTTCGGTCTGCGAGGACTTCTGGATGGTGGGCCGGGGTGTGGTCGGCCCCTTCGACGGCGACCTGGACGACTATCAGCGTTACCTGCTCGAGGAATCCAAGCGCCTGCGCGAAGAAGCGCGGCTTGCCGAGCAGGCGCAGGCCTTACAAACTCCTGCAGCAGCGCCCGCCGCAACACCGGCACCCGTGGTAGCGCTGGCCTCCGTTGCTGCGTCAGCACCGGCTCCCGCTCCGTCCCCTTCGCGTGATGGTCGCGAGCAGCGCAAGCTTGACGCTCAAACGCGCCAGCAGCTGGCCGAAAAGACCCGGCCACTCAAAAAAGAGCTGGAACAGATCGATAAACGCTTGACGGCCCTGAGCGCAGAACGCACCCAATTGGAGCAAAAACTGACGGAAGCCTTGCCTCCTGCAGAGATCGCCGAGTGCGGCCGGCGATTGAAAGCCGGAAATGATGAAACGGAAAAACTGGAAGAGCGTTGGCTGGAAATTTCTTCCGAACTCGAAGAAATATCAGCGGCCTCGGTGGGCTAGAGATGTAAAGTCCTGTAAATTCTTTCCAGAATTTTCCGGACTTTCCATTGATCCATCTCGCTTCTATGCTATCAAATGTGTAGCTATTTTTAGTGTAAATCTACAGGCTATTGCGGTTGCATTTTTTTGCGAAAGGTTGTCAACGGACTGTGGACCGCCCGCGTTGTTGGTACATCACAGGAGTTTTCCACCATGAATACCACCGCAATTTTGTCCGCCTGGCCCGAAGACGAACGCGACCGCAAGCGCGCTCCAGCCCGCTTCTGAAGGCGTTGCTGCCTGGCCGATGTTGTGCAGACTGATAGAGTCTTACCCTGCATACCAAGCACAAACCATACCGATGAATGCGAAATACGGGTAGTGCAGCCTGATGTTTCCCAGGCGGACCGTAGCAAGGTCAGACTGCTCCCCCTGCAATCCTTGCAAGTCCCAACAAAAAACCCCGCAAATGCGGGGTTTTTTGTTGGTCCAAAAGGACGGAACAGCCTTTAACCCATGTGCAGGCCGCCATTGACCGAAAAGTCTGCGCCGGTGGCGTATCCGCCCTCTTCCGAGGCCAGCCAAGCGATGATCGATGCAATCTCGCTGGGCTCGCCCAGGCGTTTGACAGGCACCGTAGCGACAATCTTTTCCAGAACATCCGGGCGGATTGCCTTGACCATGTCAGTGCCAATGTAGCCTGGGCTCACCGTGTTGACGGTGACGCCCTTGGTGGCCAGTTCCTGCGCCAGGGCCATGGAGAAGCCATGCATGCCCGCCTTGGCAGCGGAATAGTTGGTTTGCCCCGCCTGGCCTTTTTCGCCGTTGACAGAGCTGATGTTGATGATGCGGCCCCAGCCCTTTTCCACCATGTCAGACACCACCTGCTTGGTGACATTGAACATGCTGTTGAGGTTGGTTTCGATCACGGCGTCCCAATCCTCGCGTGACATCTTGAGGAACATGCGGTCCCGCGTGATACCTGCGTTGTTCACCAGCACATCGATGGTGCCGTGTTCTGCCTTGGTCTTGCCAAAAGCCTCCACGGTGGAGTCCCAATCACCCACATTGCCCACTGATGCATAAAACGTGTACCCCAGGGCCTTCTGCTCTGCCAGCCACTTGGCGTGATCCCGTGTCGGGCCGCAGCCAGCGATGACCTTGAAACCGTCCTTGTGCAGGCGCTGGCAAATGGCGGTACCGATGCCTCCCATGCCACCGGTGACATACGCGACTTTCTGGCTCATGTGATTTCTCCTTGTTGATGATTGGATCAGGACCCACTCTACCGAAGAAATCGGGCACCGCCGTGAAGGAAAACACTGAAGCCCTTTCCTTTTTGACATATCCACATGCGTCATACAGTTGACGCAAGACCAGCTTAGCGGAGGGGCACCGATGTTGTGCCAGTAGACGCACCAAATTCAGGCGGTGGCTAGGCGGCTGCAGACTGCCCCGCAGGGACTGGCCCTGGACTAGGAGCCCCAGTGGGCTAAGCGTGCCGTGGCGCCAGCGGCAGGGATTCCCATCCCGGCTTGGCGAACAGATAGCCTTGCTGGTAGCGAACGCCCACCGATTTCAAATAGGCGGATTCAGCCGAGGTTTCGATACCCTCCGCCACAATGTCGATGGACAAACGCTGGCACACCAACACAATGCCGCATACGATCGCCTGCCGCACAGGGTCGCGGTCAATGCTGCGAATCAGCTCCATGTCAATCTTGAGCACATGGGGCTGGAATTGCACCAGCATGTTCAGCCCCGCGTAGCCCGCACCAAAGTCGTCGATGGCCGTGATGAGGCCTTGGCGTCGGTACTCGTTGAAGATGGACTTCAGGTGCGCACCATTGCTGACCTGCTCGCCCTCCGTCACCTCGAACATGATCCGGTTGTGCGGAAAATCGAACTCTTCAGCCGCCTCCATGGTGGCGCGGATACAGGTCTCGGGCCGGTACACCGCATTGGGCAGGAAGTTGATGCTCAGTCGGCAGTCCGGCAGGCTTGCCAGCCCCAGACGAGACGCCAACTCGATCGCCTTGACGCGGCACGCCTGGTCGAACCGGTAGCGGTTGGTGTCATTCACCCACGACAGTACCGTACCAGCCGATTCGCCATCCACACCGCGCACCAGCGCTTCGTAGGCGAACGGACGATCCAACTCCAGGTCCATGATGGGCTGGAACGCCATCGTGAAGTCGAACGGAAGCTGCGTCTTGTCACGACAGGATTGGCAGCCCACGGGTTCAAAGGGTTGGGCAAAAATGGTCACTGTCATGGGAGAACATGGTAACGCATCATTACAAAGCCGCTGCCTCGTAGTGCCACGCAGACCATGGCCCTAGCGCGGCGTTTGCGCCTGAAGCACAAAAACCGCGACCGCCTCAGCCAACCGGTCGGCCTGGCTTTTGAGGGTCGCGGCAGCGGCAGCCGATTCTTCCACCAGCGCGGCATTTTGCTGCGTCATCTGGTCGAGCAGGCCCACCGACTGGTTGACCTGCGCTATGCCCGAAGACTGGTCTCTGGCTGCGGTATGAATCTCACCCATCATGGCACTCACACGCTGTACCGATCCCACCACATCGGCCATAGTGCGACCCGCCTCGTCAGCCAGTTGCCCGCCCTGTGACGCCTTTTGCACCGATGCGCTGATCAGGCCCGAGATCTCGCGCGCCGCCTGCGCCGAGCGCTGCGCCAGCCCGCGCACTTCGGTCGCCACCACTGCGAATCCCCGCCCCTGCTCCCCGGCACGGGCTGCCTCCACAGCAGCATTGAGGGCAAGGATGTTGGTCTGAAACGCGATGGAGTCAATCACGCCCGTGATGTCTGCAATGCGGGCCGATCCCTCGTTGATATCGCGCATGGTGCGGACCACCTGGCCCACCACGTCACCACCGCGCCGGGCTACCCCTGCAGCCGACACCGCCAGCGTATTGGCCTCGGCGGACGCAGCGGCTGTCTGCCCCACGGTGCCTGTCAACTGCTCCATGCTGGCAGACGTGGCTTGCAAACTACTGGCTGCATGTTCGGTCCGAACAGACAGGTCTTGCGCTCCGCTTGCTATTTCTTCGCACGCCACCGCCATGCCGGCTGCGGCCTGCTGCACGGTAGCTACGGTCTGATGCATGCGGTCCAAGGCTTCCTTGAGTGCCCGTCCGCCTGGCGTGTGCACTGACAAGCTCGACATGTCCAGCATGATGCGGTCGCCATGCGCCAGCGACGCAGTCAACCGCCGCAGCTCGGCGGATTCTTGGGCCGTTCGGCCCATCTTCACGGCCAGGATAACCTCCAGCACCGTCTGGATCACCACATACAGCGCGTGCAACATCACCTGACCCAGGTCAGGGGCAGTGATGCAATACAGGCCGACCCCTGCCGCTTGGAGACGATCAAACAACACATGGTGCACTGCAAACAACGCAGCCGCCCAGACAATCGGCCGCCAGTCCAGATACACCAACAAGAGCGCCAGCGTCACGAAGACACCGAAATGGAACTCCAGCATGCCCCGGGCCAGTTGGATATGCAGCGCTACCAGACTGACCTGCACAAACGACAACACCAGACGCGATACCAGAGTGCCCGGAGCCAAAGCATAGGCCAGCGCAGCAACCGAGCCCAGCACCAACACTGCGGTCAACGCCAGTACTGAATCGACAAATTGCAAGCCCAGCGCGATGGCTGCGAGCGAACTCAGCCCGATCGCAGCCAGGATGACGCGGTCGCCGAGCAAGGCTCCAGAGGCCAACCCATCAGCACCCTGTGAGAAATCCGCCGGGTGCTCAGAAAAAATAGACATTGAGATCGAAAATTTACCGTGATGTATAAATTATAAACTACTCGGTAATTTTTCGACCAAAAATTCACAATTCGAAAGCAGACAAAAAAAGGCCGCATGGACATGCGGCCTCTTCGTTGTCGCCAGCAGCTTGGTCGATCAAAAACTCGGCAAGGACGTCACACCCTAAGCCCCGGACGATGGCATGGCTTCAGCGCTCCAAAGCCAGCGACACCCCCATGCCGCCGCCAATACACAATGCGGCCAGGCCCTTCTTGGCATCACGGCGCTGCATTTCGTGCAGCAGTGTGACCAGGATGCGGCAGCCGGACGCGCCGATGGGGTGGCCAATGGCGATGGCTCCGCCGTTCACGTTGACTTTGGCGGGGTCAATGGCCAGCTCCTTGTTCACAGCGCAGGCCTGGGCGGCGAAGGCTTCGTTCAGCTCGAACAGGTCCACATCGGCGGCGTTCCAGCCTGCGCGCTGCAAGGCCTTGCGCGAGGCAGGCACGGGGCCCATGCCCATGGTGGCAGGGTCCAGGCCGCTGGTACCAAAAGCGGCGATGCGCGCCAGGGGCTTGAGGCCAAGGGCGGCAGCCTTCTTGGCGCTCATCACCACCACAGCGGCGGCGCCATCGTTCAGGCCCGATGCGTTGCCGGCGGTCACGCTGCCCGCCTTGTCAAAGGCGGGGCGCAGGCCGGCCAGGGCTTCAGCGTTGGTCTTGCGGTTGAGGTACTCGTCGGTGTTGAACAGGATGGGGTCCCCCTTCTTCTGCGCCAGGCTCACGCCGACGATTTCATCAGCGAACTTGCCAGCATCTTGTGCAGCAGCTGCCTTCTGCTGGCTGGCCAGGGCCAGTGCGTCCTGCATGTCGCGGGTGATACCGTATTGCTTGGCCACGTTTTCAGCAGTGATGCCCATGTGGTACTGGTTGTAAACGTCCCACAGGCCGTCCACGATCATGGTGTCGATCAGCTTCCAGTCGCCCATGCGCTGGCCGTCACGCGAGTTGGGCAGCACGTGCGGCGCCAGGCTCATGCTCTCCTGGCCACCGGCCACGACGATCTCGCTGTCGCCCCAGGCCACGGCCTGGGCGGCAAGCATCACTGCCTTCAGGCCGGAGCCGCACACCGCATTGATGGTGAGTGCAGGGGTTTCCTTGGCCACACCCGCCTTCATGGAAGCCTGACGCGCGGGGTTCTGGCCCACGCCAGCTGCCAGCACCTGGCCCATGATGACTTCGCCGATCTGGTCGGACGAGAGACCTGCGCGCGCGATGGCTTCGCGGATCACGATGGCTCCGAGTTCGGTCGCGGGTGTCTTGGCCAGCGAGCCACCAAACTTGCCCACAGCAGTGCGAGCGGCCGAAACGATGACGATGTCTTCCATGGAATGTCCTTGTAGTGGTGAGTGGTGGTTCAGTGATTCTCGCAGCGCCAAAAGTCAGGACTTTTGCGTATCAGGCTTTCTGCTTGACGTATCTACCGGGCGCGGGTTCGATGGCCTTGAATTTGGTGCCTTTGCCGTAGCTTCTGGGCGCGGCAATCTGTTTGCCCGCATGGCCCTTGAGCCAGCCCGACCAGTCGGTCCACCAGCTGCCGGGGTGCTCAGTGGCGCCTTCCAGCCATTGGTCCAGCGTGGCGGGGAACTTGCCGTCGGCGCGGATCCAGTGGCTGCGCTTGCCCTTGGCGGGCGGGTTGATCACCCCCGCGATGTGGCCTGACGCACCCATCACAAAACGCTTCTTGCCCGGCAGCACCTGGGTGGATGCATAGGCGGCCGTGGCCGGAACGATGTGGTCTTCGCGCGAGCCGTAGATGTAGACAGGCAGGTCGAGGCTGCCCAGGTCCAGCTTCTCGCCGCACACGGTAAGCTTGCCCGGCTTGACCAGGTTGTTTTCCAGGTAAAAATTGCGCAGGTACCAGGCGTAGAACGGGCCGGGCAGGTTGGTGCTGTCGCTGTTCCAGTACAGCAGGTCAAACGGCGGCGGCGTTTCGCCCTTGAGGTAGTTGCCCACCACGTAGTTCCAGACCAGGTCGTTGGGCCGCAAAAAGCTGAAGGTGGACGCCAGGTCCTGCCCCTTCATGAGCCCACCCTTGCCCATCTGCATCTCGCGGAACTTCACGAAGGCTTCGTCGATGAAGACATCGAGGATGCCCGTGTCAGTGAAGTCGATCAGCGTGGTCAAGAAGGTGGCACTGGCCACGGGCTCGTCGCCGCGCGCTGCCAGCACGGCCAGCGCATTGGACAAGATGGTGCCGCCCACACAAAAGCCCAGCGCATTGATCTGCTCGGAGCCAGTGATGTTTTGCACCACATCGATAGCGGCCATGGCGCCGTCTTCCACGTAGTCGTCCCAGGTCTTGTGGGCCAGGCTGTCATCAGGGTTGCGCCAGCTCACCACAAAGGTGCGGTGGCCTTGTTCAACGGCGTAGCGGATCAGCGAGTTCTCGGGCTGTAGGTCGAGGATATAGAACTTGTTGATGCAGGGCGGCACCAGCAGAAATGGGCGCTCGTACACTTTGGCCGTGAGGGGCTTGTATTCGAGCAGCTGGAACAACTCGTTCTCGTACACCACCGCACCTTCAGTGGTGGCCACATTGCGGCCTACCTCGAACAGGCTTTCGTCGGTCATCGACACATGGCCCTGGGTGATGTCGTGCAACAGATTTTGCATGCCCTTGGCAATACTCTCGCCCTTGGTCTCGATGGCTTTTTTCTGCGCTTCGGCGTTGAAGGCGAGGAAATTGCTGGGTGCCATGGCAGCCATCCACTGCTCCACGCCAAATCGGATGCGGGCCTTGGTCTTTTCGTCGGCCTCCACCGCTTCGGCCAGCCCCATCAGGGTGCGGGCGTTGAGCAGGTAGGCGGCGGCAGAAAACGCCGCCACCGGGTTGCTGGCCCAGCCCTCGCCGGCAAAGCGCTTGTCCTTGACCTGGGAGGTGCCCTGCAGGCCCTGCGCCCAGAGGTCCTGGGCTTCTTTGAGGTACTGCTGCTGCAGTGCCTGCAGCTTGGTTTGCGACAGTTTCAGGGGTGCAGCTGCGGGTACCTGCGTCCCCAGGTCCAGTTTCTGAAACGATTGCAACGCCTGCGACCAGCTTTGCCCGAAAATCTGCTGGAACTGCTGGGCACTCTCGGCCCAGGGTGATTCAGAAGTCATGCTCATTCCTCGATGGTTGGTCGCTCACAGCGGCTGGGGCCTGGTTTTTGTCTCGCGGGTTCATTGTTGCCCACCCCCATGGTGCATGGCAACGAATTCAACGCTTTCAGTGCACACAAACCAATGTACCTCATCGTCATCGCCTGGACCTACGTCACGCTCATGATGGCGGTGGCCGAGGCCACCAGTCCCCAGGGCACCGTGCTGGGTGCCATCATCACTTTTGCCTTGTACGGCCTGCTGCCCATGGGCATCCTGGTCTACATCCTGGGCACGCCCTCGCGCAAGCGCAAGATCAAGGCCCGGGAGGCGGCGGAACAGGCCGCATACGACGCGGAGCACGCTGCGGCCCACGCGAGCGCTGCTCCAGTTGCGTCAGCGCCGTCAGCCGCGCCAGATGCAGGCGGCCAGACGCCCGCTGCCGCCGAGAGGGGCGCTGTCGCGGCGGTGCGAAAAGAACCTTGAGGCCTGCGTGACGGTGCACCACGGCGCGGTGCCGTCGTTGCCATAGATGTGGGTGATGCCCATGGCACGCAGCCGCAGCCGGGCCAGCCCCGCCAGATCGCACAGGTACTTGCCGGGCGCATCGGCCCGGGCCACAAAGCAGGAGGCAGCTGCTCCGATCAATGCGTCCTGCGTGGCGTCCTGGGCATCGCAAAACGCAGCACGCACATCGGCCCCCACCTCAAAAGCCGTTGGGCCGATGCAGGGCCCCAGCCAGGCCAGCGTGTCGGCGGCCACGTGAGGAACCTCAACTGCGGGCACCGCCATTGCTCCGCTTTTGATAGCTACTTGCACATAGCCCACTAGCGCTTGGTGGCAAAACCCCTTAAAAACAGCCTCCAACACACCCAGCCCTGCATGTCCCGCCAGCCCCCGCCATCCAGCGTGGGCAGCCGCCACGACCTGGCCGGAACGGTGGGCCAGCAACACCGGCAGGCAGTCGGCCACCATGATGGTGCAGACGGCACCTGGCGCGCTGGCCATACAAGCATCGGCCTCGGTGCCGTCAGGGGTCTGCCCGTCGAGCAGCACCACGCCATCGCCGTGCACCTGGTTCAAAAACACGGCGCGGGCGCCCGGCGTCGTGGCCTGCAGGACAGCCTGCAAGGTCTGCCGGTTGGCGGCAACCGCCACCGGATCGTCGCCCACATGGGTGCCCAGGTTCAGCCGGTCATAGGGTGCGCGGCTGACACCCCCCGCCCGCGTGGTGAACAGCGCATGCACACCGGGCGGCGCGGGCCAGTCGGGCACCAGCCAGTCAGCGATGCTGCCCGCAGGCGCGGCCGACGCGGACGCCAGCAGGTTGGTCACGCTTCGTTGTCCGGACAGGCCGAGGGCTGTGCCTGCTGGAACGCGGGCAGCCCCATGCAGACGTCAAACACCCCCATGGTGAGCGGCAGGCCGTCCAGGCTGACATTGAAGCGCTGGGCGTTGAAGATCTGCGGCACCAGGCAGCAGTCGGCCAGCGTGGGCGTATCACCCCAGCACAGCACCGAGGGCGCCATGCCCTGCGCTGCGCGCTCTTGTGCCAGCAACTCCAGTTGCCGCTCGAAAGACTCCAGCCCGTTGCGCACCCAGTGGTGGTACCAGGCGTTCTTGGCGTCCTCCTCCACCTTCAGGTCGCGCACCAGGTACTTGAGCACGCGCAGGTTATTGAGCGGATGGATCTCGCACGCCACCATCTGTGCCAGCGCCCGCACCCGCGCGCGGGCCAGCGGCGTGGCGGGGAGCAGGGCGGGCGTGGGGTGGGTTTCGTCCAGGTATTCGATGATGGCCATGGACTGCGACAGCGCTGTACCCCCGTCGGTCACCAGCGTGGGCACCAGTGCGTCACCGATACGGCGCTGGTATTCGGGGTCCTTGTGTTCGCCCTTGACGAGGTGCACGGGCAGGTAGTCATAGTCCAGACCCTTGAGCTGCAGCGCAATGCGCACGCGGAACGAAGCGGAGGAGCGGAAGTAGTTGTACAGCTGCATGGAAGAACGGAGCCTCTGGTGGGTCAGTGAGGGATACGGAACCGGCGCACCGTGGAGCCAGCATGCCGCAGATGACAGGCCTCTGCGGCCTGAGAGCGCGGGGCGTGCAGGTCAGGCGCCCGAAGTGCCTGCCGGGTCCTGGTGGTTGTAAACGACTTTGGAGAGCAGCACCATCAGGTCGGCACTTTCCTGGGCGGTGAGCGGTGCGGTCAGGCGTTCCTGCACTCGCTGGGCGGCGTCGCGCATCTGCAGGGCGGCCACTTCGCCTTCGGGGGTGATCCACAGCAGCTTGCGGCGGCGGTCACGGGTGTCGGGCTCGCGGCGGATCCAGCCGCGCTTTTCCAGGCGCCCGATCACCGAGCCGGAAGTGGCTGCATCGAACGCCACGCGGGCCGCCAGGGTGACCTGGTCTTCGCCCGGCTGGGCCAGCAGCTCGTGCAGGATGGCGAACTGCACCGGCGTCACGTCGAATCCGGCCGTCTCTTCCATGAAAAGTGCCACGGTCCGCTGGTGGGCGCGGCGCACCAGGTGGCCCGGCGTATTGTGGAAATCGAAGCTCTTTGCCATGGGCGCGAGTGTAGCGCCCCCCAGCAGAGGGTCTGCGCCCATGGCACACTGCCACACTGCGGCGCACACGGTACTGCGCCCGGTTTTTTGACAGCATTCCCAGAACCATTGAAAGGCAGACATGAGCTACGTGTTTCCTCCAACCCCCGTGGTCAGCGTGCCCGTGGTGGGCAGCGGCGAACGGTTTCCGGTGCACCGCATCTACTGCGTGGGCCGCAACTACGAAGAACACGCCAAGGAGATGGGTTTCACCGGCCGCGAGCCACCGTTCTTCTTCCTCAAGCCTGCGGATGCCATCGTGGTCGTCAACGCGGGCGAAACCGGGCAACTGCCCTACCCCAGCCTGACCGCCAACCTGCACCACGAGATCGAGCTGGTGGTGGCCATCGGCAAGGGCGGCAAGAACATTCAGGCCGCCGACGCGTTTGCGCACATCTGCGGCTACGCCGTGGGCCTGGACATGACCCGCCGCGATCTGCAGAACGACATGAAGAAACAGGGCCGCCCCTGGTGCATCGGCAAGGGCTTCGACGCCAGCGCGCCCATCGGTCCCATCACGCCGGCAGCCCAGGCAGGTGATGTGGCCAATGCGCCCATCTGGCTGCAGGTCAACGGAGCGGACCGCCAGCGCAGCACCGTGACCCAGTTGATCTGGAACATTGCCGAGACCATCGAGCACCTGTCGGCCGCGTGGGAGCTGCAGCCCGGCGACCTGATCTACACCGGCACCCCCGAAGGCGTGGGCGCCGTGGTGCGTGGCGATACGCTCGAAGGCGGCGTGGGCGGCCTCACGCCCTTGCGCCTGACGGTAGTCTGAAGACCACCGGGCAGCCCTGCTGCCCGGCCAGGCGAACGCCGAAAACGCTTCGATTTTCATAGCTGGTAGCGCATGTTTCACTAGCGCTATCAGCCATTCTGACCCTCAAACCCCTGCATGACCTACCGCAGCCCCATCAAACATTGCCGCGCCTGTGGCACCGCCGTGGTGTACCGCCTGCCGGACGACGGCGACACCAAACAGCGTGCGGTCTGCCCCGCCTGCAACACGGTGCACTACGAGAACCCGCTCAATGTGGTGGGCACGGTGCCCGCGCTGCCCGATGGCCGCATCCTGCTGTGCAAGCGCAACATCGAACCCCGCTGGGGCAAATGGACGCTGCCCGCAGGCTTCATGGAGCTGGACGAAACCACGGCACAGGGTGCGGCGCGCGAGACCGACGAGGAAGCCGGTGCGCAGATCGAGATCGGCCCCCTGTTCAGCCTGCTGAACGTGCGCCGCGTGGGCCAGGTGCACCTGTTCTACCGCGCCACGCTGCTCAGCGACCAGTTCAACCCGGGCTACGAAACCATCGAGGCGCGGCTGTTTGCCGAAGACGAGGTGCCCTGGGACGAGCTGGCCTTCCGCACCGTGAAAGAAACGCTGGAGTGCTACTTTGCCGACCGCAAGGCGGGCACCATGGGCATGCACTTCATCGACATTGAGTAGGCCCTGCCATGACAGTTGCAACCTCCGCAGCATCACCAGTGTCCACCCCACAGGCCAGTGTGCCCCCCGATGGCCTGCCCGCCTACCGCCTGCTCACCGGCCCCGACGACGCCAGCTTCTGCCGCCGCGTGAGCGACGCGCTGGCGCTGGGCTATCGGCTGTATGGTTCTCCTGCGGCCACCTTCAATGGGCAGACCGTGATCGTGGCGCAGGCCATCGTGTGGCCCAGTACGGTGGACTGACTGCGCGGCCAACCCGTCAGGCCGTGGTCTTATCACACCTGCCGCGCGCAGGGCATCAAGGCTTGGCAGGAATCACGATGACGGTATTGCCGTCGCCCGAGCTACCGGCACTGCCGGTGTTTCCGGTGTTGCCCTTGCTGCCGGTGTTGCCCGTATTTCCCTTTGCGCCCGTGGCCCCCGTGTCACCCTGGTAGCCGGTGGCCCCCTGCATGCCGGTGGCCCCGGTGCTGCCCTGTCCTCCGGTGGCCCCTGTCGAGCCCATACTGCCTGTGGCACCGGTGTAGCCCGTATTGCCCTGGTTGCCCGTGGCTCCCGTCGCGCCGGTGTAGCCGGTATCGCCAGTCTTGCCGGTGTAACCCGTGTTGCCGGTATTGCCTTGCGCGCCCGGAGGGCCCATGGGGCCGGTGCAGGCGCCCAACGTCAGGGTGGCCAGTACCAGCAAGGTGGTGGTGATTGTTTTCATGGTGAGTCCTTTGGCGTTGCATGCAGTCCAACGACTGCATGCGCCACTGTGCGGGGCACCTCTGGCAGGGTCTGTTCGCTTGCGCGCTTAGTGCGGGCGACAAACGCTGGACGCAGACTTTGGCGACAACGTCCTACACCTCGCAAAGCCCCCAACCCAGGCAGTCTTGCTGGAAGGCCCCAAGGCAACATCCACCCCATCGCGCCGAAGGCGCTGGCGTTACAGAAGCCCAGAAGACGCAACGGCCTATTCGCCCCCCACCCGGTCTTCCGCAGGCACAGGCGGCGAGACAGAACCCGGTGGGTCGCTGGTGACGGGTGGCAAGCCTCCCGCACCGGCAGGCCGAGGCGGCATGCCAGGCACCGGGGGTTGCTGGGGGTCGGTACGGAACAGCCCCCGGATCCAGTCGCGCATGGTGCTGAGCGAGCTGTCGGGCGGTGGCGGCGGGCTGGTGTCAAACTCGTCCACAAACCGGTCGTTGCCGTCGATCACCTTGTTGCGGATGGCCTGCTGCATGAACTCGCCCACCATGGGCAACGCACTGCGCGCGCCCTGCCCCCAGTAGTCGCTGCGCAGCGTGATACGCCCGTCGTTGAAGCCGGCCCATGCGCCCGCCACCACCCGGGTGTGCATCAGGATGAACCAGCCATCGGTGTTGTCTTGCGTGGTGCCGGTCTTGCCCGCCACGTCGGCCTGGATGCCATACCGCGTGCGGATGGCCGTGGCCGTGCCCCGGTCCACGGCACCGCGCATGGTGTTGCGCAGGGTCTGGGCAGCCCGGGGCTGGAAGACCTCTTCGGGAACAGACTTGGCAAAGGTCTCCAGCACCTTGCCGTGGCGGTCTTCGATGCTGGTGATGAGCACGGGCTCCACATAGCGACCCAGGTTCACGATGCTGCTGTAGGCCGAGATCATCTCCTTGAGCGTGACAGGGCTGGTGCCCAGCGCGAGGGACGGAACCTCCTCCAGCTTGGACTGCCGCACGCCCAGGGCGCGTGCCACTTCGGCCACGCGGGCCGGGCCCACTTGCTGCATCACCTGCGCGGTGATGGTGTTCTTGGACAGCGCGAGGCCATCGGCCAGCGTCATGGGCTGGTCGCTGGGCGGGCCACCGTCGGTGGGGCGCCAGACGCGGCCACCGCCCAGCGGGATTTCGACGGCGGTATCCATCAACGTGTCTTCGGGCGTGGCGCCGTTGGCAAACGCAGCGCCATACACAAACGGCTTGAAGGTAGAGCCCGGCTGGCGGCGCGCTGCCTGCACGTGGTCAAACGGGTCTTGCGCAAAGTCGCGGCTGCCCACCCAGGCCAGCACATGGCCGGTGACCGGGTCTTGCGCCAGAAAGCCCGCCTGCACACGCGTCTTTTCGGCGCGCAGCTTGGCCATGAAGGAGGCGTCATCCATCAGCGCCTTCAGGGCGTCGTCAGGGGTGTCGCCTTTGTCCACGGCCGCGCGGTATTCGGCGCTCTCGCGCACCAGGGTCTGCACCAGCTCGTTCTTGGGGCCCCAGCCGTTGCGCTGCGACCAGGCGGTGTCTGCCACGCCTTGCAATTGCCGGCCCTGCCGTGCCACCGCCTGATTGGCATAGGCCTGCAGGCGCGAATCAATGGTGGTGCGAATCACCAGACCGTCCGAATACAGGCTGTAGCCCTTGCTGTCGGCCCAGTCGATGAGCTGCTTGCGCAGCTGGATCGCAAAGTGCGGCGCCGGGCCCATCACCTCCGTCTGGCGTTCGAAGTTGATGCGCAGCGGGCGTTTTTGCAGGGTCTCGAACTGCTTGGCATCGAGCTTGCCCCGCTTGACCATCTGCGACAGCACCGTGTTGCGGCGGGCCTGCGCGCGCTCGGGGTTGAGCACCGGGTTGTAGTAGGCCGTGCCCTTGAGCATGCCAATCAGCGTGGCGCTTTCCAGCACATTGAGCTTGTCGGCCGACTTGTCGAAATAGGTGCGCGCGGCCATCTCGATGCCATAGGCGTTGTACAGAAACGGCACGGTGTTGAGGTAGGTCTCGAGGATTTCGTCCTTGGAATACGACGCCTCGATCTTGAGCGCGGTGATCGCCTCCTTGAGCTTGCGCGTGAGCGTGCGCGAGCGCCCGATTTCCTCCGGGAACAGGTTGCGCGCCAGCTGCTGGGTGATGGTGGAGCCGCCCTGCGGGTCACCACGCAGCGTCAGCACCACCGACGACGCCGTGCGCCGCCAGTCCAGCCCGAAGTGCTTGTAAAAGCGGTGGTCCTCGGTCGCAATCAGCGCGTCCACCACGTTTGGCGAAATCTGGTTCAGCTCCACCCATTCGCGGTTGGCCCAGCGGTATTCGGCCAGCAGCTTGCCGTCAGCCGACATGAGCTGCGCGGGCAGCTCGCTCTTGGCCTTGCGGATGTCGCTGATGCCGGGGGTAAAAGGCACCAGCGCCAGAGTGAACACCAGCAGCGCAGCGGGCACCACCAACACCGTCCACAGCAGCAGGCGCCGCACGGGCCGGGGAACCCAGGCCAACAGGCCCGCCATGCGGGCCCGGAAAGAAAGCAGCCACTTGTGCATCAATGAATCGCCGGGAGATAAGAGGTCGCTTCAGACCCGCTCCGCCAGGGGCAGGTCATGAAGGAGTCGGAAAGAGAACACAAAAGGAGAATCGGGCATGGTGCACCGTGCCCCGTCAGACACCCTGACCTGACAACAGTTCCAGCATGCCGGCTTCGTCCAGCACGGGCACGCCCAGTTCCTGGGCCTTGGCGAGCTTGCTGCCGGCTTCTTCACCCGCCACCACGTAGCTGGTCTTTTTGCTGACGGAGCCCGCCACCTTGGCGCCAGCGGCCTCCAGCATATCTTTGGCCGCGTCTCGGCTCAGGGTCGGCAGGGTGCCGGTGAGCACCACGGTCTTGCCCGCCAGGATCTGCGGGGCACGCTCGGCCACCGGGCCTTCGGGCCAGGTCACGCCGCAGGCGCGCAGTTGCTCGACCACCTCGCGGTTGTGCGGCTGCTGGAAGAAGGTGTGCAGGCTCTGTGCCACCACGGGGCCCACATCATTCACCTCCAGCAACTGTTCCACGCTGGCGCCCATGATGGCGTCCAGCGTGCCAAAGTGGCGCGCCAGGTCTTTGGCCGTGGCCTCGCCCACATGGCGCAGCCCCAGGCCAAACAGAAAACGCGGCAAGGTGGTCTGCTTGGACTTTTCCAGCGCGGCCAGCACGTTCTGGGCCGATTTTTCGGCCATGCGCTCCAGCGCGATGAGCGATGTGAGGCCCAGCCGGTACAGGTCGGGCAGCGTGCGGATCACGTTGGCATCCACCAGCTGGTCCACCAGCTTATCGCCCAGGCCCTCGATGTCCATGGCGCGGCGCGCGGCAAAGTGCAGGATGGCCTCCTTGCGCTGCGCGGCACAGAACAGGCCGCCTGTGCAGCGGTGGTTGGCCTCGCCCTTCTCGCGCACCACGGCGCTGCCACACACGGGGCAGGCCTTGGGCATCTGAAAATTGGGTACATAGCCCGTGCGGTTGCCCGGCATCACGCCCACCACTTCGGGGATCACATCGCCCGCACGGCGCACGATGACGGTGTCGCCCACCCGCACACCCTTCTTGCGGATCTCGAACAGGTTGTGCAGCGTGGCGTTGGTGACGGTGACCCCGCCCACAAACACCGGCGCCAAGCGTGCCACGGGCGTGATCTTGCCGGTGCGGCCCACCTGCACGTCGATACCCTCGATCTTGGTGACCATCTCCTGCGCGGGGTACTTGTGCGCCACGGCCCAGCGCGGCT
>NZ_JADHVT010000143.1 GCF_016783915.1 Acidovorax sp.
GAAGAAGGCCCTGCCAGCGACCGCAGCCGCGTACGCCTCAACGGCCGCGATGCGATCTCGGTGGGCGTGATCCGCCAGGCCACGGCCAACCCGCTGGAGCTGTCCAAGGGCGTGCGTGCCATGATCCCCTTGCTTAAGGCCGACCTGCCGCCAGACATCGGTATCGACATTGCCAACGACAACTCGCTGTTCATCGACCGCTCCATCAAGAGCGTGTACTCCACCATCATCGAAGCCGTGGTGCTGGTGGCCCTGGTGATCTTTGTGTTCCTGCGCACGTTCCGTGCATCCATCATCCCCATCATCACCATCCCGGTCAGTCTGGTGGGCAGTTTTGCGCTGATGTCGCTGGCGGGCTTTTCGATCAACACGCTCACGCTGCTGGCGCTGGTGCTGGCCATTGGCTTGGTGGTGGACGACGCCATCGTGATGCTGGAGAACATCTACCGCCACATCGAAGAAGGGCTCGACCCGTTTTCTGCCGCCATCAAGGGCGCACGTGAAATCGGCTTTGCCATCGTTGCCATGACACTCACGCTGGTGGCGGTGTACGCGCCGCTGGCGTTCACACCTGGCCGCACGGGGCGCTTGTTCGTGGAGTTTGCGCTGGCGCTGGCCGGGGCCGTGGTGGTGTCGGGCTTTGTGGCGCTGACGCTCTCGCCCATGATGTGTTCGCTTCTGCTCAAGCACAACCCCAAGCCCAACTGGTTTGACCGCTCCATGGAGCGTTGGCTCACCGCACTGTCGGATGCCTATGGCCGCCTGCTGCGCTGGATCGTCACGGCCCGCTGGGGTGGTGCGGGCGCGGGGCGCCGTGGCGTGCGGGGTGCGCTGTTCCAGGCCCGCTGGATCGTGCTGGGCGTCATGGCCCTGAGCGGCGCGGCGCTGGTGCTGGTGTTCCCCAGCATGCGGCAGGAGCTGTCGCCGCTGGAAGACCGGGGCACCATTTTGGCCAGTGTGACCGCGCCCGACGGCGCCACGCTGGACTACACCAACCGCTATGCGCTGGAGCTGGAAAAAATCGGCAACACCTACCCCGAATTCGACCGCGTGTTTGCCAACATCGGCAACCCCACGGTGGCGCAGGGCAGCGTGATCTACCGCACCGTGGACTGGGAAAAGCGCGACCGCACCACGCTGGCCCTGGCCAAGGAGCTGCAGCCCAAGGTGGCGGGCCTGCCCGGCGTGAATGCCTTCCTGATCACGCCGCCATCGTTGGGCCAGGGCTTTCGCTCGCGGCCACTCACCTACGTGATCCAGACCTCGGACAGCTACGAAAACCTGAGCAAGGTGGTGGCTGCCTTCATGGCCGAGATTGCGCAGAACCCCGGCATCGTGTCCCCTGACGTGGACCTGCGCCTGAACAAGCCAGAGCTGCGCATCGAGGTCAACCGTGAACGCGCCGCCGACCTGGGCGTGAGCGTGGAAGTGGTGGCCAAGGCCATCGAGACTATGCTGGGCGGCCGCACCGTCACACGTTACAAACGCGATGCCGAGCAGTACGACGTGATCGTGCAGACCGAGGCGCGGGGCCGCACCACGCCCGAGAACATCGACACCATCTATGTGCGCGGCAAGAGCGACGCGATGATCCCGCTGACCAGCCTGGTCAACGTGCGCGAAAGCGTGAGCCCGCGCGAGCTGAACCACTTTGGTCAGCGCCGCTCGGCCACCATCACGGCCAACCTGTCGTCCGACTACTCGCTGGGCCAGGCCATCACCTTCATGAACGAGACGGCGGCCAAGGTGCTCAAGCCCGGCTACACCACCGACCTGAACGACACTTCGCGCGAGTTCAAGAACTCGCAGGGTGCCCTGGGCGTGGTGTTTGTGCTGGCGTTGGTGTTCATCTTCCTGGTACTGGCGGCACAGTTCGAAAGCTTCATCGACCCGCTCGTCATCATGGTGTCGGTGCCGCTGTCGATGATCGGCGCGCTGCTGGCGCTCAAATGGAGCGGCGGCTCGCTCAACGTGTATTCGCAGATCGGGTTGATCACGCTCGTGGGGCTGATCACCAAACACGGCATCCTGATCGTGGAGTTCACCAACCAGCTGCGCGAAGAAGGCATGGAGATGGTGGACGCGCTGGTCAAGGCCTCGGCCCAGCGACTGCGCCCCATCTTGATGACCACGGGGGCCATGGTGCTTGGGGCCATTCCGCTGGCACTGGCCACGGGCGCTGGCGCCGAAACGCGCACCCAGATCGGCTGGGTGATTGTGGGCGGCATGTCGCTGGGCACGCTGCTCACCATTTTTGTGGTGCCCACCATGTACACGCTGTTCGCCCGCAAGGCGGTGCCGGGGGCCAACACAGCCGTGGCTGTGGATCAGCCGGCCCACCCGCTGCACCCGCACGACTATGTGGCCAAGTAGCCTTCAGTTGGAGTGCAAAGAGAGCTGACAAAACAGAAAAAGCAAAGCAAGACAAGACAAGAAAGGGCCCGGTAGGGCCCTTTCTGCTTTCCGTTGTGCAGTGCCAGCGTGAGGACGGTCTGGGTTCAGCGGGTTGCAGTGCGGGGGGGCTTAGGCCAGCACCGACTGCACTGCGTCCTGCAATTCCTGGCCGCTCTGGGGGCGCACCAGGCGTGCCACCTCCTTGCCGTCCTTCATAAAGACCAGTGTCGGCCACAGCTTCACGCCGAACGTGCGGCCCAGGCGCTGGCCAGGGCCGTCTTCCACCTTGAAGTGGGCAATGTCCGCGCGGTCCTTCAGGGCGGCTTCGATCAATGGCTGGGCGCGCTGGCAGTGGCCGCACCAGGGGGTACCGAACTCGACCACTGTGGCGCCGGGCAGGCGGTCCACATCGTCTCGGGATGGGGGTTGTGCAAGGTGTTGGGCGGCGTAGGGCATGGCGTGATTCGTGGTCTGTGAACAGTGCGAGAAGCTTGTTTCAGGTTATCTCGGCGGCAGATGACATGCACCGGCTTGCGGCGCATTGCCGTGTCAGATCACGCCCTCAAACACCATCACGTCCACCGCATCGCCCACCGCCACATTGCCCTGCCCGTGGTGCAGCACGATGAGCCCATTGGCCTGCACCATGGAGCTGAGCACGCCCGAGCCCTGGTTGCCGGTGGTGCGCACCTGCAGCGTGCCGTCGGCCGCGGTGGTGACCAGGCCTCGCTGGTATTCGGTGCGGCCGGGCTTCTTGCGCATGGGCTCGGTGCTGATGGCGCGCAGCAGCGGGGGCGCCGCGCGGGTGCTGCCCATCATGCGCAGCAGGGCGGGGCGCACAAAGGCGAGAAAGGTCACCATCACCGCCACGGGGTTGCCGGGCAGCCCGAAGAGCACTGCACCACCGGGGGCTGTATTGATATCAGTATTGATATCATTTTGATAGCTGTCAGAGCAGGATGCACTAGCGCTTGAGGCCGAAATGGCTTGATTTTCTGCGTTGCCGATGCGTCCTACTGCCATGGGGCGGCCGGGGCGCATGGCGATGCGCCAGAAGGCCACGTCGCCCAGCTTTTTCATCATGGTGCGGGTGTGGTCGGCCTCGCCCACACTCACGCCTCCGCTGGTGATGATGGCGTCGGCCTGCTGGGCCGCCTGGCGAAAGGCGGCTTCGAGCAGTGCAGGTTCGTCGCGCACCACGCCCAGGTCAATCACCTCCACACCCATGCGCGTGAGCAGGCCGAACACGGTGTAGCGGTTGCTGTCATACACGGCGCCTTCGCGGGGAGCCTCGCCCAGGCTCAGGATCTCGTCGCCGGTGGAGAAGTACGCCACCCGCAGTCGGCGGTACACCGTGACGGTGGGCAGGCCCAGGCTGGCCACCAGGCCCAGGGCGGCGGGCGTCAGCAGCTCGCCACGGGCCAGGGCCACGCGGCCTGCCATGATGTCCTCGCCCTTGAAGCGGCGGTTGTCCCCAGCGCGCAGCACATCCGCTGCGATGGTGATGTGGCTGTCGGCAGCGGCGGTGGTGAACTCCTGCGGCACCACGGTGTCCAGCCCGGTGGGCATGATGGCGCCGGTCATGATCTTCACGCACTCGCCTGCCGCTACGGTGCCAGCCCACGCCTTGCCCGCCAGCGCGGTGCCTACCACGCGCAGCGTGAGCGGTTGCCCGGCCACCAGTTGCGCGCCCGCAAAAGCGTAGCCGTCCATGGCCGAGTTGTCGTGGGGCGGCACGCTGACGGGCGAGATCACATCCTGCGCCAGCACGCGGCCCAGCGCGCTGAACAGCGGCAGCACTTCGGTGGCGGTGACGGGCTCAACCAGCCGGTCCAGAAACTGGTTCACATCGGCGGCGCTCAGCGCCTGCGGGTCGTAGCCTTGCAGCTCGGCGGCTATCTGGGCAATGGTTTTCATGGGTGGGATTCGCTTGAAGTCAGTGGGAGAGCAGCCGCACCATGTGCAGCTTGTCGTAGCCCACGCCATCCACCACGATGGCGTTGGGCAGCAGGCCCCAGGGGCGGAACCCGGCCTGCTCATACAGGCGCACCACGTGCTGGTTGGACGCGGTGACGGTGAGCACCAGTTGGATCAGCCCCGGCACCTGGCTGGCGGCCTGCACGCAGGCATCCACGAGCTGCCGGCCAACGCCCCGGCGCTGCGCAGCAGGCGACACCATCATGCCCACCACCACGGCGCAGTGGCGCTGTTTGGTGCGTTGCTCGCGCTCGCAGCCCAGGCAACCGAGCAGCTGGCCCGCCGTGTCGAAGGCGCCCAGGAAGAACTGGCCGGACTCCAGCGCGCCAAACCGCGCCACATACTCGCTGGCATCGCGGCCCACGGAGGATTCGTAGTCCGATGTGAAGGCATCCGGCGCCGTGCGCAGGGCCTCGTCGCGCAAAGCCTTGTACGCCACCGCGTCTGCGGCGACCAGGGGGCGGATCTGCACCGCGCCAGCGTCCAGCGGGGGGCGACTGTTCATGGGGCTGGCGCGCGGGTCAGGCCTGGGGCGCGCTGCTGTTTTCCAGCGCGTGCAGCTCGGCCAGCGTGTTGGCGTTGAAAAAGGCCTGGGGGTCATCGCCCGGCTGGTCGAACGGCACGATGGCGCAGCGGTGCTGGCCGGTCCACGCGTCGATCTTGCGGCCACCGGCCTGGGTGAAGGCGACCAGGCTTTCCAGCAGGTCCACGCGCAGCAGGCAGAACACCGGCTGCGGGCGCACGGTGACCTGGCCCTTGCCGTCGTCTTCGGGGGCCGCCGCCATGGCAATGTCGGCGCACTCAGCGTCTGCCGCTGCCGCCAGGCGCTGGGCGAGGTCCAGCGGAAACAGCGGGGTGTCGCAGGGCACTGTCAGCAGCCAGGGGGTTTCGCAGCGCTCCAGCCCGGTCAGAAAGCCTGCCAGGGGCCCGGCGTAGTCGCTCAGCACGTCAGGCCACACCGGCGTGCCAAAGGCCTCGTAGGCCGCCAGATTGCGGTTGGCATTGACCATGGTGGCGCCGGTCTGCATCTGTAGCCGCATCAGCGTGTGCAAGGCCAGCGGCAGGCCGCGAAAGTTCTGCAGGCCTTTGTCCACCCCGCCCATGCGGGAGCCGCGGCCCCCTGCGAGGACCAGGCCGGTGATGTCTTGCTGATTGATCAATTGAAATCCTGTGGGCAATGAGTCGTGTGCTGGATAGCCGGCGCTGTGCATGAGCGCAACGCTTTTTCTACAGAGCTGCTAGTGTGCTGTCCCGCAAATAGCTGCACGAAATGAAATCGATGGCATCGCGCCCAGGGCAAGGCGCAAACCGCAGTGATAGCCGTAGCTATCGCGAGGATTTGCAACGCAGCCTTGGGGGTGGGGACGCGATTTCATGTGCAGTTATTTGCGGGACAGCACACTAGCCCCCGATGTAGCTCATCTCAACGCGGCGCGCACCCTGGCCGGTGTCAGCGGGCAGGCTGCTGCGCAGCTCGGAGTAGCGGTCGTTGCGCTGCTGCCAGATGGGAGCGATGGCCGAGGCGATGTCAGCATCGCTCGCGCCGCCGCGCAGCAGGCTGCGCAGGTCGTAGCCCTGGCTGGCAAAAAGGCAGAGGTAGAGCTTGCCTTCGGTGGACAGGCGCGCGCGGTTGCAGTCGTGGCAGAAGGCCTGGGTCACGCTGCTGATCACGCCGACCTCGCCCAGTGCGGGGTCGTGCCGGCCCTGGGCATCGGCATAGCCCCAGCGCTCGGCGGTTTCGCCGGGACTGCTCGGGTCCAGCTGCACCAGAGGCAGTTCGGCACGCAGGCGTTCGATGAGTTCGGCAGAGGGCAGCACCTCGTCCATGCGCCAGCCGTTGGTGGCGCCCACGTCCATGTATTCGATGAAGCGCAGCGTGGTGCCGGTGCCCCGAAAGTGCCGCGCCATGGGCAATATCTCGTGGTCGTTGGTGCCGCGCTTGACCACCATGTTGACCTTGATGTGCGACAGGCCTGCCGCATGCGCGGCCTCGATGCCGGCCAGCACATCCGCCACCGGAAAGTCCACATCGTTCATGCGGCGAAAGATCGTGTCGTCCAGGCCATCCAGGCTCACCGTCACGCGGTTCAGGCCTGCGTCCTTCAAGGCTCTTGCCTTGCGCGCTAGCAACGACCCGTTGGTGGTGAGCGTGAGGTCGGGCGCCACACCATCCACGGTGCGCAACTGGGCCAGTTGCGCCACCAGGTCTTCGAGGTTCTTGCGCAGCAGGGGCTCGCCACCCGTCAGGCGGATCTTGCGCACGCCGTGCGCCAGAAACAGCCGCGCCAGCCGCGTGATTTCTTCAAAGCTCAGCAGCGCCCCGTGCGGCAGGTAGGGGTAGTCCTTGTCGAACACTTCCTTGGGCATGCAGTAGTTGCAGCGGAAGTTGCAGCGGTCCGTCACGCTGATGCGCAGGTCGCGCAGCGGGCGGCCCCGGGTGTCAGTGAGTTGACCCGTGGGGCTCGCCAGCTGCGCTGGCACAGTCGCTGCCAGCGCGGCCAGGCGCTCATCGACCAGCGGAATCACGCGTTCAGACATGGGTGGGCTCGTTCAGCAGGACGGGAGGGCACATGCCCCGCATTTTCTCACTCCAGCCAACGCACGTTCTGCAGGATCTCGTCAAAGAAGCTGCGCAGCATCAAGGTGTTCATGCTGAACGGGTCGAAATCCGGGGTGCTGGAGTATTTCAGGAAAAGCTGCCGGTTGGCGTCCACCGAGCCCAGAAGCCCCATGGACCAGCTGGTGAAACGGCGGTGAGGGATCTCGCCAAAGTCCAGCACAGCCGTGTCCTTGTGGCGCGTGTCCTTGAGCAGGCGGTGGTACAGCGCGTTGACAGCGGCACGATCGCCTTCGAGTTGCTGCAGGAAGATGCCATTGTTCAGGCACAGCGCACCGGTGATGCCCGCACGGGCATTGTTGCGCTGCGACGCGCTCAAGATGTCCTTGATGTCCGCGGGGCCGAGCACGCGGGACGTGCGGCTGGCATAGGTCAGTTGTATCAACATGTTTGTCTCCTGAACGGCGCAGTGTGTCAGGTTTGGTGCGCATCAGTGGGCCTGCTTGCCAATGACCCTGATGGTGGGTTCTGCGTCTCCGCGTGTGTGGGACTAGCGGATGGGGGATGTTTGATATGGCGCAGGGTGTCGAAATGCTGCGTTGCAACAATATGTGCATCCGATTTCAAGGGGGTCCCATGCCAGTTCGCGAGGTATTGAACAGGTTTTCCGCCGACGCCATGCCATGCCAGCGCCGTGTGGCGGTGCAATGGGTGGCGGCGGGCATCCTGCTGCCCACCTGGGCCAATGGGGCCCAGGCACAGATGGGGTTGTCGGGGGCCATCAATTATGCGGGCTGGTTCCGTGCACTGTCGCAACGCATGGCCAAGGCCTATTGCCAGCAGTACCTGCAGGTGCTGCCGGGCGCTGCGGTGGACGTGATGGGGCTGGCACGCAAGATGGTGCAGTCCGGCAGCAACGAGCTGGCCCGGGGCATGCAGTCAGGGCAATGGCCCGCCGATGTGGGGCGCCAACTGGCCGATGTGCAAAAGCAGTTTGCCCTGCTCAACCAGTTGACGGCGGCGCCGGCCACCCAGACCGCACTGGTCGTTGCGGCGTCCGAGCAGGCGGACCGCACGCTGCTGGTTGCGCAGACCGTGACCGAGTCCATCGAGAAGATGGCACAGGCCCCCAGCGCCCGCTTGGTCAACCTGGCGGGCCGCCAGCGCATGCTGTCGCAGCGCCTGGCCAAGAACTATTTTCTGAATGCGGCCAAGGTGGAGTCGAAGGTGGTGCAGGCGCAGCTGGTGGCCGACGCCGCCGACTTCCGGCAGGCGCTGCAGACGCTGAAAGCGGCGCCGGTGTCCACTCCCGCCATCCGCAGCGAGCTGGAGCTGGCGGACTCGCAGTGGCTGTTCTTCGACTCGGCCCTGCGCCGCCCGGCCGATGAGGCAGGGCTCAGTGCCGTGGCGACCACCAGCGAACGCCTGCTGGGCGTGATGGACAAGCTCACCAGTCTCTACGAGGGCGCCCTGCGCGAGGTGCTGGGCTGAGCCGCACCGCACGGCTGGGCGGGCGCATCCGGTCAGTGGCCGCCACAGGCGGCAGGCTGCGTGAAGTCCGCCAAACGGCAATCGCGCCCCACCAGCACCAGCCGCGTGCCCAGCGCGTCGAAAAATCCCGGCGGCGGGGGCAGCGGCAAGTGCTGCACGCGCTTGTGCGCGTCGATGCGGACCGCTGCCAGCTCATAGTCGCGGGCCAGGGCCATCCACAGGCCGTGCGCGCCGGCAGACTGGCGTGCGCCGGTCATGAGGCTGCGGCCCGAGTCCAGCCACCAGCGGTAGATGGCGGTGGCAATGCCCATGCGCCGGTAGCCGTGCGCCACCTTGGTGTGCGGCGCGCGCAGGTGGCGGTCGGTGCGGCGGTCCACCTCCACCAGCCGGTTGAACACGGTGTAGGCCACGATGCGGTTGCGCAGCGGGTCGATGGCGTACACAAAATATTCGCCATCGGCCTCGCGCAGGCGGAACACCAGCCCGCGCAGATGCAGGGGCAGCGGCTGCATCGCATCGCGCGTGCGGTGGTTGGTGCGAATGCGGTCGTACAGCGCATCGAACTCGCGCTGGATGTCGCGGCCCGACAGGTCCACGTCGATGCGCAGTTCGGTCAGCCACCGGGCCCATCGGCCCAGCAGGCCGGGGCTGGTCGATGCCTTGGTGGTTTCGGTGGTGGTGGCATGGCCAGGCAGGCAAAGGGCGCTGGCCATCATGGCGTGCTCCCCGTGCCCCCGGTCCAGCAGCCGCTCAGCAGGCGCGCTGGCTGTTCGCGGGCGCACACCTGGGCGCTGTGGTGCCAGTCGGGCAATGGCACGACCAGGCCTGCATACACACCATAGGCCTCGCCCGCTGCAATGGTTTCGCCCGCCCACAGGCTTTCGCCCGCGCGGATGGCCCCTCCGGAGTGGATGTGACCACCGGCCCGCACACCCCAGCCCACCTGCAGGTGGCCCTTGCAGTCCACATCGCCCATGGCCCACACGCCCCGGGCGGCCTGCACGGCGGCATCGGCTTGCAGATGCCCGCCCACCTTGATGCCGCCGTCGCAGCCAAGGTCGCCCACCACCCGCAGATCCTGGGCCACCCGGCAGTGGCCACCGACGTGGGCGGCAGCCCCGCAGTCCAGCTCGCCGCCCAAACGCAGGCTGCCTGTGCACTGCAGCCGCTGCGCCACCGTGAGGGACCAGCCCACGCGCGCATCGCCGTGCAGCCGCGCGCTGCCCTCGCAGCGCACCGCGCCCGCCACGCGCAGGTCTTCGCCCACGCGCAGCGCACCGCCCACCCGCAGACCGCCCAGCACGCTCAGGCTGCGGCCGGTGCGCAGCACACCCTCCACATCGGCATGGCCCCGGCAGCGCACGCTGCCCGCAAACACCAGCGCGTCTGCCTCCAGGTGGTCCACCTCCAGCACATCGTTGGTGGGGCCGAACTGGTCCAGCATCCAGCACGCGTCTTCCACGCGGCCTTCGCGCACCAGGTCGTCCAGCAGCGCCTGGTAGTTGCTGGCGCCCTCCTGGCGGCGCAGGTACCAGCGGTAACCGTCGGTACAAGGCCGCTTGGCGCGGATGAAGTGGCGGGTGATGTCGGTGGCGGCAGACGCGTTGGCGATGGCCTCATCGGCGGGCAGTCTGTGCGCAAGGGCGCACGGGGCGAGCGAAATCTCGCCCGAAGGGAACGGGGACATGGACACTCCTGACGTCCGCGCCCCGGCGGTTGCCAAGGCGCAAGCTGGCGCTGGGTGTGCGGCCCGGCGACATGAGGTGCGCGAAAAGAATGCGGAGGGGAGGGGGTGTCGCCGGGCTCAGGAATCTGCAGCGAGGGTGCAGAGAGCGCAGTCACCCGCCTGGAGCGTGGCCTGCGAGCGCGCGCCACGGCGCAGCGGCGCGGTCGCGCTGGCGGCTGTGGCGGGAGAGTTGCTCGCAAACATCGGCGGCACTATAGGCAGCAGGGCCTGCACCGTCAAATCAATCCGCACTGCCCCAGTGCGGATTGGGCCGCTCAAAAAGGGGCGTGGTGGCTGCTGCAGAGCATGCCGCGACGCCTGTTTGTTTGCTTGCTGACTTAAACGCAGCGCCCGCCATCCACCTCAATGCACACACCGCTGATGAACGACGCCTCTTCGCTCGCCAAGTACAGCGCGGCGTTGGCCACGTCCAGCGCGGTGCAGAAGCGGCCCAGCGGAATGGTGGCCAGGAACTTGGCGCGGCGCGCATCGTCCACCGGGCCGCCCGCAAACTCGGCGGCCAGGCCGGTGTCGGGGTTGAACACGGGGTTGATGCAGTTCACGCGGATGTTGTCGGGGCCCAACTCAGCGGCCATGGACTTGCTGGTGATGATGACGGCGCCCTTGGAGCCGTTGTACCAGGTGAGGCCCGGGCGCGGGCGCAGCCCGGCGGTGGAGGCGATGTTGATGATGCTTCCGCCCCCCGCCTGGCGCAGCGCGGGCACGGCGTGGATGGCGCTCAGGTAGATGCTCTTCATGTTGATGGCATAGACCTTGTCGAACTCGTCCTCGCTCACTTCGAGCATGGGGCGGTTGCGGTGCGTCCAGCCTGCGTTGTTCACCACCACGTCCAGGCGGCCGTACAGGCGCACGGCTTCGTCGACCATCGCCTTCACTTCGGCGGACTTCGTCACGTCGGCTTTGAAGAAAGCGGCGGTGCCGCCGGCTGCCGTGATCTCGGCCACCACACGCTGGCCGCCCACCTCGTTGATGTCATTGACGATGACCTTGCCGCCTTCAGCGGCCAGGCGCTTGGCGATGCCTTCGCCAATGCCGTTGCCAGCGCCGGTGACGATGATGGATTTGTTCTGCACACGCATGGGTGTCTCCGATGGGTTGTGGTGATGTATCAAAATTGATAGCTACCAGCGCATGTTCAACTAGCGCTAGCGCCCGATGGGGCTGAAATTTCAGTGGCAGGGGCCGTAGGGGCTGCCGGGGCGGGAGCCTTGGGCTCCCGGCCATAGAACTGGGGGAAGAACTCTTTGACGCCGTTGCCGTTGAAGTCCCACCCCGTGCACTGACCCAGGTGGCGCGGCGGCTCGTCGGGGTGGCTGGCGGCAAACACCGCAGGCACCGACTGGAACGCCGCCGTGGCCAGGTTGAACAGCAGCTCGCGCAGGTGTGTGCAGCTTTCCACACCGCCCAGGTGCTTCTGGATGGCCTGGCGCCAGCCGCGTGCCATGCTGCAGCCCACCATGCGCTGCAGCGCCGCCTGGGCCTCGGTGCAGCCTTTGAGCGGGTGCGAATCCATGGCCACATCCACCGCCTGCACCACCAGCTGGCGGTTCACGGTCACGCGCAGCCACATGTGGTGGATGGCCTCACCCGCCAGGCGCGTGCGCGTCGGGTCGCGGTGCGAGGGGGCGTCGTAAGCCTTGCTGTAGTGCAGCTCGCCT
>NZ_JADHVT010000144.1 GCF_016783915.1 Acidovorax sp.
CCTTTCTGGATGGAGAGGTCGATGCCCTTGATGGCGCGGTGTTCACCAAAGAATTTCTCGATGCCGCGCAGTTGAAGGTAGGCCATGGAATCTGGTTCCTGAAAACTTGATTGCGTTGGATAGGAAAGCTGCGCGTTACTTCACGGCGCCAAACGTCAGGCCCTGCACCAGCTGCTTCTGGCTGAACCAGCCAAACACCACAATGGGCGCAATGGCCATGAGCGACGCTGCAGACAACTTGGCCCAGAACAGGCCCTCGGGGCTGGAGTACGACGCGATCAGCGTGGCCAGCGTGCCCGCCTTGGCAGCGCTCAGGTTCAGGCTCCAGAAGGCCTCGTTCCATGACAGCACCAGGCACAAGAGGCCGGTGGACGCGAGCCCGCCCATGCCCAGCGGCAGCAGCACCAAGCGCACCTCCTGCCACAGCGTGGCGCCGTCCATGCGCGCGGCTTCCAGAATTTCGCGCGGGATGTCCTTGAAGTGCGAATACAGCATCCAGACCATGATGGGCAGGTTGGACAGCGCGAACACGATGATGAGCGCAAGCTGCGTATCGAGCAGGTGGCTCTTTTGCGCCAGCACATAGATGGGTACCAGCGCGCCCACGGCGGGCATCATCTTGGTCGAGAGCATCCACATGAGGATGTCCTTGGTGTACTTGCCCTTGAAGAAGGCCATGGCGTAGGCCGCAGGCGCAGCCAGCATCAGCCCCACCAGGGTAGAGACCACGCTGGTGATGACCGAATTCTTGGCGTACAGCAAGTAGTCGCTGCGCTCCTGCACCTCGTGGAAGTTTTCGAGCGTGGGGACAAAGAACAGCTGCGGCGGCACGGCGATGGCCTGCAACTCGGTCTTGAACGCCGTGAGGAACAGCCAACCCAGCGGGAAAAACAGCAGCAGGGCCACGCCCCAGGCAGCGGCGGTGCGCAGGGCCAGCAGGCCCAGCGGGAAGTTGGAGCGGCGTCGTTTTGTCGTTGTCATGAGCGTTGCCCCGTCTTACTTGTCAAGGTTCTTGCCGACCATGCGGATCAGAAACACCGCCGCGATATTGGCCAGCAACACAGCGAACAGCGCACCTGCCGAGGCCACGCCCGCGTCGAAGTTGAGCAGTGCCTGCTTGAAGATCAGGAAGGTGACGTTGGTGCTCGCATCGCCCGGCCCGCCACCCGTGGTGGTGTAGATCTCGGCAAAGATGCTGAGCAAAAAGATGAGTTCGATCATCACCACCACGGCCACCGAGCGCGCCAGGTGCGGCACATACAGGTAGCGCAGCTGCTGCAGATAGTTAGCGCCGTCCATGCGCGAGGCTTCGAGCTGCTCGTGGTTCATGCTCTGCAATGCCGTCATGAAGATCAGCGTGGCAAACGGCAGCCATTGCCACGACACCATGACGATCACCGAGAACAACGGGTGGTCCGTGAGCCAATCCACCGGCTTTGCGCCAAAGAACATCCACACCTGGGCGAGCACGCCGTAGATGGGATTCATCATCATGTTCTTCCACATCAGCGCGTTCACCGTGGGCATGACGAAAAACGGCGAAATCAACAGCACCCGCACGATGCCCCGGCCCGCAAACGGCTCGTTGATGAGCAGCGCAATCGCAATGCCGAACACCACCGTGATGAGAATGACGCTGCCCAGCAGCAGCAGCGTATTGACCACCGCCGTGCCAAACGATGGGTCGGTGACGAAGTACTCAAAGTTTTCCAACCCGGCAAAGCCCGTCTGGTCCGGCTGCATGAGGTTGTAGCGGATGAGCGAGAAGTAGATCGTCATCACCAGCGGCACGATCATCCACAGGAAGAGCGTGGCCATGGCAGGCGTGAGCAGCAGACGGGGGAGCAGGCGGCGGTTCATGGGAATTCCGATACAGACTTACACAGCGCAGTGAGGCAAGCGCCCAGTGGGCGTAGCGAGCGGCCCGAGGTGGGGGTGCTGTACCGCAGTCGTACTCCCGTACGGCGAGGAACACCGCCCCCAGATCGGGCCGCGCAGTAGCCCAATGGGTGCTTGCCTATTTGTAGTAGCCGGCCTTCTTCATTTCGCGGTCAGCCGCCACCTGGCCGGCCTTGAGTGCCGCGTCCACCGTCGTCTTGCCTGCCAGCGCAGAACTCATCTGCTGGCCCACGGCGATACCGATGGCCTGGAACTCCGGAATGGCCGCGAACTGCACACCCACGTACGGGCTCTTGGGCAAGGTCGAATCCGTGGGGTTGGCCGAGTCGATGGCGGTCTTCTCTGCGGCGGCAAAACGCGCGGCCTTCTGGAACTCTGGCGACGCATACGTGCTCTTGCGCGTGCCGGTGGGCACATTGGCCCAGCCGTTGGTCTTGGCCACGAGCTGGATGTAGTCCTTGCTGGTGGACCAGGTGATGAACTTCTGCGCAGCATCCACCTTCTTTGACCCTGCGGGGATCGCCAGATTCCACGACCACAGCCAGTTGGCGCCCTTGGGCGTGTTCATGGTGGGCGCCTGGGCAAAGGCCATCTGGTCAGCCACCTTGGACTGCTTGGGGTCGGCCACGAACGATGCCGCAATGGTCGCGTCCACCCACATGCCGCACTTGCCGGAATTGGTCAGCGCCAGGATTTCGTTGAAGCTGTTGGCTGCAGAGCCGGGCGGGCCATAGCTCTTGAGCAGGTCCACGTAGAAGGTGATGGCTTCCTTCCAGGGCTTGGATTCGAGCTGTGGCTTCCACTGCATATCGAACCACTGACCACCGAAGGTGTTGACCAGTGTGGTCAGAAAGGCCATGTTGTCGCCCCAGCCCGGCTTGCCGCGCAGGCAGATGCCGTACACGCCGTTCTTGGGGTCGTGCATCTTGGCGGCCAGGTCCTTGATCTGCGGCCAGGTGGGGCGCTCGGGCACCTGCACACCAGCCTTGTCGGCGAGGTCCTTGCGGTACATCAGCATGGAGCTTTCGCCATAAAACGGGGCGGCGAACAGCTTGCCATCCACGGTCAGGCCATTGCGCACGGCGGGCAGCAGGTCGTCCACGTCGTACGCCGCGTCGGTTTTCAGCTCCTGCAGCCAGCCCTTCTTGCCCCAGATGGGCGCTTCGTACATGCCGATCGTCATCACATCGAACTGGCCGCCCTTGGTGGCGATGTCGGTCGTCACGCGCTGGCGCAGCACGCCTTCTTCCAGCGTGACCCACTTGAGCTTGATGTCGGGGTTCGCCTGCTCGAAGTTCTTGCTGAGCTTTTGCATCTCGATCATGTGGCCGTTGTTCACGGTGGCAATGACCAGCTCGGTCTGCGCACTGGCAGCGCCGCACAGCGATATGGTCAAAGTGGCGGCCAGCGCAACGGCCAGGGTCAGGCGCCGGGGGGCGGCAACACGGGGGGAATGTGGCATCGGAATGTCTCCTTCGGTATTGGTATGGAATCTGCCGTTCAACGCCACACGCAGGCATACAGGGCATTGACGGACTGAACGATACCGATGCTGCCATGCCGGATTGGTACTCCCAGCTCCTGCAAAGATACTAATTTGCACCATCTAATCAGGATTTCTACCTAGTCATGTCAATTGGGTATCTATCCTCATCCACTCCGGGGGCTACAGACGCTGCAGCCTCTCACTGTTCGCTACAAAATACATAGCTGCAAAGGCTTATCCTTTCTGCACTACCAGCACATTGCGTTCTTGGCCATGAGAAACCCATACCGGGCCGCATAAAATCCTGCAGCGCTACTGCGTGCACCTGCCCCTGTATGGACGGATGCAGTACCAGTGCCTCGCTCCAATCCCTCTGTGATGAGCCCTTTGCCCTCCCCCATGACACAAGCCTTTGCCACCGCCTCCCGCCCCGTGCGCTCCCAGTACGAAGACTTCATGCGCCACGTGTTCACCCACGGCGTGGACAAATCGGACCGCACGGGCACCGGCACCAAGAGCGTGTTTGGCCACCAGATGCGGTTTGACCTGAAAGAGGGCTTTCCGCTGGTCACCACCAAGAAGGTGCACCTCAAGTCCATCATCCAGGAGCTGCTGTGGTTCCTGACGGGCTCCAGCAACAACAACTGGCTGAAAGAGCGCGGCGTCACGATTTGGGATGAGTGGGCGCGCGAGGATGGCGACCTGGGTCCGGTGTACGGCGTGCAGTGGCGCAGCTGGCCCACGCCGGACGGCGGGCACATCGACCAGATCAGCGACGTGATCAAAACGCTGAAAACCAACCCCGACTCGCGCCGCATCATCGTGAGCGCCTGGAACGTGGCCGAGCTGCACAAGATGGCGCTGATGCCCTGCCACGCGTTCTTCCAGTTCTACGTGGCCCCGGCGCAAGAACCCGGCGGGCGCGGCACGCTGAGCTGCCAGCTGTACCAGCGCAGCGCAGACATCTTTCTGGGTGTGCCCTTCAACATCGCCAGCTATGCACTGCTGACCCACATGGTGGCCCAGCAGTGCGACCTGGATGTGGGCGACTTCATCTGGACGGGCGGCGACTGCCACATCTACAGCAACCACCACGAGCAGGTACAGGCCCAGCTGGCGCGTACGCCCTACCCCTACCCGGTCTTGAACATCAAACGCAAGCCCGACAGCATCTTCGACTACGAGTACGAAGACTTTGAAGTGGTGGACTACCAGTGCCACCCTGCCATCAAGGCGCCCGTGGCAGTCTGACCACTGCACCAGCCAGCCAGCGGCACAGGCCCCGCTTTCACCCATAACCAATACAACGAGCTTCTATCTATGTCTTCCGGCGGATTCCACGTACATGGCCCCCACGACCACGCGGTCGAACATGCCACCCACGGCCACGATGCTGCGCACCACGGCGCGGA
This sequence comes from Acidovorax sp., assembly GCF_016783915.1. Lineage (GTDB taxonomy): Bacteria > Pseudomonadota > Gammaproteobacteria > Burkholderiales > Burkholderiaceae_C > Acidovorax. The sequence goes on from NZ_JADHVT010000144.1 coordinate 4,798, forward strand.
CCATGGCGGCGGCTCGTCCACCAACAAGATCGCCATGTTCACGGCCATCGTGGCCACGGTGGGTGCCATCTTTGCCTACATGGGCGGCGCCACCCAGGCCAATGCGGGCCTGATGAAGAACGATGCGGCCATCAAGAAGACCGAGGCCTCCAACCAGTGGAATTACTTCCAGTCCAAAAGCACCAAACAAAGCCTGGCCGAGCTGGCCCGTGACCTGACCCCTGCCGAAGCCGAGAAGGTCAAATACCAGGCCAAGATCGACCGCTACGAAAAAGAGAAGAACGAGATCAAGACCGCGGCCGAAAAGCTGGAGGCCGATGCCCACGCCTTCGACCAGCAAAGTGAGGCCCAGATGCACCAGCACCACCGCTGGGCCCAGGCCACCACCGCGCTGCAGGTGGCGATTGCCCTGGCCGCGATTGCGCTGCTGACCAAGAAGAAGTGGCTGGAATACGGCATGTACGGCGTGGCCGCCGTGGGCCTGGGTGTGGGCGCGCTGGCGTTCCTGCACATCTGATCCCCTCCCCACTCACACACCGAGCGAGCCCCATGCCCCTGCACCTCATCTACGCCCGCGCGGCCAACGGCGTCATCGGCAAGGACAATCGCCTGCCCTGGCACCTGCCGGAGGATATGGCGCACTTCAAGCAGCTCACTCAGGGTTGCCCCGTGGTCATGGGCCGCAAGACCTGGGACTCGCTGCCGCCACGTTTTCGCCCCCTGCCCGGTCGCACCAACATCGTGGTGACGCGCCAGGCCGACTGGCAGGCCGAGGGCGCCCACCGCGCGGGCAGCCTGGCCGAGGCCCTGGCACAGTGCGACGCTGGCAAGACCGTGTGGATCATTGGCGGCGCGCAGATTTATGCCGAGGCCTTGCCCCTGGCAGACTGCGTGGAGGTCACGGAGATCGCGCAGGACTTTGACGGCGATGCCTATGCCCCCGTGCTGGGCGCAGAATGGGTAGAAACCGCCCGCGAGCACCACGTGAGCACCAACGGGCTCCCGTTCAGCTTTGTGACCCGTGTGCGCCGCGCCTGACGCTTCAGCCCTTCCCTCATTCACTCACATTTTGATAGCTGCTGGCGCATGATCCACTAGCGCTACCGGCCAAAAACCATGCAAATTGCCACCTGGAATTTCAATTAGTGTTTCAGAGTGGGTCACAACGTCTCAGACCGCATCGCAAGCCGTTGTTTTCATTGGGTTTTTTGACTCACAACGTATCATGCTGATTCTCATTGGCGCATGAGCTACGGGTAGCCAGGTGGGTAGCTACACTCCTAGCTACCCAAAAAAAGGACTGCCGATGCCCAAAATCAGTCACACGCTCACCGATATACAGATCAAGCGCTGGATCTCAAAAGGTGAGGCGGTCGCCAAGTCGGATGGCGATGGGCTGACATTCACCCTCTCCAAAGGCGGCACCGCAACCTGGGTGCTTCGGTATCGCGTGCAGGGCGGGCGGCGGCGCGAGCTGACCATCGGCAGCTACCCGGACGTGACACTCGCGGCGGCCCGGGAGAAAGCCCGCGCTCTGCGTGCATCCATCGATGGCGGCGCGGACCCGGCAGCCGAAAAGCAGGAGCGCAAATCGCGCACCGCAGCAGCATGGACCATGCGCGAACTGGTTGCCGACTATCGAGAGAAGGTGCTCCGCCCGGATGTATTCGCCGAGGACACCATCTACTACCGCAATGCCGACATCGACCAGGTAATCCTGCCGCGCCTGGGTTCCTGGCAGGTGGACAAGGTAACGAGCATTGATGTCGTGAAAGTCCTCAAAGAGAGCGGCCGGACGTGGCTGATGACAAAGCGGCTGCTCACCTCTATCTCCAAGGTTCTCGACCACGCCTGCGGGCTGACACTCATTGCGGCAAACCCTTGTACCGGCATCAAGCTGTCCGCAATCAAGGGCCCCCGCCCCAAGACACGCCAGCGCGTCATGCTGGAGAACAAGGAGCTGCAGTCCCTGCTGCCGGGCATTGACTTCATCGGCCGCGAGAACGCCCTGGCCTTTCGCATCCTGCTGGCCACCTGCGTGCGCGGGGTGGAGCTGGTCAAGGCCAAGAAGGAACACCTGGATCTGGAAGCGGGCACCTGGTGGGTGCCTGCAGAGTCCGTCAAAACCCGCGCGGGCTTTTTGGTGCCCCTCGCCCCGGTCGTCGTTGACTGGTTCCACGAGCTGATCGCCTTGTCTGGCGACTCCGTGTACGTGCTGCCCACTCGCCGCGCCGACCGCTCCAAAGAGCTGGGCGATGTGCCTATCGGGCGCACAACCCTTTGGGCAGCACTGCGGCGCGCGTTTGAGCGCGGTGACATGGACATCCGCAAATTCACCCCCCACGACACGCGCAGCACGGCCAAAGGCCACCTGATGAACATGGGGGTGTCGCGCGAAATCTCCGAGATTGCCCTGAACCATGCGCTCAAGGGCATGGAGGGGGTCTACGACGTGCGGGAGGAAATACCGGAGCGCCGCCGGGCCCTCAAACTGTGGGCTGACTACCTGGTGAGCTGTGAGAACAGCGCCCCACCCGGCCGCGATGGTGAGGCGAACGTGGTCCGGCTGCGCAGGGTGGCGTAAGCCGGGGCACACCCTCTGTACCGTGGACAATCTCCCGCCATGGCAGCCCAAAACATCGTTGACCTCCCCCCACACCACCCAGGCATGGCCGAACTGCACCGCAGAGTGTCGAATGCCTTCCGCGTGCACTGGATCAAGTACCCAGGAACGAGGCCGCAGAAGCTGGTCCTAACCCAGAAGCAGGCCGATGACCTGCGGCTGACGCAGTTGTATGGGGGTGTCTCCATACCTGGATACGCCCCCGAGGTGGGCAAGTTCAATGACCGCCCGGTGGAGGTGTCAGCCACGACGGCCGGCGTGCTGGTGGCGCATGACGGCACCGAAATGCCACTGGCCGACTTCGACAAGATGCCGGCTGCCTAGAAACTCTTGCGCCCATGTTCGGGGCGTAGAACACACAAGGGAAGCATGGAATGACAAGCGCTGAATTTACGTGGTCGCGCGCCAACCCTACAGGCCCCAAGGGATGGTACGCCGTGGTCATTTGCTGGGATGAAAACGAAGGAATGTCTCCCTCATCCGCGTTTTGGGATGGCCAGTCGTGGGGTGATGACAAGAGGCCAATTGCGGCTTTTCACGGGCCGCACCCTTCACCGGAGGCCGCCGAGAACTGGGCTTACGAACACGACCCAGAAATGTAAAAAGCCCCGCCCGCATCACTGCGGCGGGGCTTTCTCATTAGTGAGGCACGGACTACTGGCAGGCCTCGCAGGGAGCATCGCCCGACAAGTCGCAGGCTTTGACGCTGGCCAGGAAGTCAGCGGCATCTGCAGTTGGGTTGTCAGGGCGCGGGGTGCCGGCCAGGTCAGCAGCAGCATCTGCGTCGGTGAGCACCGGGCGGGCCAGCTCGTCGCGCAGACGGAAGCCCAGGAGGGGCCAGATTTCGCGCTCTGCGTTCTCGCGGGCGATGCGCTCCCCGATTTCCTTGTTGTAGTTCTCCGGGCTGGCGCAGGCGCTGTGTCCCACCACGGTGAAGCCGTTGCGCAAGACCAGGACGCAGAACGTTAGGAGATTGAGCGGCGTCGCCCAGCCATCAGGACGCACATTCATGTTGCACGCGCCTGCGCAGCCTTCAGCAGCCGTGAAATAGTGCTCGCTGACGATTTCGGCTTGCAGCGCAGCTGGCGTCACGCGCGGGCCCTTGTCGGCCTTGGCCTGGATCTCGCTCTCCAGATCAGCAGGCGCCGAATCGTAGGTGGCCTCGAAAATGTCTCGCTTGCACGGGTAAACCTCCCCCTTCACGCCCGTGATGAGCATGTCGTCGCGGCCCATCTTCATGGTGCCTTCCAGAGTCGGGATCAGGTAGCAGTCGTCGTTTTCATGGGTGATCGGGTGGCCCGCGTAGCTGAACGACCAGGGCATGCCATTCACGATGTTCGACTCACGGCCTTCGGCCTTGCATCGCTCGATGCCGTGGGCCACCAGCTGGTCGAAGGTGATGGCGGTGATGACGACGGGCTTCTTGCGGAATTGGGTCATGGTGTGCTCTTTGGGGTGGAGGTTAGAAAGCCGCGATGCGCTCGCCCAGGATCACGGACAGCTCGCGCATCACATCGAGCTGGCGGCGCAGGCGGGCCTGTTCGTCGGTTGGCAAGGTGGTGAACACGGGATTACCACCGATGAAGGCATTGAGGCGGGTGATTTCGCCGTCACGGGCGGCCTTCTCATCAATCACGCGCTGCTGGTGCGGCGGGATTGTGCTTGCAGCATCCTTGCGTGCCTGCCCCTGCTGGTAGGGCATCCATTCGGCGTAACCACCGTGTTCGATGCCCGCAGGCACAGGGTCGCCTGCCTGCAGCAGTTGTACGGAATTGAACTGGTGCACGGCACCAGATGGACCAATGACGTGCAGGTTCACCATGCGGTCATGCCATGCGTAGGTGACAGTCGCATCGCACGGCTGGTCGTCATCCCATACACCAAGTTGCGTGCGGTTGTGCCCGAATGGGCGATACCAAACTTTGCGGCCCACGGTGGGCTTTATGACAGTAGAGGTCATGGTGTTCTCAGGGAGTTGGCCCGGCATCCGGCCGGGGCGGCGCTTTGAGTCCCAGGCCACCAGGCGGTGGCAGCAGGGTGCGGTCGTTCTGGATCACGCGCATCAGGGTGCGGACTTCATCGGCGTGCTGTTCAGCAGCTCCTGCGAACGCTTCCGCCTGGCTGTCAGCTTCTCCGTATAGAACCCCGAGGGTGGCGGCGCGATCCCGGCAACGCTGGAGGGCAACGGCTGGGCTGTCGCCTTCTCCCCCACCACAGGTGGCGGCGTATTCGGTGACTTGTTTGCGCAGCCGCTCACCGTCAGCAGCGGCATCAGCAAGGCGAGCAAGACGGCGCTTTTCTTGGGCAGCGTGGGCATCGGCTATCTCCTGTTGGTTGCGGGCGTGGATCTCGCCCTTGCGGAAGGTGGCGCGGGCGTCATCCAGCGCAACGCGGTGGCGTTCCGACTCCTGCGCTGAGTGCTCGGCTTTGAGCTTGGCCACGGCCGCATCCATCTGCGCGCCCTGGTAGAACCAGGCTGCTGCAGCGGCCACCACCGCGGCGATCAGGTGGGTGATGAGGGTGAGGTTCACGGCATGGCCTCGCATTCCTTGCTGTCGCGGTAACCGTTGCGGACCTCGGCATAGCAGGCTCGGGCAGCAGCATCGACCTTCGCGCGGTCCTGGCCGCAGGCTTCCAGCACCTCACCTGCGCGCAGATACCAGGCGGGCGCCAGATCAGCTTCTTGGGAAGCCGTGTTCAACAGTTCACAGGCGCTGTTGGCGGCGCCGGTGGGGATCACAGTGCAACCCGTGATACATGAAATGAGCAAACAGAATGAAATGCGTACAAAGCAAATCATTTATGAACTCCAAGGCGCCAAGACGTACAGATTTCGCCGTTGGCATCGCCGCGCAGCTGCAGGCCTGGCAGCACGGTGGAAACGCCCTGCACCGTTCCACGGTTCCAGCGCGTGTTTTCGCGGCAGGCGCCTTCCCAGTCCCCGGCATTGGCCTTGCGTCGCATGGTGCTGCCGATGAAATTGCCCTCGCCCTTGTTGTGCAGGAAGTCGAGGAAGGTGGCTTGCTGGAACGGGTCGTAGCTGTCCCAGTAAGTCAGCAGGCGCTTGGCTTCGACCTCGTAGCCGATGTACCGGCGCTTCTCCAGCCGGTAGCAGTCGGCAGGGGTGTATGTGCGGCCCGCCACCACCTCGGGCCCGGTCAGGCCATTGCAGACGGTGAGCGGCTGGCCCTTGCCCAGCTTGTCCACGTAGGGCACGCCGATGTGGCGGTTGCTGGATTCGTAGTAGCTGGCCATCACCATGGCAATGCGGATGCTGTCCGACACCTGGGGGTCTGCGGCCACGGCCTGGATGTAGGCGTTGGTGTTGGCCTCGCGGGTAGCGGCCTCGTCCAGGTAGTAGGCCCCGCCACTGGCGCCCAGCAGCATGACCAGGGCGGCAAGGCTGGTGCGCAGTTGGGCGGGGACGCGGCTCACTCGTCGGCTCCCAGATCGCCCAGATCAGTGTCGCGGTGGAATACCGGCACGCCACTGGTACGCATCAGCTGCATGCGCATATCACGCTCAGCCTCGCGGCGCTGGTGTTCGGCTTCCCGGCGGCGGTCATCTGCAGCTTGGCGCTTGTTCGCCTCGCGTTTGTAGAACCAGGTGATGAGCAGGCCGATGACTGCAACTGCAGCACCAACATAGGCCGCCAGATCAGCGGCAGACAACTTCCCGGCGACAGCAACAGAACCCCCGAGGATCGTGGCCTTGTTCCCAGCTGCGCCGATGGCTTCGAGGGTTTCAGTTTTCATGACAGTGGATCATTCCGGCGCATGCCCACTTCCACCAACCCTATGCTGGGCGGCAGTAAAGCTGGCTGCGACAAATGCTGTTTTCATGAGCCCGGAGTGTTCCGGGCATGCGCCTGCGGGTCGAACCCTACTGGGGGGGAATGATTTCAGCGCTCTGGCTATGCGGATACGAGAAGCGTCCGATCCTCTGCAGCCACGCCCGCCACGCGGACCTCGCGCGCTACCGACAACAGGCGGGTTTCAGCAGCAACGCGAAGCGTTCTGTCTTCAATTGACACCACCAGCGTGCGGCTTGGGTCAAGAGGCGGCGCGGATTCGATGGCCGCGAACACGTCATGGCCAGCCTCGAAAACCGCCAGCACGCCGCCTGCGGCAATCTGCCCAGCGATGGCTGCAGTGTCTTCCCCAGCCTCGATGGCGGCCAGCAACGCACTGACCAGGGCCGCACCGCTCGCGGCCATGCTGTCGGCGCCGGTCTCCACTGCAGCAAGCGTACCCGCCGACTTGGGCAAACCGCCATGCCCGGCCACGCTGTCGCTTCCACTCTCGATGGCAGCCATGGCGCCAGCGATCAGTGCGCGGACTGAAATGGATGCGGCATCGGTGCTGGGCTCCATAGCCGCCATCGACCCCGCCA